>CATYEN010000038.1 GCA_958405565.1 uncultured Collinsella sp. | reverse complement strand
TCCGCGCCGCGCTGGGAAGGGCCGCGTAGCGGTCCAAGAAATCGTCCGCAGTCCCAACCACCACGAAGGGGACTGTCCCCTTCGTGATGGTTTGGACGGCAGTGTTTCCCCAAATAAAACCTGCCAAAATAAACCTGTCCCTCATTGGCAGGTTTTAACACCCCGGGGGCGGGCGATGCTACAATTTGGCTTGTACTTGAAACGCATCAAAGGGGCCGCTATGGCAAAGGTTAAAATCAGCGACGTCGCGCGCGAAGCCGGGGTTTCGTTGGGCACGGTTTCCAACGCGCTCAACCATCCCGAAAAGCTACGCCCCGAGACCCTCAAACTCATCAACGAAACTATCAATCGCCTGGGCTACCTGCCCAACCAAAGCGCTCGACAGCTGGCCGGCGGCACCACCAAGTCCTTTGGCCTGGTCCTCCCCCGCCTCGATCACGGCTTCTCGCTCCAGATCGCCAGCGGCGCCCACAACGAGGCCCGCAAGCACGGCTACGACCTGCTTATTGCCAACGCCGACAACGACGATATTCTCGAGGACCATTACCTGCGCTACTTTATGGGCACCCAGATGTCCGGCGTTATGGTGCAGCCCATGGCATCGCCCGACTGGCACCCGGCCATGACTAAGATGCCCGTGCCCATCGTCCATCTGGACATCCATTGCTCCGAGCCTGGCTACTATGTGGCTGCCGACAACGAGGCCCAGGGGCGCATTATCGCCGAGCTCGCCATCGCCCGCGGCGCACGCCACATTGTCGTCGTCGGCCGCGCCGCCTTTATGCAGCTCACCCTGCGTGTCCTTGGTATTCACAAGGCACTGGCCATGCGCCCCGACATCAAAATCGAGGTCATCGACGCCGGCGAATGGAACACCGCGGCAGACGGCTACGGTATCGGCAGCCAAATCGCCGAGCGCCCTGCCAACGAGCGCCCCGATTTTGTCGTCGGTCTGACCGATGTGTTGGCCTCGGGCGTCATCTCGGCGCTGGTCGACAAGGGCATATCCGTCCCTGGGCAGGTGCGCGTAGCTGGCTGCGACGGCAATCCACTCGCCTGGAGCGGAGCGGTCCCGCTCACCACTGTGGCACCCCCGGGCTACGAAATCGGCCGCAAAGGCGTCCAGCTGCTAATGGAGCAAATCGAAAAAAAGGCGCCGGCAAAAACCAAGCACATCCGCATCGGATCCGCGGCGCGCACCGTCACCGCGGTCACGGCCGTCGAGGACATCAACCGCCAAGAACTCGTGCGCCCGTTTTTGCTGGAGCGCGCCAGCACCCAGGCAAGCAGCCACGCCGAAGCCACCGCCATCAACCTCGGCGCGTACCTGTAGCGTGACTGCACCCCGTTGCAGTTCGACTTTATGCGGAAAGCCCGGCAGGCCAATCAGTCTGCCGGGCTTTCCGCCAGCGGTTTTGCTAACAAACGTCAGATGAGCCTCGTACAAAGTTGAACTTCGACGAAGACGAGTGCCCAATCCGTAACTTCCCATTACGTGTAAACGGGAGCCGATATAACTTCCCCATATCGTGTATGCGCAGGTAGACCGACACCTTTTTTAGCCATCGATGCTAGCGCGCAGGCGCTGTACATGCATAAGCAGATACAGCGTTTCGTTCTCGCTGCATTCCCAACCGTGCGACCCTAGGAAATACGCAAGGATGTCCGCCGCACACGCATAAGCTTCGGGATAGGCATCCTTCATCACGGGGAGCATCGTGCCAAAACCCTCGTCCACTTCACCGCCGGCTTTGACGCGATCGAGCAGAAACCGCACGTGCATTGCGAAACGCGCGTAGGTGAAAGAGCCCGTATCAACGTCTCCGATATGCTCGCAGACGATTCGCGTGACCTCCTTGAGCACACGCGTCGCCTCGACCGTCGCCTGCATGTTGCTCTGTTCGGCCTCACCGTCAATCAAGTGCAGCGCGATATTGGTGACTTCCGCCGGAGGCAGCTCCACGCCCAGCCTGCTTTTGGTAAGCGTCACCGCACGCTTGGCCACGGCGACCTCATGCGGATACAAGCGCATCACGTCAAACGAAAGCGGTGTCTCGATCACCACGCCTTGCCTCACGCGCTGCACGGCAAAGTTTATATGGTCGGCCAGCGTCACAGGGGCGTTGGGATTGAACTCGACATCAAGCCGCTCGCTTGCATAGTCGATGATATCCGCCGCAAGCAACAGGACATCCTCGGGGATATCTTTGAGCGCAGCGATCGACGCACCGCCTACGCCGTAGAACGTACGCTCGACCACCGACAGGTCCTTGAGCTCGTAGGGCGGTCGACGGTATGCGATACCTTTGCCAAAGACGACAAGATCCTGTCCATCCGCATCGCGAGCAAGCGCGCAGTTGTTGTTGATCTTCTTTAAGACCCACATCGCCAAACCACCTTCCTAATAGAAGCGCTCTATGACAGTTACAGATGCGCAGCGGCACTATAGCCCTCGAACACGGCGTCTTTGATAATGCGCGCACGGCGACAGTCACCGACGATGAACGTCTGGGGCGCGAGCCCCACAAACGACTCGGCCTCCACCGTCCGTGAGCGCACGCCCGATGCCAGGACCACGTCATCGCACGCAAGCTCGCGCTTTCCGCCGTCAGGCCCCGACACCCACACGACGCCTTCCCCAGCAGCGAGACACATCGTGTTAAGCATAACATGGAGGTTCTCACCGTGCTTTTCGAACATCTGGCGCAATGCGATGCGAAAGAGCGAGTTACCCTGCGCCGCCAGCGTATCGCCCATCTCGACGACCGTGACGTCGCGGCCCATCTCGGCTAGTTCGAGCGCGAGCTCTGCGCCGATCGTGCCACCGCCCACAATCACCACGCGCTGACCCAACGCGTCCGGGTGCTCGATGGCGCTCGCGAAGCCGGTAGCCCGATCAAGCCCGGAAACAGGCGGCACGAAAGGCTCGGCACCGATAGCTACGATAAGGGCGTCGGGCGCCATCGCGCGCACCATATCCGTATCGACGGCGTAACCAAGTCTGAGTTCGAACCCATCCCCCTGCCGGAGCATGTCAATACGATGCCGCAAATACTGCAGGTAGCGAGCCGCATCCTCCTTATGCGCTTCTTGTGCGATAAGCCTGACTGCCCCGCCAACGGAGCCGCTGCGTTCCGCGAGAACCACCTCATGGCCGCGCTCGCGTGCCACAATCGCCGCCATACAACCAGCAGGACCCGCGCCCACGACCAACACCCGTTTGCGCCGAGGCGCGGGTTCTACCTCACGCGGAATAAAATACTCGTTGGCAAAACGCGGGTTGACGCTGCACCCCACGTTCCAACGATCGGTCGAGATGTGATAGCACTGCAGGCAGCGCAGGCACGGCACGATATCCGCCGCACGGCCCGCGCGGGCCTTAGCCGGCCACATCGGATCGGCGGCGAGGGCGCGGGCAAGCGCCACCATGTCGCACGTGCCCTCGGCGATCGCGCGCTCGGCCTCCTCCGGCGTCTCGACGGAGCCTACGAGCGTCACCGGTACCGAAATCTCCGCCTTGATGGCACGAGCAAGATGCGTGTTAAGTAAGTGCGGATCGAGGTTGGTGGCAGAGGTATGGACGTTGGCCTCATGCTCGATATCGAGCCCGCACGAGACTTGGATACTCGTCACATACCGTTCAGCCTCACGGCAAAACACGATGACATCCGCAAGCTCGATGCCTCCCGGCATACATTCATCCGCCGAGATGCGCATCTCCATGGGAAAGCGCGGTCCCACGGCATCGCGACACGCCCGCAACACCTGCAACGGAAACCGCATACGATTCTCGATGGAGCCGCCATATGCATCGGCGCGATGATTGAACAGAGGGCTCAAGAACTGATCGATAAGCCAACCGTGTCCAAAGTGCAAAAACACCATGTCAAAGCCCGCGCGGCGAGCATCGACACACGCTTGCGCCCAACAGGCAGCCGTGCGCCCCATCATGTCGGGCGTCATCGCGCGAACTTCAACGCCATCCTCACGCACAAAGGCGTCCGGCCCCATGGCGTAGTCGACCGTGCGGGCGTAAAGCCCGGCATGCGCAAGCTCGATACTCGCGACGGCACCCGCCTGGCGTGCCATGCGGGCACGACGGACAGCCTCCTCGCGAGCGTATTTGGAAAAGGCGTACGGCTCGTCGGCACTCATCCACGAGGAGCGCCCGGGCTCCACGATGGTATGCCCGCAGATGACGATGCCGGCACCACCTAGACAACGGTCCTCAAAATGCTCGCTCATAGGATTGGCGACGATGCGGTTTTGCACGAGCACATCACCCAGCTTGATGGGCGAAAACAGATGCGGGTATTTCATGAGTCCCTCCCCCAGGATTTCTAACGAACGAGCTGCTCAACAACCATATGCGTTGTCAAGCCATCGGCCACACGCTCAAGCAAGGTGCCCTCGAGCGGTGCCTCCACCGTGGCTTCGATGTCCTCCGGCACCGTTACATCAATCGCGACCCCAGCGCCCGTGCGCTCCCAAGCAACGCGGATCTCGCCGCGCACCGTCTGCCAGGAGCACAAGAACGTATCGGTCGCATGCGACAGATACGGACGCACCGTAACGCCATCGCACCCCCGCGCATCACGGTTCACGTGAATGCCGCCGAGCCCCTCGTAGAACCACTGGTCGTAACTCGAAAACATAGCGTGGTCGCACGAGGCCAGCGGATCGTCGAACATCTCGATAAGCGCCCCGTTGCCGTCGGCGAGCATACTGAGCAAGCTCGGCCCCTGCTCACGCAGCAACCAGCGCTCGAGCACGGCGTTGTGGCCGCAGCGCGACAGCAGGTCAAAGGCAAAAGCCGTGCCGAAGATCCCGGTCGTTAGCGCCCGCTCGGCATCGACCGCCCGCGCCAGCCGCTCGACAAGTTCGAGCTGATCGCTAAGCTCAAGCGCCGCGGCAAACGCCCAGGACGTCTGCGTTCCGTCGCCAAACGACCCGTCGGCATGGCGAAAGCGCCGAATGATCTCGGCGCGCAGTTGTTCCGTAGCACGCTCAAAACGCACGCCGTCCGCACCTTTACGCCCCGCAGCCTCGCCCGTCAAACGCAAACCCCAGAGAATCGCACACCAGCCGACAAACTCCTTATCGGGAGAACCGTTCGAGAAACCCTTCGCAATCATGCTGCCGTGGTCGCCCAGGCAGTGCGGTGCTAGCTCCGCCGGATCGAAACCCATCAGATAGTCGCCAAAGTGCTCGATCGCCGGCCACTCACGCTCGAGTAAATCGCGACGGCCGTAGATACGGTCGGCCTGAATCGCCAGGTACGGATGGGCAAATTGCCACATGAGCGGACCCTCTCCATAGGCAGGACCGTTGGATCCGATACCCATGAAGGGAGCCGTTTCGGGAAAACCGCCGCGCTCGGTCTGGTCGCGGTTGAAGTCCGCGAGCGTCTTATCCACAAGGCCGGAGACATCGAACGAGAACATCTGCGAGGCCGCAAGCGCGATCATGTCGCCGCCGTAGCCAAAACGCTCGCGCGCACAATCCTCGAACACACCGTGATTATTGTTGAGCTTGGTGCGAATGGCCGCGTCGTGAAGTCGCTCGAAGGCGTCATTGCCGAGTGATAGCTTACCGCAGCGCTTGAGGTCGGTATGGACATACGTCGCCCTAGCCGAGCGAATCGCCGCGACATCGCATCCGGTTAACGTCACATATCTAAACGAATGCCAACAAAACTCGTTTTCAAACACGTTTTCACCCGCGTGACACACAACGACGTCGCGCTGTACCGCGGGCTCCGGAGCACCAGGGCCACCCGGGCACACGCCGCGCGGCGTCTCCATGCCGGCATAACCCGCCACTGCCGTGCCCGCATACGGGCCCCCGTCGCGCCACGTCTCGGCATAGACAAGCTCGATGCGCCGCCCCTCGTCTGCTTCCACACTCAGCTTCATGAATCCGGCAACGACCTCACCAAAGTCGATGATGACGGCACCCTCGTGCTCGAAAATCCGTTTGGGCTCCACTACCGTGTCGCGCGCGCACGGCGCGACCGGCGAGGGCTCGATAGCCCGTACCTCGTCATAAACCGTCACCGGCAACGCATCCCCGGGCACCGGCCGCAAGTCGCGCACCTCGCCCAGATACACGTTGTTGAACAGCAACTCGCCTGTATGCGCCGCCCAAGACGCGTCGGTCTTGGCGAGCACGCGGTCGCCGGCCGCCACAATCGCGCACGCAGCGCGCGGGGTCCCGACCTCGACCAGACGCTCGCGCAGGTTATACTTGCCAAAGAGCGTCAACGGTGAGGGATTGAAGAACCCGTTGCCCAGCTCGATCTCGATCGTATTGGTGCCGACGACCAGCTTGTCCGCCACCTCGAGGCTGTGCGAATAGACCACCTTGGTGTAGTTGGTCCACCATCCCAAAAGCTCCGATGCATCCATCCTGGCGCCGTTGATGCGCACGCGCGCGTAGCCCAAGACGGCGATCGTGAGCACCGCCGACGCGGGCACCAGTTCAAGTTCGAACGTGCCGCACACGACATGGTTGCGGTGACACTCGTCGTAATACGATTCCGCCGGCTCATAGACAAACGGCTCACCCGAAATCCAACGGGCGTCGAACAAATCAGGCTGCATGGATCCGACCTTTCGGGAAGTTACGGTGCGGCGACCCACCACGTTGGATCGCCGCACAGGCTGGGAACTATGAAAAGCGCAGCTGCTTAGGCCTGCTCTTTGTTGCGGGACTTGCCCAGGTAGCTGCCGTCGTCATGATAGGTAGCCATGGTGAAGACAAAGGCGATGACCATGATCACGGCAAGCGTGCCCAGGTAGAACACGATATTGCTCGTGTCGGCACCGGTGGGGTCCATGAACGTGGGGATACCGAAGAGTCCGGCGCTGCCCATGCTGTAGGCGTGAACGTTAAGGGCACCCATCACCAGACCGGCGATTGCAGAGAACACGATGTTCTGGACAAACAGGAACTTGCTGGGAAGTTGGATGCCGTAGAGCAGCGGCTCGCCGACGCCGAAGAACTGCGAGATCGTAGCCGGGATGGCGACGTTGCGGGTCTTGTCGCTCTTGGTGCGGAGGATGACCGCCAAGCCCTGGGACACACCTACGAAGCCACCGATGGAACCGGCCGCCATAAGTGGGTCGTAACCCAGCATGGCGATGTTGTTGAGCATGATGGGGATGATGGCCCAGTGCAGGCCGAACATGACAAGCGTGGAGAACGCGCCACCGACGACCATACCGACCACGGCACCGCCGACGACGGGGATATTGATGAGCGTTTCGGTGATGAGGGTCAGCACGCCCGAAATCATGGAGGCAACAGGGCCGATGATCAGATAGGTCGCGGGGGCCATGACGGCAAAGCACAGGAACGGCACGGACATGGAACGGATGAGCTGCGGAATGACCTTGTTAAGACTGCACTCGAGCTTGGAAGCCGCCCAGACGGCGATAAGGATCGGGATGACGCTCGAGGTGTAGCCGGACGCGGGAAGGATGACCGGAATGCCCAGGAACGTGTTGTAGTAGCTCATCTGAAACGCGGTGCCCTCGAAGAGCGTGCCCATAACCTCTGCCGAGGCGCTCAGGTTGACCATGGCCGGATACACGAGCGCCGCACCGAGAGCCATACCCAAAAACTCGTTGCAGCCAAACTTCTTGGCGGCGGTGTAGCCCAGGATGATAGGCAAGAAGTAGAAGAAGCCGTCAGCGATGGAGTACCAGATCATATAGGTACCGCTGTCGGCGGTGAGCCAGCCCATGGCGATACAAAGGGCAAGCAGGCCCTTGATCATACCGGCTGCGGCGAGCGGCATGAGCGTAGGCGCCATGCTACCCGAGACGGTGTCCATCAGCATGTTGAAGACGTTCTTGCTCTTGCCGTCCTCGGCTTCCTCAGACTCATCACCTGCGGCGACGGCGCCCACACCGGGCACCTTGTAGACGGAGACGAGCTCTTCGCAGACATCGTCCACGGCGGCTCCGATAACGACCTGATACTGGCCGCCGGCCTTCATGACCTGGATAACACCATCGAGGTTGGAGATGACGTCGTCATTGGCGATCTTCTCGTCCTTGAGGACGAAGCGGAGACGCGTGATGCAATGGCGAACGCTCTTGACGTTCTCGATACCGCCGACGTTCTTGAGAATCTCGCCGGCGAGCTCATGGTACTGGCCCATGTGCCCTCCCTTTTCTTGGGTAAACGTGCATTTCAGGACAGATGACGTAAAGGTCGCCGAAGCAACGCCTGGAAGAGCGCGGATATCTTGGAGCTTGACCGTACTGCGGTCCTTGACCGTCACGCGAACGCCGTCCTCAGTAGCTTTGAGGGCGCTGATATTGGCCTCGCCACCCGATAGGGTTTCGATGCGTTCAATGAGCTCGATCATGACTCCTCCTGTTCTTCGGGCTGCCTTTTGCCCTGTCCGGTACGACGTTGTGCACCACGCCGTACTCAGAATAGCCGCGGCGAAAACAAAAAAGACCGGCACACAGCGTGCTGTCACACTGTGTGCCGGTCATGCTTCCGTCTGGAATAACAATCCCGCTGACGCCTTGTCTCCGGCGCAGCTTTTCTTAACTGATAGGATACTCGAATTCCGCTGCTTGCAATGAAACGTTTCAAACGACTCCGCGAACGGTTGTTTTCAGCCCGCGAACGGCTGAACCATTACCTGCAAACGACGTCCACGGGCACGTTCAGGATCTTGGCGACCTTGAGAATCGTGTCGGTCTGGCTGCCCAGGCAGGCGGCCATGTGATGGGTCGGACCGGTCTCATTCCAGCGGTCCATGAACTCACGGGCGCCGATCGAGAACTTCATGCGCATGTTGGTGTCACCGAAGGTAAAGATCGGGCCATCGACGTTCTCGCCCTCGGCAACCACGAACTTAAAGTTGCCGTCGCCGTCCTGCGTAATGCCCAGGAAGGTGATGGTGCCGTAGCCGGGGTAGAACTGGGTGAGGTAGCCGCCACCGGTCTTGCCGTGGAACACGGGAACGGCCTTGAGCGTCGGCTTCTTGGCGGTCGAAATATCGGCGTCGCCCGAGCCGGAGTGGCCGATGATGACGATATCCTCGGGGAAGTCGATGGAGTACATCTCGGAAAGCTGACCGGTGCCAGAGATGGTCTTGAGGGTGCTCATGGCGATGGCGACCTTCATATCGCCCTCGACCGCGCAGCTCGTACCCTGCTTGATGAGCATAGAGAACGCCGGGATGAGCATGGAGTCGAGCACGCCGGCCTGACCCTTGGCATAGCCGTCATAGTGGCTGGCGACCAGGCCGATTTCCTCGTCCTTGACCCACTGCTCAAAGGCAACGACGTACTTGGCCATCTCCTGGATGGGCTCGTCGGCCACCTTGGCGCCGCCCTCGACGTCAAAAGTGTCGAGAATCTCGGCAGCCTTGGCATCCACGGCAGCCTGGTCGTCGATGTTGTCGGCGATGGCCCACATCTTCTCCCAGTCGAACTGCTTGGTGTAGAGGCCCAGACGGTTGTAGAGGTTGGTCTCGTCGATGTAGAGGTCCATCATGCCCGGGTACGGACGGCCGATCTGGGCGATGTTGGTGCGGCGCAAGCGGCGACGCACCTGGGCGGCACGGCACCACTGCTCGAGCTGCTCGGCCACAGCCGGGTCGCCACCCTCGACAACGCCGGTCACCACGGCGTGACGCTTGCCGGCACGGTTAAGGTCGGCCACGACCTCGCCCGGGGCACCGCAGGCGTACAGGTCGCCCAGCCACGTGGGGATGTCGGTGTTGGCGTAATCGGGCTGAGCCTTCTTCTGCACGTTGACCACGACGACGGGCACGTCCAGGTCGCGCACGACCGGCAGCACGTTGTAGCTCGTGGCATAGGTGAGCATCTGCAGGATAACCAGGTCGACATCCTCGGCGCGGAACTTGTCGCCCGCGACCTGAGCCTGCTCCTTGGTGGTCACCATACCGCCGTCGACAAGCTCGACGGTCGTGGGCAGCGTGGCCTTAAAGTCCTCGTACTGCTGCTCAAAATTGGGCACGAGCTGCGGGAACTGCGGAAGATAGGCACCGAGGGCAATCGAGAAGACGCCAACCTTGGCCTTGGTGTTAACGAGCATGATTTCCTCCAATGAGAAAGTTGGTGGTTGCAAGCAGACGAGAATCCTTTCTTGTTAGTCAACGAATGCGTCGTTGATCTTGATGTTGAAGTCGCGGCAAGTGTCCTTGAGGCCCTTGTCGCTAATCTTGTTGAGGAAGTCGTCCGAACCACCGTTGGCAGCGCGTGCGGCCAGGTAGATCTCGGCGGCCTTCTCGACGGTGTGCGCCAGGCCAAAAGTCGTATCAAAGTCGGGGCCGGCGGCAAACAGGCCGTGGTGAGCCCAGACGATGGTGTCGTAGGTCTTCATGAGCTCGGAGCTCGCCTCGGCGATGGCAGGGCCACCCGGGACCATCCAAGGCACAACGCCCACGCCGGTCGGGAAGACGACGACGCACTCGGTCATCATCTGCCACAGGATGCGGGTGAAGGCGCGGTCCTCCAGCGGCACCACAAAGGACATCTCGATGATGCCGGGGGTGTGGGCGTGATAGATCACGCGGTCGGCACCATCGGTGCGGGCGGCGGCGACGCAGTGGTTCATGTAGTGGCTCTCGAACTCACTGGTCGGACGGGCGCCGTTGGCAAGACCCCACACAATACGGAACGCATCGCCGGTCTCGTTGATCTCGACGATGCCGATGTTGGCATGCGGATCCTCCAGGACGTTGCGCATGTACTTGCCCGAGCCGGTGCTCACAAAGTACTGGCCAGCGAGATTCTCGCCGCGCACGCCCATCTTGACCCACTCGCGGGGCTCTTCAAAGAACAGCTTGGCCTCAGCGACCTCCTCGTCGGTCATGCGATAGGTGAGGTTTCCACCGTTGCGCTCGTGCCAGCCCTGCTTAAAGCCATCGTCGCACAGGCGGCAAAAGCCCTTGATGAACGCCAGATCTTCCATTGCCATTGTTTTTCTCCTCTCCGGGGCCCGCGGGCCCAATTGAAAAAACGTGATAAGCCGATTGACGGCGGCGCGGAGCATGGTGTCGTGTAGGGCCTCCGCGCCGTATGTCATCGGAGAGAGCCGCTCATGTACAGCAGGAGTCGTTTGCCGTACGCGGGGCTAGGAGTAGGTAGGTGGTGGAGAGCACGTCTCCCCTCTCGGTTAAGCCTGGGTGCCCTTGGGGTCGATGCGCTTGACATCGAAGGAACGGGCGACGCAGGCGCGGGCATCGGCCAGGTCGGCAAAGTCGCCACCGGCGATCATCTGCACGATAAAGTTGCCGATGCAGGTACCCTCGATGGGGCCGGCGAACACGGGAAGCCCGCAGGTATCGGCCGTCATCTGGTCGAGGTAGTAATCCTGGCAGCCGCCGCCCACGATGTTGATGCTCGTGTAGTCGTGGCCCGAAAGCTCGCGCAGGCCCTCAATAGCCTTGGCATACGAACGGGACAGGCTACAGTAGTTGGTGCGCATGATTTCGCCCACGGTGTGCGGGATGGGCTCGCCGCCCTCGGCACAGGCACGCTTAATTTCCTGGATCATGGAATCGGGGGCTAGGAAGCGGTCGTCGTCAACATCGACGTAGGCCTCGAAGGGCTCGGCCTCGCGGCAGAGCGTACGGAGCTCGTCAAAACCGACCTTGTGGTCCATGAGCGCCTTGTGCGAGGTCTTGCCCTCGACATAGTCGACGCCGTTGACCTCGCGACGGACGGACTGGTTCATCCACAGGCCCATGATGTTCTTGAGGAAGCGGTAACGCTTGAGGTAGCCGCCCTCGTTGGTGAAGTTCTGCTTGCGGGCGAGCTCGTTGGTAATGGCGTGCTGGTTCTCAACGCCCAGCAGGCTCCACGTGCCGCTCGAGATATAGACGGCGTTGTCGTCCTTAGCAGGAACAGCCAGGAAAGCGGAACCGGTGTCGTGCGTGGCGGGCAGCACGACCGTCGCAGAGTAGCCGATCTTCTCGGATATGTCGGCCGTCAGCTCACCGAGCACGGTGCCGGGCATGGTCGGCTCCAGGAAGATGTCCTGGGGGATGCCAAAGCGCGAAAGGATCTCGTTGTCCCACGTGCACTTCTCGGCATCGAGCATGCCGGTGGTGCTTGCGTTGGTGTACTCGTTGGCCTTGATACCGGTCAGACGCCAGTTAAGGTAATCCGGAATCATCAGGAAGGTGCGGGCGGCCTCGAGCTGCTCGGGATGCTCGTTCTTAAGGGCGAGCAGCTGATAGAGCGTGTTGAAGGGCTGACGTTGAATGCCGGTGCGGGCATAGACCTCGGCCGGGTCCATGATCTGGTCGGCAACATCGTAGATGCCGTCGGTGCGGGCATCGCGGTAGGCGACCGTGTCGCCGACGATCTCATTACTCCCGTCGAGCAGTACGAAATCGACGCCCCAGGTATCGATGCCGATGGTGGCCGGAGCGACGCCGGTCTGTTCCTTGGCGGCACGCAGGCCTGCGACGACATGATCGAACAGCGCCTCGACATCCCAGCAATCGTGTCCGTTCACGCGCTTCTGCTCGTTATCGAAGCGGTAGACCTCCTGGTAGGACATCTTGCCGTCCTCGACCCAGCCGGCAAGAACGCGACCACTCGAGGCGCCGATATCGACCGCCGCGTAATGCTTGGACTCGATGCGACTCTCCATGTGCTCTCCCCTTATTGAAGCGGTTCATTTACAGTTTTCATTATTATTTGAACCGTTTCAATTTCAATATGAGTCAATTTCAGTCCGGCGAGCGGTTGTTTCCAATCGGTAAACGGTAGTTTTTGGTTTGAACGCCCTTCAACCGTAAAGATGCGGCCACTCACAGAGCGCGAGTGACCGCATCTTTAAAATGCAATTGAAATAGTGCGAGCGCAAACGTTAGCGCACGGCCTTGACCGCCGCCGTCAGATCGAACAGCGTGTCGAGCACGGCGTCGCAACCGTCCACCACATCCTGCGGCAGCGGCACGATGTCGGGAACGGCAAAGACGTGGCAGCCGGCCGTGATGCCCGAGACGCAGCCGTTGCGAGAGTCCTCGACCACGGCGCACTCCTCGGGGGCAAAGCCCGCGCGCTCGCAGGCGAGCAGATACATCTCGGGGTCGGGCTTGCCGTGCACGACGTCCTCGCCGCAAGTCACAGTCTCAAACTTGTCAAAGAGACCGACCATCTTAAGGTTGCGCTCGGCCGTGACATGGCGCGATGACGTTGCAAGGCCCACGTGATAGCCCGCAGCCAGCAGCTCGTCTATGCACTCGGCGGCGCCGGCCTTAAGCTCCAGATCGGTCTTGACCATCTCGTCGCGAATCTCCTTGTGGCGATGATAGATCGCCTCAGCGGTTTCTCTGCTGCCGCAATGCGCCTCAAGGATGTCCATGACATCGGGCAGCGTGCGACCGATAAATTGATGAATCAGCGTGTCATCAATCGCGAGCCCCAGCTCGGCAGCGCCCGCCTTCCACGCCTTAATACCCAGTCGCTCGGTGTCGACCAGCGTTCCATCCATATCAAAAATGACAGCCTTGATCATTTCGGTCCCCCCATTGGCTTGCATTGCCGCTACTCTACCGCACTTTACGAACTTGTATATAACGTATATACATATTGCACTTTCGTTACATAGATAGAAGTCTTATGGCGAGCGGCTCGGTAGGATTATAGTTTCGTCCGAGCTTTCAACTGTAAGGAACGTTTCATGCTTTCAGACACCACCGCACCCGCAGAGGAGCTTCAGAACAAACTCGCAGCGCTCGAGCAGCTGCTTTTGGCATATGGACGCGTCGCTATCGGTTTTTCCGGCGGCGTCGACAGCAGCTTTTTGGCCGCCGTTTGCTCCCGCATCATGCCCGCCAACACCCTTCTCGTCCATCTCACCACGCCGCTCATCGGCACGCCCGAGCAGGCTTCGTTTGAGCGATCTGTTGACGGACAAGCCGATGAGAGCCCGCATTTTAAGCTTCCGGTGCTTAATCTTTCGGTTGACCAGCTCCAGCTTCCTCAGGTTGCCTGCAATGACGCCGACCGCTGCTATCACTGCAAACGCGCCGGCTTCACCGCCATCGTCAACCACGCCAAGTCACTGGGTTTCCCCACCGTCATCGACGGCAGCAACGCGAGCGACCGCGGCGACTACCGCCCCGGCATGCGCGCTGCCGAAGAGCTCGGCGTGCGCTCGCCTCTTATGGAGGTCGGCTTTACCAAGGAAGAGGAGCGCGAGCTGCTGCGCGCATGGGGCTATCCCGTCTGGAATCTGCCCGCCGGCGCCTGCCTTGCCACGCGCATCCCCACGGGCGAGAAGCTTACGCGCGAGAAGGTCGACCTGATTCGCGCCTGCGAGGATTACCTGCACGACCTTGACCTTTCGCAGGTCCGCGCGCGACTGGTCGGCGGCTGTATGCATATCGAGGCCGCCCCGTCCGACGTCGCTAAGATCGCCGCCCTCGGCGGAACCTTGGTCGATGCCGAAGGCAAAACCACGCTGCCCGCCGCCATCGAGTCGGCCCTACGCGACCTAGGCTGCAACGACATCTCCCCCGAGGTCACCCCCTACATCCACGGCGCGATGAACCTTTAAGTTACGCCGTTTTACAAACGGCGTAACCGCTCGGCGCTGCGCAGGCCCCGGGCACGGCAATCTGACGTTCAACTTCACGGGCGCGACCAAAAGGTCAGCGCCCGCTTGTTTCACGTCACCTTGCCGCACCCGGAACCTGCTCGCTCGCATATGCTCAACCTGGGCTGTGTTAACTGACCTGTCGATAAGGGACAGGTTTGTTTGGCAGGTTTTATCTGAGTAAACGCAAACAGGGCCGCGACACCTACATGGCGTCGCGGCCCTTTTCCTTGGAGAAGGATCGATTAATGGAACGGGAAGACCGTTCTAGCCCTCGAGACCGGCGTTGATAAGCTCGGCAATCTCTACGGGGTCGGTGCTTTCGCGTACCTTGTCGCGGAAACCGGCGTCCATCAGCATCACAGCAGCCTTGGAAAGCAGACGCAAATGCGTGGTTCCAGCCTCGCCAGCGGGCACGTACAGCGCGAGCGCCACATCGACGGGCACGCCATCAAAGCTTGGCCACTCAACAGGCTCGGCCAACTTGAGCACGGCCACGCCCGGCGTATGAATCGCATCGCTCTTGGCATGCGGAACGGCAAAGCCAGCGACAAGACCGGTCTCGGCCTCATTTTCGCGAGCAATAAAGGCGGCCTCTACGGCAGACGCGTCATCGGCAAAGCCAAGTTCGACAGCCTGCTCGGACAAATAATGCAGAGCATCCTCACGCGAGGCGGCGGCGTGTCCGATTGTCACCTGATTGGCAGATACAAATCCCATGGAAAACCCTCCTTACAGCACGGACCTGACCGCGGCTTCGATGCCGTCGGCATCCAAACCGTACTTGTGCAGCAAATCGACCGCGGGGCCAGACTCGCCGTACACATCGCGCACGCCGACGCGACGCATCGGCACCGGATGCTGCTCGGCAAGCACCGAGGCAACCGCCTCGCCAAGACCGCCGATAATCGAATGCTCCTCGGCGGTGACCACGCGACCGGTCTTCTTTGCGCTGGCGACAACCAGGCGCTCGTCGAGCGGCTTGATCGTGTGCATGTTGATAACCTCGGCATCGATGCCATCGGCGGCGAGCGCCTCGGCAGCGGCAAGCGCCTCGGCGACCATAAGGCCGCAGGCGACGATGGTCACATCGGACCCCTCGCGCACGACCACGCCGCGACCAATCTTGAACTCATAGTCCTCGCGGTCGTTGATGACCGGCGTCGCCAGGCGGCCGAAGCGCATGTAGACCGGTCCCTCAAACTCGTAGGCGGCGCGCACGCAGGCGCGGGCCTCGACATCGTCGGCGGGGACGACCACGGTCATGCCCGGGATCGTGCGCATGAGCGCGATGTCCTCGCAGCACTGGTGCGTGGCGCCATCCTCACCCACCGAAATGCCCGCGTGTGTAGCGCCGATCTTGACGTTGAGATGCGGGTAGCCGATGGAGTTGCGGACCTGTTCGTAGGCGCGACCGGCGGCAAACATGGCAAAGGTGCTCGCGAAGGCAACGCGGCCCGTGGTCGCGATGCCGGCGGCAAGGCCCATCAGGTTGCTCTCGGCGATGCCGGCATCATAGAAGCGCTCGGGATGGGCGGCCTTAAACTTGCCGGTCTGCGTGGCGGCCGCCAGGTCGGCATCGAGAACCACGAAGTCATCGCGCTCGTTGCCCAGCTCGACAAGCGCCTCGCCGTAGCTTACGCGCGTGGCGACTTTTTTGACCTCTGCCATTAGAGCTCCTCCCCTGCTGCCGCGAGCTCGGCCATAGCCTGCTCGAACTGCTCGTCGTTGGGCGCCTTGCCATGCCAGCCCACCTGGTTCTCCATAAAGGAGACGCCCTTGCCCTTCACCGTCTCGGCGATGATGGCTACAGGCGCGCCGCTCACCTTGCGAGCCTCGGCGAAAGCAGCTGCGATCTGCTCCATGTCGTTGCCGTCGGCTAGCTCGATCACATGCCACTTGAAGGCGCGGAACTTATCTGCGAGCGGCATCGCCGAGTTGACCTCGTCGATCGTTCCGTCAATCTGCAGGCCGTTGTGGTCGACGACCGCCACAAGGTTGTCGAGCGCGTGGTTACCGGCGAACATGGCCGCTTCCCACACCTGTCCCTCCTCGCACTCGCCGTCGCCCAGCAGCGTGTAGACACGGTAGCTGTCGCCCCAGTGCTTGGCGGCAAGCGCCATTCCAACAGCAGCGGAAATGCCCTGTCCGAGCGAGCCGGTGGACATGTCAACGCCCGGGGTGTCGTTCATATTGGGATGGCCCTGCAGGCGGCTACCAATATGGCGGAGCGTCTCGAGCTCTTCGACGGGAAAATAGCCGCGATGTGCCAGCACCGAATACAGGCCCGGCGCCGCGTGACCCTTGGAGAGCACAAAGCGGTCGCGATCGGCCTTGTGAGGGTCGGCAGGATCGATATTCATTTCCTCAAAGTACAGATAGGTCATGATGTCGGCAGCACCGAGCGATCCACCCGGATGTCCCGACTTGGCCGCGTGAACCGCAGTCACGACACCCTTCCTGACCTCATTGGCGACCTTCGCCAGCTCCTGGTTGGTCATACGAATTCCTCTCTTGAGAACAACCCCGGCACCGGATGACGCGATGCCGGGGCAACCCACTCGTTAGGCCTGAGCGACGACCTTCTGCCAGTCAGCCTCAAAAGAGGCGAGGCCCTGGTCGGTCAGCGGGTGATGCAGGCACTTCTTGAGAGCGGCCATGGGCACGGTCGCGATGTCGGCGCCGAGCAGCGCGGCCTGGGTCACGTGGTTGGGCGTGCGGACCGAGGCGGTGATGATCTCGACGGTGTCGTCGACGTTCTTGCCCGTCCAGTCGTAGTTCTTAATGCAGGTCACGACGTTGTCGAGCTGCGAGATACCGTCCTCGGCGATGTCGTCGAAACGACCGACGAACGGGCTGATGTAGCGGGCGCCGGCGTTGGCGGCCATAAGGGCCTGCGTCGGCGAGAAGACGAGCGTCATGTTGACGCGCACGCCCGCATCGGCCAGCGCACGGCAGGCGGCGAGGCCGGCCTCGCACACGGGAAGCTTGACCACGATGTTGGGGGCGAGGGCGGCAAGGCGCTTTCCCTCCTCGATCATACCCTCGGCCGTAGTGGCGGTTGACTCGGCGGAAACGGGCAGGCCATCGCAGAGCTCGGCGATCTTGAGCATATGCGGCTCAAAGTCGGCAAGCTTGCCGCCGGTCTTGGCGTACAGGGACGGGTTGGTGGTAACACCGGCCAGGCAACCCCAGCTCTTGGCCTCGGCGATCTCGTCCAGGTTGGCGGTATCGATAAAGAACTTCATGGTGAACCCCTTCAAAGGAATCTAAAACTCAAAAGAATGGGACAAAGGGACTGTCCCTTTGTCCCATGTGCCGGGCCCGCAGCTGGGACTTGCCCCAGACCCGGCGTCGCGTAGGAAAAGCTACTTACTCGGCAAGAGCCTTCTCGATGCGGGTCGTGACGCCCTTAAGATTCAGGCCCACGACGTACTGCTTGATCGGGCGCTTGATGTGCTCGACCACAAAGCGCTTGCCGTCGATGTCCTGAGTGGCGAGGTTGCGGTAGAGCTTTTCGACCTGTTCCTTGACCTCGGGGTCGTTGAATGCATAGTGACCGGAAACATCCAGGATCTTCAGGCTGAGCTCATCGTCGGCAAGGATGTCGTCGACCTGCAGGTTGACGTCGTCGCCGGTCATCCACTTGCGCCAACGCTCGGTCTTGATGGCCTTGACCAGCAGGGTGTGATACAGGTCGGAGGGGTCATCGCACAGACCGTTGTCGACCAGGATCTGCTCGGTGGCGCAGAGCTTGAGGTAGGCACGGGTCTCCTCGGTGCCATACTGCGGAGCAACATTGGAGGCGGTCACGTGTGCCGGAATGTGCTCGAGCAGCGTCGCGTCATCCAGGTAGTCGGCGTTGTGCTCCTTCAGGCCCACGCCGTAGCGCTTGGCCATATCGGCAAGCTCGCGAGCGTTCTTAAAGTTGTAGTGGCCAACCTGCTCCGTCCAGCGGGTAAGGGTGCCGGTCTGACCGACGATGAAGGTGGGCATGGGGCATCCGCGCTTCTCGAGCTCGGGCTGCAGCTGAGAGATAAACTCCTCGTACTTGTCGGTGGAGGTCAGGCCGCCGTTGGTCTCCTCGGTGCCGACCTCATATGCGACCTCGGGCAGATTGTGCTCGCGACGATACTGCTCAAGATAGTCGATGAGGTCGATCGTGCGGCGAAGCACCACGTCGAGCGGGATGACCTTACCGATCTGATAGGGGTCCTTGGTCGGATCCACCATCAGCAGGTCGAAACCGGCCTCCATGTCGGCGACAAAGGACTTGCGAGCGAGCTCCATAGCCTCATCCTCGGGCAGGTGGGCGTTGCGCTCCTCGTCGCGCTGCCACGGGCCGCCGTGGTCGCGGCACAGGTAGTACGGACCGGTGTAGCCAACCTCGTCGGCGACCTTCTTGATGTCGGCGGCAAAGCGCCTCTGGTCCCAACCGTTCACGTAGCCGGCGCCCATCTCGTCCATATCGACCTGGTTGCGGCTGGCGATAAACATGGGCGGGAAATCCTCGTCCTTGGCAAGCTCGAACACGGCCTGAATCAGGTTGGGGCTCATAGGGCCAATGCCGACCATGGTTGCGTGATCGCCGCTATCCTGCAGCTTGAGCATGCCCTGAACGGCCTGGCGGATGGTGAGGTTGGACATTTTGTTCTCCTTCTCCAGAGGATTTTTGACAAAAGTTCCCTGGGACCCAGATGTGGGCCCTATCAGTACGGATGGATTTTGTTGTGTAGGGGCGGTTGTGCGGAGTCAAATCCATCCCTCCGCACAACCGGAGTCCTTAAAGGTTTACTTGGCCTGCTTATCGAGCGTGGGCTTCATGGCAATCAGGATCGCGGCGGCGACCACGGAGCCGATCACGATGTCCAGGCAGAACAGCGCGACGTTGTTGGTGGCCAGGGCGACGATAAAGCCACCATGCGGAACGTAGCAGTCGATGCCCTGGAAGGCGGCAAGCGCCGCGCCCACGGCAGAGCCGATGCAGATGCCGGGCAGGGTGTGGCCAAGATCCTTGACCGCGAAGGGAATAGCGCCCTCGGTAATGCCGATGCAGCCCATGAACAGTGCGGAGATACCCATCTGGCGGTCAGCGTCATCGAACTTGTTCTTGGCGATGAGCGCGGCAAGACCGCAAGCGATCGGGGGAATGGCGACGGCGACGCGGAACATGCCGTTGGGGCCATAGATGCCGGAGGCCATGATGGCCATGGTAAAGGTCGAGGCGGTCTTGTTGATGGGACCACCCATATCGAAGGCGGTCATAACGCCGATGACCAGGCCCAGGACGACGGCGGAGCCGCCCTGCAGGCTACCGAGCACGCTGGTGAGCCAGTCCATCACAAAGCCAAGCGGCGTGGCCAAGATGTAGATGTATGCCATGCCCAGGACGAGCGAGGTCAGAATCGGGATGATCAGGATCGGCATGATGGTCTGGATGGTGTTGTTGACCTTCCAGGTTTTCATCCAGCGGACAAAGTAGCCGCAGATGACAGCCATGATCATGGCGCCCAAGAAACCGGTCGAAACGCTGTTGCCGCTGGGAGTGACGACGGCGTTGTTGACCAAATAGCCCAGGACAAAGCCGGGGGCCAGTGCAGGCTTGCCGGCCATCGAGTAGGCGATGTATGCCGCAAGCACCGGGATCATCATGGAGATGCCGGCCATGCCGATGGTGTTAAGGCTCACCATCAGCGGGTTGGTGACCTCCATGCCGCTGGCGCCGGCGGTGCCGGATGCCAACGAGAATGCAAGGAACACGCCACCGATAACGACGATGGGGATAAAATAGGAAACGCCGGTATTGAATGCATTGAGCAGCGTCTTACCGGGATCGGCAAAGATGGACTGCTTGGACGCCGGTGTCGGGGCCTGCGGGGCAGCGGAGACGGCCTTCTTCTCTGCCTTGGCCTCGGCCTTGGGCGCGTCAACGGCGCCACCCGTCGCCTTGATGATCTCGACAGCCTGGTCGATGATCTTGACCGGATCGGCAATCACGTCGGAAGTGCCAACCTTCAGGAACTTGCCCTCGGCCATCTTCTGCTCAAAGCGATCTTCGTTCTCGACGCCCACATCGACGGACTCAAGGACCAGGTCGGCAGAGTCCACGTCTTCCTGCGTGAGCTCATTCTCGATGCCCAGACCACCCTGAGCCTCGACCTTGCACTCGATGCCACGAGCGGCGCATTCATCCTGAATCGCCTTCTGGGCCATATACGTGTGGGCGATTCCCACGGTACAGGCGGCAACGCCTACGATCTTCATTGCTTCCCTCTTTTCATAGAGTTGCGTGCGCAAGACACCGTTTGCGGAGGCCTCCGGAGCATCCCCTGCCGTTTGGACTTGCTGTCTTTTCGACAAGACCAATATAGGTGCTCACTTTTCTTAATGCCAGCTCATTTCGATAAACGCGCAGGTCAGAGCGTTGGTTATGCTCTTTGGTTATGCGTTTAACCAAAATTGAATCCTGCGTTTTTAACCTCGATTTAAAAAGTCAAGAAGTATTTGATTTTCTCGGTGGACGGCAAACTCATATATCTGTCTTGGATTTAGGTGGCCCGCAAGCGCCGCATTGTTGCATACTCATGAAGGGCGGGAGGGGGCGCCAACAGGAGAAGCACCCGCGCCCAAAACTCAAAGCACCAAGCCGGGAAACGTTCATCTGTCGGAAGGAGTCGCTGTGGCAAAACAGCGCGTTACGATTGCAGACGTCGCTCGCGAGGCTGGGACCTCAACGGCAAGCGTCTCGTACTACCTCAACGACAAACGGGATAAGCTCAGCGAGAAAACGCAGGCGAAGATTGCGCGCGTCATCAAGGAACTCGGATACGTTCCCAACGCGCAGGCGCAGACGCTCACCGGCAAACAAACCCACGTCATCGCCATTATCATTTTGGATAACACCAACAAGTGGGCAGGACTTGTCCTCAACGGCATGGAACAGGTCATGCTCCCTGCGGGCTACCAGACGGTCGTCTGCACGAGCAACTTCGATCCCGACACCGAGCTCATGTACGTCGAAAAGATGCTCTCGTTGGGCGTCGACGGCTTTATCATCCAGCCCACGGCAAACTTCAAAGCCGTCCACGACCGCATTAGGCGCGCCGGCAAGCCGGTCGTCTTCTTCGATGCGGCCATCTATAGCCCGGGCACCAGCTGGATAAAAACCAACCTCTACGACGGCGTATACAACGCCACGCAGACGCTTCTCGATGCCGGCTACGAAGATTTCTTTTCCATCGCCGCCAATATGACCGAAATGCGCACCCGCATGGAGCGTTTCCAGGGCTATGCCGAGGCGCTGGCCGCAAACGGGCAGCTCTACAAAGCCATCCCCATCGACCACAACAAGCCGTCAATCAGCGAACTCACCGAGTACTTTAAGTACAAGTTCAATCCCGCCAAGCGCACGCTTATCTTTGTACAAAACCAATGGGCACTTCCCCGTGTCTACAAGGCGCTTCAACCTATGGCCCATCTGATTCCACAGCAAATCGGCCTTTTGGGACTCAACTGCGAGGATTGGACCAATCTCACCACGCCCACCGTCTCCACCATCATCGAGCCCGTCGACCAGGAAGGCCGCGAGGCGGCCGAGATGCTGCTCGCCCTGCTTGACGGCAGCAGCGAACCCGGCGAGCAGCGCATCCTCGAGTGCAAGCTCAACTGGCTCGACTCCACCTCGATCTAGACCGCGGGACAAAGTAATCAGGAGTGTTTGTCCCAAATCTTAAGTATTTGTTCGATCGAATGACCTGCGATGGCACCTGCTAGACTGGTAGATTCCCAACCGACTATCCAGGAGCCGCAATGTCGCGCAAGTCCGCCTACAAGCAAGTACTTTCCATCGGCACTGCCGTGGTGCTGGGGTTTGCGCTGTTTACAGGATCGCTCGACGGCGCGCCCAAGCTGCTGTCGCCGCAAAGTGACGAGCAGGCGGCGGCTCTAGCCGAAAAGCAAAATGAAAGCCCTAGCCGCACCGAAGACGAGGCCGATCTGGTCGCCCGACTCGAATCGGGGACGGCAAGCTCCGCGGACTCCGAAGGCAGCCCGAACGCCGGCGATGACTCCGAGGCCACCACAACCGACACCGGCGGCGACACCGGCCCGGACGGCTCCATCACCCCCATCGACGAGGTCGAAAACCCCGACCTCGAGCGCGCCCGCGGAGTATACCTGAGCAGCATTCCCGACTATGTGGGCAACCCCTACGTTGCCCTGCGCGCCAACAGCACGCACCCACTGGGTACGCCATCGTTCACGCTCGACGAATATGAGCGCGCCACCGAAGAAGGCTGCTTTAAAAAGTTCTCCAAGCTCGATAGCCTGGGTCGCACCCGCAAGGCGCTCGCCTGCGTAGGTCCCGAATCGCTCGGCCAAGGTAAGCGCGGCGACATCTCGCGCATTCATCCCGCCGGCTGGCACCAGCAGCGCTATGACTTCATCCCCGGTCAGAGCCTCTACAACCGCTGCCACCTTATCGCCTGGTCGCTCTGCGGCGAAAACGCCAACCGCAAGAATCTCCTCACCGGCACGCGCTATCTCAACGAGACGGGCATGCTTCCTTTTGAGGAGCAGATCCTCGACTACATCCGCGATACGGGCAACCATGTGCTCTACCGCGTCACGCCCATGTACAACGAGGAGGAACTCGTCTGTCGCGGCGTTCGTCTGGAGGCGCAATCGGTCGAGGACCATGGCAAGACCCTGTGCTTCCACGTGTACTGCTA
>CATYEN010000037.1 GCA_958405565.1 uncultured Collinsella sp. | reverse complement strand
CGGTACACACAGCCCACCACTGCGTCGGTGTCTGGCGAAAAATGGGACGGGCCCCAGATTGCCCATGCGAGCGCAAAAGCACGCAGCGGCAATCTGGGGCCCGTCCCCAAATACCTATAGATATGCAGGCCAGCGATGTGTTAACGATGTGCCAGCGGGTGCGCCGCCAGATAGACCTCGGTCAGTTGCGTACGATCGACATGCGTGTAGACCTGCGTGGTCGATATATCGGCATGTCCCAAGATCTCCTGTAGCACACGGAGGTCTGCGCCGCCCGCAAGCATATGGGTGGCAAAGGAGTGGCGCAGCGTATGGGGATGGAGTCCCACCAGCCCTACCTGGCGCCCGTAGCGCTCACAGATGGCATGGACGCCCTGGCGCGACAGACGGCGGCCGTTCTTATTTAAAAAGACCGCCGAAGTCTCGGTTCCGCGGGCATGGGCCGCCAAGCGAGAACGCCCCTCAGCTACATAGAGCGTCAGAGCTCGCGCCGCGCTTCCCACCAACGGGGACAGGCGTTCCTTTGAGCCCTTACCGCGAACGAGTACAAAACCATCGTCGATATGGATATCGCCCACATCGAGCCCCACCAACTCGCTCACACGCAAACCGCATCCGTAGAGCACTTCCAAAATGGCATGGTCGCGCAAGCCCATCTCGCCCTCGGGGAAGTCTTGATCGAGCAGCGCCGAGACATCCTCCACCGATAGATACTCCGGCAAACGCTCAGCCTTTTTAGGCAGGCGCAACGCCGCCGTTGGATTTTGGGCCACAGCCCCATCGCGCACCAAAAAGGCATGCAGACCCTTCACGGCCGCAAGCGCACGCTCCACCGAGGCATCGGAATAGCCCCCATCGCGACGGTCGGCGACAAAGCCCTCCACGACCTGACGAGTCACCTCATCAAAAGACATGATGCCCGCCCGCTCCAGATAGGCGCAGTACGTCGTCAGGTCACGACGATAGGCCGCAATCGTGTTGCGCGCCAAACCCCGCTCGACCGCGAGGTAATCGAGATACTCCCCCGCCGCCACGGCGAGCGACGAGGGAGTAGCTTCGGTATGTTCTTTGTTCGCCGGCACCCTTAGTCCGTAGCGAGGTTCATGGGCGTCACCTGCAGGCGATCGACACCCTCGTGCTGACCGATCGAGGCACGCACGAACTCTCGGAACAGCGGCTGCGGGTTGGTCGGACGGCTCTTGAACTCGGGGTGAGCCTGGGTTGCCACATACCACGGATGCACGTCGCGCGGCAGCTCGACCATCTCGACCAGGCGCTCGTCGGGCGAGAGACCAGAGATAACCAAGCCGGCGTCCTCGAGCTGATCGCGGAAGGCGTTGTTAAACTCAAAGCGGTGACGGTGACGCTCGTAGACGAGATCCTCGCCATATGCCTCGCGAGCGAGGGTATCGGCGGCGAGCTTGCACGGATAGGCGCCCAGACGCATGGTGCCGCCCTTCTCGGTCACATCCTCCTGCGAGCTCATCAGATCGATGACGCTAAACGGACCGTCCGGGTCGAACTCGGAGGAGCTGGCGCCAGCAAGGCCGACGACGTTGCGGGCGAACTCGCACACGGCCACCTGCATACCCAGGCAAATGCCCAGATACGGAATCTTGTGCTCGCGGGCAAACTCGGCCGCGAGGATCTTGCCCTCCAGGGCGCGCTTGCCAAAGCCGCCGGGGACCAGGATGCCCGAAGCGTCGCCCAGAACTTCGGAGACATTCTGCTCGTCGAGGCTCTCGCCGTCGACCAGCTGGACGTCCACATGGCGATCGTAAAAGACGCCCGCATGGTGCAGGGCCTCGATAACCGACAGGTACGCATCGGGCAGCTGCGTGTACTTGCCAACGACGGCGATCTTCACCTTGTCGGCGTGATGGTTGGCGTGATTCTGTTTGCGCAGGAACTCGTTCCACTCGCTCATGTCGCGCTCACGCGGGTCCAGACCCAGGCGTTCGCAAATGCGCAGGTCAAAGTCCTGCTCGGCAAGCAGCTGCGGAACATCGTAAATGCTCGCGCAGTCCTCGTTGGTAAAGACGCAATCGGTGTCGACGTCGCAGAAGCTTGCGATCTTTCCGCGGATAGCGTCATCGATATGGTGGTCGGAGCGCAACACGATGATATCGGGCTGGATGCCAAAGCTGCGGAGCTCCTTGACGGAATGCTGCGTGGGCTTGGTCTTTACCTCGTGGGCGGCGGCGATATAGGGAACGAGCGACACGTGGATGTAGCAGACGTTCTCGGGGCCGGCCTCCTTGCGGTACTGACGAATGGCCTCGACAAACGGTTGGGACTCGATGTCGCCGATCGTGCCGCCCAGCTCGGTGATGACTACATCGGAGCCGGTCTGCTCCTCGATGCGGCGGAACTTATCCTTAATGGCATTGGTGACGTGAGGAATCACCTGCACGGTACCGCCCAAAAAGTCGCCGCGACGCTCGCGGGCGATGAGGCTTTTGTAGATGGCACCGGTCGTAAAGTTGGAATCGCGGGTCAGGTTCTCATCAATAAAGCGCTCGTAATGACCCAAGTCCAGGTCGGACTCGTAACCATCCTCGGTTACAAAGACCTCACCATGCTGGAACGGGCTCATGGTACCGGGGTCGACGTTCAGATACGGGTCGGCCTTCTGCATCGTTACTTTGTAGCCACGCGACTTGAGCAGACGGCCCAGCGAGGCCGCGGTGATACCCTTGCCCAGGGACGAAACCACGCCACCGGTTACGAACACATGCTTGGTCATATTGAGTTACCTGCGCTTCCCGTAGAAGTTGTTTATCCACATCTTACGGGTCTTCATTGTAATACTCGCGCCGCGGACCGTCCGCAATTTTTCTCGCGTGCGATTGCATTTCTCAATCTTGAAACAAAACGCCGCCCGGTTTCCCAGGCGGCGTCGCTATGGCAAGGGTTACATGCTACTATCGATCAGCAACCTCGTCCTCAAGCATTTCTTGAACGAGCATGCCGGTACGGACGCCCTCAAGATACCACTCACCACGTTCGGTGAGGCAAATGCCATTTGCAAGCTGACCGCCGTCATCGCTATAACGCGAGACGACATCAATCATACCTTCGGAATCCAAGCGATCGATTGCGGCGCGGGCACGATACGGCGAAACCCCCACGCGCTCGGCAAGCGTTTTGCGCGAGAAACCATACGGCCCGCCATTGTCTTCGGTTTGCTGGTCGATCTCCATCAACACCAGCACCTCGACACGCTTCATATCGTTAACACTCGCACGACCCTTGCCCGCCATAGCAGCCTCCTCAAACCGAGCACGAGCATCTAACGCGCCGTGCGCGACCGACACACCTCACGATGGCAGGTAATATCCATCATGCGGCATCCCGCTAAGGATGAAACAGTTACGGTTATTGTATACCGCTCAAATTGTTTCTAGGCAGGTAAACAGCTATTTTTCGCCGAAATAGACGCTTTATTGATCAAAAAGCCGTACCGGGCGCTAACCCGATACGGCCAAAATGCAATGCAATTACCGCGGTGCTTCAAACTTAGCGATGGAAGAAACCGCGGCGCTCAAACTTGGGCTCGCAGCACACGTTGATACCCAGTTTGCGCAGTACCGTCTCGTCCGTCGGCGAGATAATCACGCTAAAGAAGGCATCGCAACCGCGCAGCTGCTCCAGGCCCGAAAGGACGCGAGCGGCCGTCTCACTCGTGGCCGAGGTGATCGACAGCGCCATAAGCGTCTCGTCGGTGTGAAGGCGCGGGTTTTTGCTGCCCAGGAAATGCGTCTTGAGCTTGCTGATGGGCTCGATCGCCTCATCGCTAATGACCTCGAGCTCGAGGTCGACACCCGAGACGTGCTTGAGGGCGTTCATGATAAGCGAGCTCGCGGCGCCCAGGCGCGTGGAAGTCTTACCCGTCACCACGGAGCCGTCGGGCATGACCATGGCACCCACGGGACCACCCGTCAGCTGCTCCCTGGTGAGGGCCGCCGAGCGCGCCGGTGAGTAGTTCTTATCGATGCCGGCTTTCTTCATAATAATCTTGAGACGGTCGACTTGCTCATCGCCCACGCCGGTACGGCGCACATTTTCGACCGCGGTAAAGTAGCGGCGGACGATCTCCATCTTGGAAGCGTCGCGGCAGGCATCGTCATCGGTGATGGCAAAGCCGACCATATTGACGCCCATGTCCGTAGGGCTCTGGTAGGGGCTCTTGCCTAGGATCTTTTCCATCAGGGCACGGACTACCGGGAAGGCCTCGACGTCGCGGTTGTAGTTGACCGTGGTCTTGTTGTAGGCCTCCAGGTGGAAGGAGTCGATGATGTTGGCGTCATCGAGGTCTGCCGTGGCGGCCTCGTAGGCAATATTGACCGGATGCGTAAGGGGCAGATTCCAAACCGGGAAGGTCTCGAATTTGGCATAGCCGGCGGCCGTGCCATGCTTGTGCTCGTGATAGAGCTGAGACAGGCAAGTGGCGAGCTTGCCCGAGCCAGGGCCGGGCGCCGTCACGACAACGAGCGGTCGGGTGGTCTCGACAAACTCGTTCTTGCCATAGCCGTCGTCGGACACGATCAGATCGACATCGTGCGGATACCCCTCGATGGGATAGTGCAGCTTGGCGGGAATACCGAGCGCGTTCAGGCGATTACGGAACACGTCGGCAGCGGGCTGGCCGGCATACTGGGTGATGACCACGGCCGCGACGGCAAAGCCGTTACCGCGGAACAGGTCGACCAGACGCAGCACGTCCTCGTCATAGGTAATGCCCAGGTCGCCACGGGCCTTGTTCTTCTCGATGTGGTTCGCGTTGATCGCGATGATGACCTCAACGTCGTCGGCGATGCTCTTGAGCATGCGGAACTTGCTATCCGGCTCAAAACCCGGCAGCACGCGGCTCGCGTGATAGTCGTCAAACAGTTTGCCGCCAAACTCCAAATACAGTTTGCCGCCAAACTGCGAGATGCGCTCCTTAATGTGAGCAGCCTGCAGCTCGATATATTTCGCGTTGTCGAAACCCTGGCGCATATATGGCTCCCGTCCCGTTTCCATTTAATGTTCTAGGCGATTATAACGGAGCCCGCCCTCCCCGATACCCAGACCATCAACGGGCACCAACCAAACACGCCCACCGCGACCACTGGGGACCCGGGATAGCTAATTTGTGGCGGGAAACAAGGCACTCAGCACCAACAATGAAAACGTCACAGGCAGAGCCAAAGCCAGCGAACGGGCACCAGAGCGAGCAAGCTACCCCCCTGCACCAACAAGGGGAACGTCGCAGGTTGAGCATAAGCCAGCGAAAGCCCGCCAGAGCGGCAATCTGACGCGAAAGAGGAGGGCATGGCGCAAAGCAATCTGACACCTTTGCCCCAACAATGGCAGCGCCGCAGGATGAGCATAAGTCAGCGAACGGGCTCCAGAGCGAACAAATTGGCATGAAAAGAGGCCGGCATAGACCTTTTGGTCATGCCGGCCTCTTTGAATGACAAGTTGTCGCTCTGGTGCCCGTGCAGCGTCGACCGGTTCCGCGGTTTGGTAAAACCGCGGAACAAAAAGGCGCCCCCTCCCGCGCACGGAACGGGAGGGGGCTAAAGGTAGGAGTCTACCGGTGGGTTTACCCCACCGGACAGACGATGACCAGGTGATCCCTTACAGGATCGTCAAGGTTTCCGTGGGGTACCCGTTGGGTACTTAGAGCATCACGCAGGCGATGGTCAGGATGACGGCGCAGACGACGGAGAGAGCGACAATCAGCTTAAGGGCAAACTTGAGCCAGGTCGTCCACTCGATCTTGGCCAGGGCGAGACCGCCCATGATGGCGCCGGAGGTCGGGGTGAACAGGTTCACGACACCGATGGCGGCGGAGAAGATCATGACCATGACCTCGGGCGAGAAGCCGAGCTTAACAGCCAGCGGTCCCATGATGGGCATGGAGACGGTAGCCATACCAGAGGTCGAGGGGATCAGGAAGGACAGGCCGAAGTAGACCAGGAAGCTCATGGGAGCAAAGATCACGCCGGACAGGCCAGCCAGAGCGTTGGCGGCAGCGTCGAGGACGTAGACGTCGAGGCCGGTGCTAGCCATGAGGACGGAGATACCACGGGCGAGGGCGATGACGAGAACAACGGACATCATGTCGGCAGCGCCGGTGATGAAGGTGTTAACGATCTGCTTCTCGGACAGGCCACCGATGATACCGATCAGGATAGCCATGAGGAAGAACCAGGTGGAAGCCTCGTCGAAGTACCACTGGCCAATGGGCAGGCCGGTGATCAGGGCAGACCAGCCCTGGACGACGGCGTTACCGTCGGCGTCGTAGACAGCGCCAGCGTCAAAGAAGTTGGCGACGCCCTCGTTGAGGTCAGCCAGCGGGATGAAGCCGACGATCATGACGACGAAGGTGAATGCGAAGGCGATCAGAACACCCTTCTGACGACCGGTGAGCTTGACCTCCTTGTTAACCTCGGAAGCAGCCTTGCCATGAGCCTCTTCGGCGTCCTTAAGCTCCTGCATCGACAGGATGGTGGAACCCTTGTCTGCCTTGACCTTCTTGGCATAGCTCATCACAAAGACGATCGACATAGCGGTGGTGACAATCCACAGGACGGCGCCGAGGCCGATGATGATGGACTGGTTCACAGCGATGTCAACGCCGGTCAGAGCGTCGACGGCCGCGCCGACGGCGAACGGGTTAACCGTGGAGCCGAGGCAGCCGCAGCCAGCGCCGAGCAGGACGGTAGCGGCGCCGACCATGGGGTCGAAGCCGGCGGCCATCATGGTAGCGGCGAGCAGGGCATAGAAGGGAACGGTCTCCTCGCACATACCATAGGTGGTACCACCGAGGGAGAAGATGAGCATAAGAACAGGAATGAGCATGATCTCGTTGCCCTTAAGCTTCTGCACCAGAACGGCAATGCCGTTGTCCAGGGCGCCGGTCTCGGTCATCATGCCGAGGAAGCCGCCCAGGATCATAACGAAGAGGCAGACGGGCAGAGCGTCAGCGAAGCCCTTAACCGGGGCGGTGCAGAAATCGCTCAAGCGGGCAGCGGTAACCTCGCCGCCGGACGTGCCGGAGACGATAACGGTAACAAGCGCAACAATTGCCAGCAGAGCAAGAAGAATGGTGAACGATGAAGGCATACCGCGCTTTTTCTTAGCGGTCTCAGTCATGGTTCTCATCCCCCCTTCATAAATCATTTAACTACTCTCGCGCGAAGCGGATCTTCCGTGCCGTGCCCACCGCTCAACGCGAGATATTTACCAGACAAAACCGCTCGGGGTGTGCAGCAATACACCCCGAGCGAGATGCTAGATGCTCTTACTTGAGCGTGGCGTACATGACAGCCTTGATGGTGTGCATGCGGTTCTCGGCCTCGTCAAAGACCTTGGAAGCGGGGCTCTCGAAGACCTCGTCGGTGACCTCCTGCTCGGTGATGCCGAACTGCTCGCACTTCTCGGCGCCAATGGTGGTGTTGGTGTCGTGGAAGCTGGGCAGGCAGTGCAGGAAGATGGCACCCGGGTTGGCCATGGCCATGACCTCAGAGGTGACACGATACGGGGTGAGCTGAGCGATGCGCTCGGCCCAGACCTCGTCGGGCTCGCCCATGGAGACCCACACGTCGGTATAGAGAACGTCAGCGCCGGTGACGCCGTCCTTGACGTCGGTGGTCAGCTTGATGGTGCAGCCGTTGGCCTCGGCGATGGGCTTGCAGGCCTCGATGACGTCGTCAGCGGGCATGCACTCCTCGGGGCCGCAGGCCACGAAGTTCATGCCGAGCTTGGAGCAGACGACCATGAGGGAGCGAGCAACGTTGTTCTTGCAGTCGCCCATGAAGACGAGGGTCTTGCCCTTGATGTCGTAGTTGAAGTTCTCCTGGACGGTCAGGATGTCGGCGAGCATCTGGGTGGGATGCCACTCAGTGGTCAGGCCGTTCCACACGGGCACGCCGGACTTAGCAGCGAGCTCCTCGACGTCGTCCTGGGCAAAGCCACGGAACTCGATGCCGTCATACATGCGGCCGAGAACGCGGGCGGTATCCTCGATGGACTCCTTCTTGCCCATCTGCGACGAGCCCGGATCGAGGTAGGTGACGCCCATGCCCAGATCCATGCCGCCGACCTCGAAGGCGCAGCGGGTACGAGTGGAGGTCTTCTGGAAGAGCAGAACGATGTTCTTACCCTCGAGATAGCGGTGCGGAACGCCAGCGCGCTTCATGTCCTTGAAGTTCTTGGAGAGCTTGAGCAGGTACTCGATCTCCTCGGTGGTGAGGTCGAGGAGCTTGAGGAAGCTACGGCCGGAGAGGTTAACACCCATGGTTCGTTTCCTTTCGAAGAAATGAATTACGTAAGTATTAGTGTCGCCCGTTTGACGGGCGAAACCGGTGCGGTTGTAGGGAGACCGCACCGGAAACGGAAAGACTTAGAGGTCCTCGCGCCAGAAGGGCATGCTCATGCAGCGCGGGCCGCCGCGGCCGCGGGAGAGCTCGGCGGAGGGCACGACGAGAAGGTCCAGGCCCTCCTTGTACAGCACGTCGTTGGTGACGGTGTTGCGGGCGTAGACGCAGATCTTGCCGGGCTCGACGCACAGGGTGTTGGAGCCGTCGTTCCACTGCTCGCGGGAGGCCGCGATCGGGTCGCCGCCGCCGCAGGGGATCAGCTTGACCTGGTCGACGCCGGTGGCGTCCTCCAGGACGTGCTCGAGGGTGTCCTCGATCAGGCGGATGTTCACGTCGCCCGGGTTCTTGCCGGCGGTCAGCTCGTAGACGCGCAGGGTGCCCATGATGGCGGGGTGGATCGTGAACTTATCGACGTCGATCTGGGTGAAGACCGTGTCGAGGTGCATGAAGGCGCGCGAGACCGGGATGTCGAAGGCCAGGATGCGCTCGACCTTGGAGTCGGAGTTCCAGAAGATGTTCTGGGCCATGACGTCGATAGCGGCGGCCTGGGTGCGCTGGGAGATGCCGACGGCGAGGGTCTTCTCGTTGATGTTCAGCACGTCGCCGCCCTCGGTGTGGAACTGGCAGTCGCGGCGGAAGTACAGGGAGACGTCCTTGTAGTCGGGGTGGTACTTGAAGACGTACTTGCCGTACAGGGTCTCGCGGTTGCGGGTGACCGAGTACATGCGGTTGAGGTTGACGCCCTCGCCGACGACCGCGAACGGGTCGCGGGTGAAGTAGAGGTTGGGCATCGGGTCGATGATCAGGTCGGACTCGGACTCGGAGTTGACCAGGGAGTCGAGGGTCGTGGACGCCGTGAGGGGCATGTCGATCTCGGCCTTGGTCATGCCGGCCATGGTCTTCTTGACGAACTCGAGGTTGTCCTCGATGGAGTCCAGCTTCTCGCGGACGATCTGCGGCATGTGCTGGCCGCGGATGCCGGCCTCGGCGATGTACTGGTCGGTGAACTCGGCGCGGGCGCCGGGGACCTGGTCGAACACCTCGGCGACGAGGTTCTCGAGGTAGAGGACCTCCACGCCCTGGTCCCTCAGGATCTGGGCGAAGGTGTCGTGCTCCTGCTGTGCGACCTCCAGGAACGGGACGTCGTCGAACAGGAGTCGCTCGAGCTCGTCGGGCGGCAGGTTGAGGAGCTCGTCGCCGGGACGGTGCAGGCAGACCTTCCTGAGCTTGCCGATCTCGGAAGGCACGTGCAGACCTTTCGTCATGGCCTCCTACCTTTCTTTCGGGCCCCTGTCAGGGCCGATTCGTTAGCGCCCCTCCGTGTGAGGCGTTATTGCTGACGACATATTTATATCCAAAATCAGTCCATACTTCCACCTCGCCCCCGAACGGTTTTATATGAGGGGTGAACGGCATACACATATACTTCACGCATGGCACACTTTGATTTAATAAAGTGTATTTACGTGCTAAAACGCGTTTTCAATCCAAATAGCAAATGGAACTTAACTTTATTAAACCACCCTCAAATTGCATATTTCTAATAAAGCTATGAATAGAATTAGCGATTCATGCCGCGTCTCAACCATTTTCATTTTTATTCAGAAAAAAGTTTGTCCTATTCATTTCTGGTAAACAAATTACCGTTTACCAGACGCTTGATACCGTTCACCGGAAGCTCAGTATAAGGCCCAGCGGATACCGGCTCGCTTTACGGCCCCATTTGTAACAACTTGACTTCTCGGTATAGAAAAACGAACCCGCTTCCCCTAGGGAAACGGGTCCGTTTTCGATTATCTTCGTCCTATTTGGATAAGGCCCTCGAAGATCATCGGAATCCTAGCGATCGAACTCCGCCAGCGCCTCGCCCAAAAGCCTCAGGCCCTCGCGAAGAACGTCCTCGCTCGCGCAGTAGCCCAGGCGTGCGCCGCAGGGGAGCTCAAAGCGGCTGCCGGGAACCAGCAGCACTCCCCTCTCAGCCAACAGGCGCTTGCAGAACTCCTCGTCGTCCTCGGGAATATCCAGCTGGATAAACGAGGTGGACACGCCCTGCGGGGCCGTCCAGGACACGCGATGCTGCGTATCGATCCAAGCCTGCGCGATATCGCGGTTGCCAAACACGATCTTGCGGTTGCGCTCGAGAATCTTGTCCTTGTGCTCGAGCACATAGGTCGCCAGGGCGTCGTTGAACACGCCGCCGCAGATCATGGTGTAGTCGCGATACGTGCGGATGCTGTTGGACACCTCTTCGTCGGCCACGACCCAGCCCACGCGGGCCGCAGGCGTCGAATAGGTCTTGGACACCGAGTTGGTGACGATGACCTTCTCGTACACGTCGACCATCGACATAAAGGAGTCAGTGTTTTCGAGCGGCAGATACACCTCATCGCACAACACGTAGGCGCCCACCGAACGGGCGATCTCGGCAATCTGGCCGAGCATATCGGCATCGAGCACCGTACCGATGGGGTTCGATGCGTTGTTGATACAGATGAGCTTGGTGTTGGGGCGCACCAAGCGCTTGAGCTGCTCGATATCGGGCTTCCAGCCGAGTTCCTCGCGAAGCTCCCAATACTCGACCTCGGCGCCCAGCGTGCGCGGGATCTCGTAGAGCGGCGCGTAGGTGGGCCACTCGGCGATAACATGGTCGCCGGGCTCGACAACAGCCATGATGGCGCTGAGGTTAGCGCCCGTGCAGCCGTTGGTCTGCAGGATATGGTCGGGATTGACCTCACGACGATAGAGCTTGGCGACCTCGGCCTTAAACTCTGGCGAACCCTCGATCCAGCCGTAGTTCATCTTCTCGCGGTCCAGGCGCTCGTAGAACGTGGCACCGTCCTGCTCGTCAAGCGCACGTAGCTCGCCCATGGTAAGCGACGAGATCGTCGACTGGGCGATGTCCCACGTGGCGCTCTTCTCCCAAACGTTGAGCCATTCCTCAACGCCAATCGTCTTGATGTCCATGGCCAAGCTCCTTACAAAAGCAGTCATCCAATCGTGTTAACGTTCCTCATACAAGATTGGGGCGGTGCGAAAACCCGCACCGCCCCAATGAGAGACATCTAATGGCAGCTAGATGTATGTATTATGACCTGTACGGGCCCTTGAAGACCTTAGAGGTCCTCGCGCCAGAAGGGCATGCTCATGCAGCGCGGGCCGCCGCGGCCGCGGGAGAGCTCGGCGGAGGGCACGACGAGAAGGTCCAGGCCCTCCTTGTACAGCACGTCGTTGGTGACGGTGTTGCGGGCGTAGACGCAGATCTTGCCGGGCTCGACGCACAGGGTGTTGGAGCCGTCGTTCCACTGCTCGCGGGAGGCCGCGATCGGGTCGCCGCCGCCGCAGGGGATCAGCTTGACCTGGTCGACGCCGGTGGCGTCCTCCAGGACGTGCTCGAGGGTGTCCTCGATCAGGCGGATGTTCACGTCGCCCGGGTTCTTGCCGGCGGTCAGCTCGTAGACGCGCAGGGTGCCCATGATGGCGGGGTGGATCGTGAACTTATCGACGTCGATCTGGGTGAAGACCGTGTCGAGGTGCATGAAGGCGCGCGAGACCGGGATGTCGAAGGCCAGGATGCGCTCGACCTTGGAGTCGGAGTTCCAGAAGATGTTCTGGGCCATGACGTCGATAGCGGCGGCCTGGGTGCGCTGGGAGATGCCGACGGCGAGGGTCTTCTCGTTGATGTTCAGCACGTCGCCGCCCTCGGTGTGGAACTGGCAGTCGCGGCGGAAGTACAGGGAGACGTCCTTGTAGTCGGGGTGGTACTTGAAGACGTACTTGCCGTACAGGGTCTCGCGGTTGCGGGTGACCGAGTACATGCGGTTGAGGTTGACGCCCTCGCCGACGACCGCGAACGGGTCGCGGGTGAAGTAGAGGTTGGGCATCGGGTCGATGATCAGGTCGGACTCGGACTCGGAGTTGACCAGGGAGTCGAGGGTCGTGGACGCCGTGAGGGGCATGTCGATCTCGGCCTTGGTCATGCCGGCCATGGTCTTCTTGACGAACTCGAGGTTGTCCTCGATGGAGTCCAGCTTCTCGCGGACGATCTGCGGCATGTGCTGGCCGCGGATGCCGGCCTCGGCGATGTACTGGTCGGTGAACTCGGCGCGGGCGCCGGGGACCTGGTCGAACACCTCGGCGACGAGGTTCTCGAGGTAGAGGACCTCCACGCCCTGGTCCCTCAGGATCTGGGCGAAGGTGTCGTGCTCCTGCTGTGCGACCTCCAGGAACGGGACGTCGTCGAACAGGAGTCGCTCGAGCTCGTCGGGCGGCAGGTTGAGGAGCTCGTCGCCGGGACGGTGCAGGCAGACCTTCCTGAGCTTGCCGATCTCGGAAGGCACGTGCAGACCTTTCGTCATGGCCTCCTACCTTTCTTTCGGGCCTTACTGGCCGAATGTATCAGCGCCCCTCCATATGGGACGCTGCTTGCTGACAGCTCTAGTTATATCCAAAAATCACCCGCAATTCCACCTCGCCCCCGAACGGTCAACAAAGTGCGATGAACGGTATATCGCATGAGATTCCCCCATGATGTACTTCGGCGTTCTAAAGTAACTTTTCTAAGGTAAACGCTCTTTTTTCTCAAAAATCATTCGCAATTACAACTCTAATCTTTCGATTAAGAATTGCATATCTAAAACGGTTTTATGTATATAAATGACGCTTGTTCGTGTTTCTGTCTGTATTCGATGATATTCAGCTACCTATCATTCTTATTCACACATACTCACCAGTTGAGTGAGGATATAGACCGTTTTTCACAACGCGACGGGCGTCAGCTCTATGGCTTGTCAGCGTAAGAAGTAGGTAAAGATACCGTTCACGCGATACGTCCGTGCCATAGGTCGACTAAATTGAGACAATAGTGAATAGTGTTAGGCAACCGTCCCCTGCGGGGACTGAACGGACAGATGCATATGCCGAGCAAAATCGAAAAAAAGCAAGCCGCCGCAAAGCTGCGCAAACCGCCGCGCGACTTCTCGTACACGCAGAACCGAGAGCTCAGCTGGCTGCGCTTTGACAACCGTGTGCTTGACGAAGCCTTCGACGAGACCGTTCCGCTGTTCGAACGTCTAAAGTTCGTGTCGATTTTCGAGTCTAACCTCGACGAGTTTCTCATGGTGCGCGTGGGCGGCCTGTCCGATCTGGCAGAGCTCAAAAAACAGCCTGTCGACAACAAGAGCAATATGACCGCCTCCGAACAGGTCGATGCTGTCATGGCCGAAATGCCCGGGCTCCTTACCCGATGGGAGTCCATCTTTAAGAGCATCGAGGGCAAGCTCGACACCCTGGGCGTTCACCGCGCCCGCATCGATTCGCTTACGCCCGAGGAGCGCACCTTTGTAACCCGCTACTTCCAGGCCTACGTGTCGCCGGTCATCTCGCCGTTGGTCATTGACCCGCGCCATCCCTTCCCCAACCTGCGCAACGGTGCACTCTATCTGGCTTGTGGCCTGGACGGCGTCACCGACGAGGAGAGCCTGCTGGGCCTTATCGAGATCCCCGCCTCGATGAACCGCGTGGTCGAGATCCCCTCGCCCACCGGCACCTACTCCTACATTCTGCTCGAGGACGTCATCCTCGCCTGCCTGGACAGCTGCTTTGGCTCCTATAAGCCACTCGACCGCGCGCTCATCCGCGTCACCCGCAACGCCGACATCGATCCGGACGGCGAGGGCATCGAGGAGGAAGAGGACTACCGCCAGCACATGAAGCGCATCCTCAAGAAGCGCCTGCGTCTGCAGCCGGTAGTGCTCGCGGTCTCGGGGTCGCTCGAGAAGGCGACGCTCAAGACCATCCGCAAGGCGCTCGAGCTTTCTCGCCGCTCGGTCTTTACCTGCGATATCCCGCTCGACCTGGGCTACGTCTTCGGCATTGAGGGCAAGATTCCCGAGCATCTACGCAACGAGCTGCTCTTTACGCCGTTTAAGCCGCAGCCCAACCCCACCATCGATATGACCCGCTCCATCCGCGAGCAGGTGCTGCAGCACGACAAGCTGCTCTTTTACCCTTACGAGGCCATGAATCCGTTCTTGGACCTGGTGCACGAGGCCGCCTATGACCCCGAGTGCATCTCGCTGCGCATCACGCTCTACCGCGTGGCCAAGCAGAGCCGCCTGTGCGAGTCACTGATCGATGCCGCCGAGAACGGCAAAGAAGTCACGGTGCTCATGGAGCTCCGCGCGCGCTTTGACGAGCAGAACAACATCGAGTGGGCCGAACGCCTGGAAGAGGCCGGCTGCACCGTCATCTACGGCTCCGAGGGCTTTAAGTGCCACTCCAAGATCTGCCAGCTCACCTATCGCGAAGGCATGGCGCTCACACGCCTGACGCTGCTGGGCACCGGCAACTTTAACGAGAAGACGGCCAAACTCTACAGCGACTTTATGCTCATGACCGCCCATCCCGGCATCGGCGAGGACGCCAACCTGTTCTTCCGCAACCTGTCGCTGGGCAATCTGCGCGGCGATTACCGCTTCCTGGGTGTGGCGCCCGTAGGCCTCAAGCCGCTCATCATGCGCGGTCTGGATCGTGAGATTCAGCGCGCTCTCGCTGGCGAGCCCGCCCGCGTGTTCTTTAAACTCAACTCGCTCACCGACCGCGAGGTCATCGACAAGATCGCCGAGGCATCGTGCGCTGGAGTCCGCGTGGACATGATCATCCGCGGCATCTCGTGCCTCAAGCCGGGCGTTCCTGGCAAGACCGAAAACGTGCATGTCCGTTCTATCGTCGGACGCTTTTTGGAGCATGCGCGCGTTTACGCTTTTGGCGTGGACTCGGACATGATTTACCTGAGCTCGGCAGACATGATGACACGCAACACCGAGCACCGCGTGGAGATCGCCTTCCCCGTGCTCGACCCCACCTGCCGCGCCCTGGTACACGAGTACATGGGCATGCAGCTGCGCGACAACGTGAAGGCCCGCAGCCTCACGAGCGACGGCACCTGGGTCCCCGTGGAGCGTGCAGAGGGTGAGAAACCCTTCAACTCGCAGGAAGCCCTGCTGGAGCGTGCCTATCGCAACGCCGAGGCCGCGCCCGAGCCCGTCATTGAGGCGAAACCCGCCCCCGAGCCCGAGCCGCAGCCGGTAGCACCCAAGGTCCAAAAGGTCCAGGCGACCGTCATTGAGCCCGAGCCCGCACCTGCACCTCAGCCCGAGCCGCAGGTCACCAAGCCCGCACCCGAGACGAGCGCCCGTCGCGATAAGCCCGCCGGCAAGACCAAGGCCATCGAGCGCCATCGCCCCGGTCGTGTGCGCATGGGCCTGGGCCTGATCGGCCTGGGTCTTAAGACGCTCATTACCGGCAAGACGAAATAGTCGTTTGTAGAAGCAGTTTGTAGAAGCGCCCCGCATTTGAGGAAAGCCTCGGATGCGGGGCGCTTTTCCCTGCTACCATGGTGCGAACAACAACACGAATGACAGGCAGGAATATGAAGCTCACTATAGAATCGATGACCTACGGCGCAGACGCGCTGGCGCACGCCGACAACGGCAAGGCCGTCTTTGTGCAGGGCGCCGTGGCAGGCGACACCGTCGAGGCCGAGGTCGTACAGGACGGCAAGTCGTTCATGCGCGCCCGCACGACCGAGATTCTGGAGCCGAGCCCCGATCGCATTCAGCCCCCCTGCCCCTTCGTTGGCATCTGCGGCGGTTGTTCGTGGGGCAATCTCTCACGCACGGCACAGCTTGCCGCCAAAGAGCAAAATCTGCGCTCCGCGCTCGAGCGCATCGGCAAGTTCGCTCCTGAGCAGGTCGATAAGTTGGTACAGCCCATCTGCCACACCAAGGACGACTGGGGCTACCGCAATAAAATCGAGCTCGAACCGACCGTCGTCAACGGTCGCGTGCGCCTTGGCATGCACGGTGTCGACCCCAGCAAAATCGTGACCGTCGATGCGTGCCCGCTGTTCGATAAGCGCTTCCCGAAGGCGCTCAAATCGGTCGTCGGCGCACTCAACTATCTAAGCGGCAGCCATGACTTGGGGCTCGAACGCGTGGGCATTCGCGCATCACGCCGCACCAAGGCACTCGAGGTCGCACTCTGGACACCCACAGGCTCTTTTCCGCGCTCGCAAGTCTCCCGCGTGCTGGCGGACGCCGCTCATCCCACGAGCATCGTGCGTGTGATGAGCAAGGGCGAAAAGAAGGCCCGTCGCGTCTCCAAGGTTGAAATGCTCGCCGGCGAGGGCTCGTGGACCGAGAACATCGCCGAGGGCCAGATGCGCTTGTCTGCCCCGTCGTTTTTCCAAGTCAACACCAAGGGCGCCGAGATTTTGATTGACCTCGTTATGGACGCCCTCGACCCGCAGGAAGGCGAGCTGGCCGTGGACCTGTACTGCGGCGCCGGCACCTTTACCCTGCCGCTCGCCCGCCGCTGCGATTTTGTCGCCGCCGTCGAAGCCTATGGCCCGGCCGTGCGTGACCTGCGCCGTAACCTGGAGATCAACAAGCTTGATAACGTCGACGTCATTGGCGGAGACGCGGTGCGCGAGTTCCCCGACCAGGATGCCGACGTCTTGGTGGTCGACCCGCCGCGCGCAGGCCTCGCCCCCGAGGCGATCGACCTTATCGCCAGCACGAGTGCTCGCGACGTCGCCTACGTGAGCTGCGACCCGGCGACTCTGGCCCGCGACCTCAAGCGCTTTATCGAGGAGGGCACCTTCTCCCCCGTCAAGATCACGCCGGTCGACCTATTCCCGCAAACCTTCCACTGCGAGACCGTCGTCCACCTTAGGCGCAACTAGCCACTTAATCATTGCTCAGAAAAATCATTGGGAAATCGAGCGTGGCAAGCGGAGGTCTTCGGGGTATAAGACGGCTAATTGTATGCCGCCTATGAAAGGAACCCTCATGCCCAGCGTTGCCGTTCTCGCCGCCGATGGCTTTGAAACTATTGAATGCTTGACCATGGTCGATGTCATGCGTCGCGGCGGCGTGCGTGCCACGCTCGTCTCGATCATGCCCACGCGTGAGGTCGTAAGCTCGCTGCAGATCCCCGTGACCTGCGATGCGCTCTTTGATGAGATCAACTTTGACGAGTACGACTGCGTCGTGCTGCCCGGCGGCCTGCCCGGTGCCACCAACCTGCGCGCCGATCAGCGCGTCTGCGACGTGGTCTGCGAGTTCGCCGCGACCAAGCACGTTGCCGCCATCTGCGCCGCCCCGTTTATCCTGGGCGAGCTCGACCTACTCGAGGGGCGCCACGCCACGTGCTTCCCTGGCTTTGAGAAAAGATTCCCCGAAGGCACCTATACCGGCGAGAAGGTTACGCAAGACGGCAACATCATCACCGCCAGCGGCATGGCCCAGTCGCTCCCCTTTGCGCTTGAGCTGCTGCGCACGCTCGCCGGCGACAAGGCCGTCGAGAAGGTCGCCGAGGGCATTCAGCTATGATTTTGGCTTCGCAATCACCGCGCCGCATCGAGTTGATGCGCGAGGCGGGCTATGACATTCGCGTGATTCCCGCAGATATCGACGAAACGCCTTTTGATGGCGAGGCCCCGCTTACGCTCGTTGAACGCTTAGCACGCGCTAAAGCCGCCGCCGTTGCCGCCGAGCATGCCGAGCCCAACGAACTGACCGTCGCGGCCGATACTATTGTCACCTTCGATGGCAAGATTCTGGGCAAGCCGGCAACCGAGGACGAGGCGCGCACCATGCTCCGCGAGCTTTCGGGCCGCACGCACCAGGTCGCAACCGGCGTCTGCATCGTTAAGGCAGGCGACACGGCCGCTCCGCATGCCGCCGAGAGCCTGTCGTTTGTCGATGTGACCGACGTGACGTTCTATGAGCTTACCGAAGAGCAGATCGAGCGCTATGTTACCTCCGGCGAACCCATGGACAAGGCCGGGGCCTACGGTATCCAAGGCACAGGCGGCCGCATGCTTGTGCACGATATTTCGGGGGACTTCTACAACGTGGTGGGCTTGCCCATCGCTCGCGTCGCACGCGCGATTCAAAAACTCTCGTAATTGCATCTGGCGCTGGGTATCCCCCAGCGCCTACAATTTTGGCGTACCGTACGGATCCCGACCGGGCATAAGGCGCGGCGGAAAACCGATAGGAGAAAACATGGACACACTGCTCGAAGCCATCGATGTTTGCAATGTCGATGGCTTTTGCTTTGGCAACTATACGGACGAGGAGGCCGGCACCGGTTGCACCGTAATCGTGGCAGCCGAAGGCGCCACCGGCGGCGTTGACGTTCGCGGCGGTGCACCGGCATCGCGCGAAACCGACCTGCTGCGCCCCGAGAACACCGTCGACAAGGTTCACGCCGTCTGCCTCTCGGGCGGATCGGCCTTTGGCCTCGAGGCCGCAAGCGGTGTTGCCCGCGAGCTCGAGAGCCGCGGCATCGGCCTGCCCGTCGGCCCCACGCAGGTGCCCATCGTATGCTCCAGCTGCATCTTCGACCTTGCCTACGGCGACCCCACGGTTCGTCCCGACATCGAGGCCGGCATCGCCGCCGTACGCGAGGCGCTCGATAACACCCCCACCACCCTTGAGCAGGGCAACGTAGGCGCCGGCACCGGTGCCACGGTGGGCAAGCTCATGGGACCCGCCACCTGCATGAAGGCCGGCCTTGGCGCCGCCGCCGTGGCACTCGGTCCCGTCAAGGTGGGTGCTGTGGTCTCGGTCAACGCCTGCGGCAACGTCGTTGACCCCCTCACCGGCGAGTGGGTCGCCGGCATGCGAGCCGCAACCGATAGCGACCAGATCGTCGACATGGAACTCGCAGCCTTTGCCGCCGCCGGATCCATGCAGATGCCGCTCGACCGCACCAACACCACCATCAGCTGCATCGTCACCAACATGGAGCTCACTAAGGCCCAAGCCACCAAGGTCTCCCAAATGGCCGCAGACGCCTACGCACACGCCATCCGCCCCACGCACACCACCAACGACGGCGACACCATCTACACCCTCGCCAGCGGCAAACTGGGCGCCCAGGCAAGCGCCGCCGTTCCCCTAGACCTGCTGGGCATGCTCGCCGTAAGGGCTTTGCAAACCGCCATCGTAAACGGAGCCAAAACCGCCAAAACCTCCCACGGCATCCCCGGCGCCGCGAAGTAGCCTAACCTGACCGGTTGCCCGGTGGGTCTTGGTTATGTTTGCTGCTCTACAGTCCTGGCTCGCACGAAGAGCACATTAAGTGCTCTTCGGCTCGTGCGGAACTCGCGACAAACATAACCAAGCCCCACCGGGCAACCTACCAACCAAGTCTTTTCAGCCCAGGCCCCTGTGTACCGCGCGTCGAAGATCATCAAATTCAACTTGCTGACATAAAGCGAGACATAGCAGAGGACCCCTGGTCCTTAACTTGATACGAGTTCCGCACGCAAAGGAGGCGCCAGTGGCGCCTCCGTCTTGCGCAGGACTGTTCGAAGTAGCAAGTTAAGGACCAGGGGTCCCCGTTACCCGAGCGCTTCTGTGCTAGTTGAATTTGAAGATCTTTGAGGCAAGACGGTATAGGCCGAGTGTGGTTTTGTCTCCGGCCCGTCCGTGCAGATTGGTAAAGAAGCCCACCACGCCGTAGCGAGCGCGACGATACATACGCTCGTCATAGGCCTTCAAATCATTCCACAGCGTCTTCAGACGCTCATCGGCACAATCCTCGTCGGAAAGCTTGGTGAGCACCGAGCAGATCGCCATCATCATGGTGAAGTAGCCCATCATGTACGAACGCAGACGCGACGACTCGACATCGCTGTACAGATGGTACGACTCCATCATGATACGCGTAACACGGAACTGCTGGTCCAGACGCTTGACCATCGTGGCCTCGTTGACGCTCTGGCCCTCACGACCGATAAAGTAGCGATAGAGGTCGATGTCGGCGTAGTACATGGTCTTGCAATGCGGCAGCGGCACGTAGGCGTAGATGTTGTCCACATAGAACGTGTGCGGCGGCATGGGCAGGTTGGACTCGCGCAGCACATCCGTGCGATAGCACAGGCTGTGCATGAGCAGATTCTGGTCCAAACGGAAATGGCCGATCTGGTCCCAGGTAAAGATCTTTTTTCGAGGCAGGGCAAACTTGTAACCAATGGCCGTATGCGTACCCTCGTAAACCTTCTCGTACACGTAGTTCGAGATAAACAGGTCAACGCGCTGGTCGCGCTCTTCAAAGCCGCGCAGAATCGACAGCATGGTCGAAAGGGCAGCGCCGTCAAGCCAGTCGTCCGAGTCGACAACCTTGTAGTAGGTGCCCTGCGCCTCGCGCAGACCCGAAAGGACGGCAATACCGTGGCCGCCATTCTCCTGGTGCACCGCGCGGATGATTCCAGGATAACGGGCCTCCCACTCGTCGGCCTTGGCGGCCGTCTCATCCTTGGAGCCGTCGTCCACCACGATAATCTCGATATCGGTGGCATAATTGCTCCCCTCCAAGATGGAGGTGATGCAATGGTCCATGTCCTTAGCGGCGTTATACGAGGGAATACCGAATGTTATGACTTTATGCATGGCAGGCGATAATCTCATCCGAAAGATCGAGGGCGGAATTGGTCACGGCATCCATATCGTAGTAACGATACTCGGCCAGACGACCCACCGGGTGGAAGTTTGTCAGGTTCTGGACGCGCTCAAGATAGCGCTCATAGAGCTCACGGTTCTCGGGCTCAAGAATGGCGTAATACGGCGTCTCGCCCGAGCCGGGCGTATAGGCCTTGGAGTACTCCTTCATGATGGTGGTCTTGCCGGGCAAAACCTGACCGGTCATGTTCTTGAACTCGGTGATGCGCGTGTAATCCTCGCTCGTGGTGTAGTTGACGGTGCCCACGGGCTGGAACTGGTCCATATCGAGCGTCTCGAACTTCATGTCGAGCGTGCGGTACGGCAGCGCGCCCAGGTCGAGGTTGAACAGCTCATCGAGCGGACCGGTATAGACAATCTCGCCGCCGTAGACCTTGCCGTCGACCTTGACGGTTGTCTCGTCGATCTCGAAGAGATCGCGAGCATCCACGTCGCAGAACACATCAATCAGGTCGTGGTCGAGCATGTGCTCAAACAGCGCCGTGTAGCCATCCTGCGGCATACCCTGGAAGGGGGCCTGCGGGAAGTAACGGTCATCATCGCCCACAAAGACGGGAACGCGACCAGTGATCGAGGGATCGATCTGGTCGGGCGTCTGACCCCACTGCTTCATGGTGTAATGCAAAAAGACGTTCTCGTAGACGTAATCGGCGACCTCGGCCAAGTCGGGGTCGTTCTTCTTACGCAGCTCCATAATGGGCACCTTGACATCCTTGCCAAAGGTCTCCACGAGCTTCTGATACAGCTCCTCGCCGCGCTCATCACCAAAGGCGAGCTTGAGACTCGCATGGTTGAAGGGCACGGGCATAAGGGTGCCGTTGATGTTGGCGAGCACCTTGTGCTGATAATCCGTCCACTTGGTAAAGCGCGACAGGAAATTGTGCACGCGCTCGTTAAAGGTGTGATAGATATGCGGACCGTACTCGTGGATCAGGATTCCGGCCTCGTCAGTGCAGTCATAGGCATTGCCCGCAATGTGGCTACGGCGCTCCAAAACGGCAACACGATAGCCGATGGTCTCGGCAAGACGGCGGGCGCAAACGGCACCGGCATATCCAGCACCGACGACAATCATGTCGTACGCGCCGGCGTTAAAGCCTTCAGGCAGGCCTGAGGTAATCTGCATCGATACTCCTTGTCAAAAGCCACGGGCTCGTTAGCTGGGCTTTTCTCGAACATTCTTCGAGACATATTTATCAGAGCGATTATAGCGCTAATGCGTCCTATAATGAGCTTGCCACACAAGGAAAGCTCAAGCACCGCGGTGAACATAATTGAAAGGTAAACCCGCTAGCAGCGGGTTTATTCGTGTACAGCCGAGGGCCTGGAGCTTAGCAAAACGCTTGTAAGGAGTAACATGAGCGATTTCCTAAACCGTATGAAGTCTGCCGCCAAGGCCGACCTTAAGACCATCGTCCTGCCCGAGGGCGAGGATCCGCGCACCATCGTCGCGGCTAACAAAATCATCGAGGAGGGCCTGGCAAAGCTCGTCATCCTGGGCAACCCCGACGAGATCGACGTTCCCGGCGCTACCATCATCGACCCGCGCAATGCCGAGAAGCACGAGGAGTACGCACAGAAGTTTGCCGAGCTCCGCGCCAAGAAGGGTGTCACCATCGAACAGGCTCGCGCCCAGGTGATGGACGCCACCTACTTTGGCACCATGATGGTCAAGATGGGCGACGCCGACGGCCTGGTCTCCGGTGCCTGCCACTCCACCGCCGACACCCTGCGCCCCGCGCTGCAGATCCTCAAGACCGCTCCGGGCACCAAGCTGGTCTCGGCCTTCTTCGTGATGTGCACCGACACCCCGCAGTTCGGTACCGACGGCACGCTGATCTTCGCCGACTGCGGCCTCAACATCAACCCGTCCTCTGACGAGCTCTCCGAGATCGCCATCGCCTCGGCCCACTCCTGGTCCACCTTCATGGGCAATGTTGAGCCGCACGTGGCCATGCTCTCCTACTCCACCATGGGCTCCGCTGGCGGCGAGGTCGCCAAGAAGGTCCAGGAGGCCGTGAAGTTCTGCAAGGAGAAGGCTCCCGAGCTCGCCATCGACGGCGACCTGCAGCTCGATGCCGCTATCGTCCCCACCGTCGCCCAGCTCAAGGCTCCCGGCTCCTCCGTCGCCGGTAAGGCCAACGTGCTCGTGTTCCCCGACCTCGAGGCAGGCAACATCGGCTACAAGCTGGTCCAGCGCTTCGCCGGCGCCGACGCCTACGGCCCCATCCTGCAGGGCATCGCCAAGCCGGTCAACGACCTGTCGCGCGGCTGCTCTGCCGACGACATCGTGGGTGTCGTGGCCATCACCGCCGTCCAGGCTCAGATGGCTGAATAGCTTACATATCCCCTCGGGACCCTGCAGGGCAAAGCTCTGAAAACGTCGGTTGATTTCCGATCTCAGCCGAACACATTGAGCATATAGGCCGTTCCCGCAGT
>CATYEN010000036.1 GCA_958405565.1 uncultured Collinsella sp. | reverse complement strand
GTCATGCGGACTCCAAACCGGACCTGATGGTCCAACTTTTTGTCCGCAGTCCCGTGCTTTGCGGAAAGTGCGTCCCACTCTGGGCGTTCGAAGTGGGACGCACTTTCCCAAAAGCGTTCCAACGGGAAATTGCGTCCCATTATTCGGTCAAGAAACGGGATGCATTTTCCCAATGAGAGCAAAACCGGAAAATGCATCCCACAATCAGCCCTCAAAGTGGGACGCCGTTTCCCAATGAGGCTCAAGCGGAAAATGCATCCTGGAATTTGCGCTCAAAGTGGGATGTGGTTTCCGGTTGAGGGTCTAAGGGGAAAGTGCGTCCCAGAATCGACGCTTGAAATGGGATGCAGTTTCCCGATGAGGCACTCGACGGAAAATACATCCCAGAAATGGCCTTTGAGCTGGGATAAGATTTCCGCGGCATCTCGGATTCTCAAAAATGAGACACGCCGTTGGCGAAAATGAGACACGTGATATCGGGCATCGGACGTATCATTTGCAAAAATGAGTCCACTCCACTCGAGTAAAGCGAGGTCCCTCATGTACGTTCCACACCCCCGTATCCGTAGGCTGTCGAAAATCCCGCTTGTTGGGACGGCGGCGCTTGCTGCGTTGATCGCCACGAGCGTCGCCTGCTTCACGGCCACGCCCCAGGTTGCCCAGGCGGCAGACGCGCCCGCAATCACCGATATGACCGAGCAGGATTATCAAGCCCTGGGTCTGGGCACGAGCGAGGACATTCCGGCCGATACCGTTGGCCCCTATTCCACTGATACCCCCACGACGTTTGCCACGCGCAGCGAGGTCTATATGGCAGCTAACGGTAGCCATGGCAATCGCTACACTCTGCGCGACAAGCTCGAGAACGTCGAGCGCGGTGACATTGGCGGCAGCAGCAAACTCACCGATGGCTATGGAAGTGTGTGGGGCGCCGCAAAGTTCTGGCAAAACGTCAACAACTTCGATACGAACAGCGATCTCTACAAGCATAGCGACTACGGTGGCGGCACCTGGTCGTACCTAAGCAACAATGAGTCCTCAACAGTACTCGCCAACGACAACAACGGTTTCTCGGGCATTCACGCCACGAGTGTTGAGTTCTGCAGCGACGCCAGCACGGGCAAAAAGAGCCGCGTTGCCGAGCTCCGTGCCTACGGCGACAGTTCCTCCACGACGATTGACGGCAAGTCATACGCCGGAAAGGTTGAGCTGGTCCTCTACTCGTTTAGCAACGGGCGTACGCGCACTCTCGACACACACCTGCCGGTGACGGTCAACACTAATATGATGTACGAAGGCCGTTTTAAGTATCTGAACGCCGGCTACCTGCAAGAGCACGACGCCGTCTTTGATGTCGAGGCGGGCGATGTCGATGGTGACGGCGTGGACGAGCTTTTTGTCTATGCGGGCTGCTATGTCGACGAGAGCGGCGTGCGTAAGGCTGTAGTCGATATGTACGACCTGGAGGGCGGCAACTGGAGGCAGAGTGTCGTCAAAATCGACGCCGGTAACGCCGCGGACTACACCACGCACAACGAGGGCGGGAACGACTCTTGGACGCAGCTGCAGTCAGCTCCTGTCGTTTCGCTGGCTGCCGGAGACCTCGACCGCGATTTTTGCGATGACCTCGCCATCGTGGTCTCGGCACCCTACGGCAAGAAGAATATCGCCAAGTCGACGCATTGCGAGCTGTTCTCGTGGGATGCATCCAAGGGTGCACTCGTCCATGTCGATGCTCTGGGTGACGCGGGCGCAATCTCCCTCTCCTCGAACGGCAAGACCATGGTCGCTGCGAATGCGACGTTCGGCACGTTTGCCGCCTACGATGAAGAAGGAAGAAAGAAGACGGGTGAAACCGTCACGGGCCTTATTCTTGCGGGCTATGACTGGCAACGCAGTGCTTTTGATTACGACGCCTATGACGGCAGCAAGGGGCTGTACGGCGCGCTGTACCGCTATGCGTATTTTGACTCGGAGTCTGGCGAGTTCAAACTATCCGATTGCAAGGAATACAGAGACGGGCTCCTCGCCTCCTATGGACTGATGCATGTGCCCAGCAGCGCATGGAAGGATAGTGCTCAGGATAAGCGCTATCCGTGCACCTTGGCGCCTATTGCCCTTGCCACTGCCAACCTTGACGGTCTGTCTGAGCAGCCGGCGGTCGACGAGGTGCTCGTGGGCGGCGATGTGTTCCGCGACTTTGCCTGCAACACGGCGCAGAGCGGGGCCCAGGGCTTGGGTTCCATGGTCGGAACCATGAGCATGAGCGGCCAGCAATACAACAGTAGCAACAAGCATGACCACAAGGGTATCGAGCAGGTGTGGATCAGCGATGTCAAGGCGGGCAGCGTCTCGGGTTCGGACCGCTATAACGAGAGCTTTATCGCCGTGGTGGGCAAGCACCGCGATGAGGACCTGCGCAAGAACGATGACTACTATTGGATGACCGCCTCGCATTTTTCGCTCGACGAGAACGGAAAGGTGCGCCGCGGCGAGGAGCAGGTGATTAGCGAGAGCAACCGTCGCGGCACTACCTACGGCACGTTTATCTCGCTCGCGCTGCCCGATGTCGACAACGACAGCGTCAAGATTACGTACAAGGACCGCTACAAGGTTTATACCAACCCGCGCGTGCTCGCCGTGCTGCAGGATGCGCCCTATGTTGAGGACCTGGAGCAGGCATACGGCTACCTCGTGTTGGGCGGCACGTCATACGGCGAGGGAACGGCAGCGGGGAAAACCGAGGGCTACACTATCGGTGCCGAGCTGGGCGTTGCCGTCGAGGTGCAGACCGGTCCGCCGTTGGTTGCGGTGAATGCTTCGGTCGATTTTGCCGCCGAGGGAAGCTATGACTACCAGAGCGAGCGTACGGTCAGCGCCAGCGTAAGCTACGAGTCGCATGCCGGCGAAGGCGACAAGGCCGTGCTCTACACGATTCCGATGGTCTATTACGAGTACGAGATCGAAAATGAGGAAACTGGTGGCAAGGGCGTGATGGCGGCGCCCGTGTCGCTCGGCGCGCAGACCTCGGTCGTTAATGTCGAGGCCTATGACCGTATTGCCGAGCAGCACAACATGACGCCGCTCAGCCACTTTTTGACCAACCGCTCGGGAGAGCCCGGAACCTATCAAACGACGCTCAACGGCGAGACTCCTGTCGGGGATTCCTTTGGTCTGGGCAAGCCTGGCGTGACGCGCGCCTACACGCACGATGGGTTTAACGGCGTCGTCGCGCAGTCGGGAGCGAGTATTGAGCAGACCATCGAAGTCGAGGAGGGCGAGGAACAGGAGTTTGAGTACGGCTTTACGCTGAACGGCAGCGTTGTCATGGGCGCGAAGCTTGCAAAGCACGAGTTATTTGGCGGCCTGTGCTTTGGCGCCAACGCCGGATTCACTACCGGCAAGTCCTCGAGTGAATCGACCGAATACGGCGGTACCGTCGACAACCTGCCTGAGGCCGCGCAGAACAAGTACGGTTTTGTATGGCGCCTGGGCGTCAACGCGGTAGATGTCGACAAGTTCGAGGCCGACTCGGGCGACAAACTCGGCACCAAGGACACCGACCAGTTCTGGATTGTGGGCTATGACGTCAAGGATGTCCAGGTACCCGACGCGCCTGCCGTGACGGGCTTTACGGCAAACGCCGTTGATTCGACCAGTGTCACCTTTAGCTGGGACGACGTGCTCGCAAAGAAGGACGGCTTTAGCTACGGCGTAGGCATGCTGCAGAGCAATGCGGCGGATGCGGTCGTCAATAGCTGGAAGATTGCCGACAACACGCAGACCTCGCTCAAGTGGGATGGGCTGCAGCCCAATACGGAGTATCGATTCGCCATCGCCGCCGTTAAGAATGGATCCACGACCGAAACAGGTATTCGCTCGGCAATCATCACGGTCAAGACCATGCCCGATGGCATGACGATGACCGTGAGCGGACCTGCGGCGGATGCTGCGGAGGGGTCGGATCTTGGATACGACTCTTCGGTTGAGCGCACGGCGGGAAGCCACCTGACGCTCTCGGCGATTGGCCATGTGAAGCAACTCGGTGCCGACGATAGCGAAACAGGGCTGGCACCGACCTATATGTGGTACCGCAAGGGCCGCGGCGAGACAGAGTTTAAGCTCGTGGGTGCCGATGGCAACCTCGCGGCTGGAACGGCCTCAAAGCTCGAGATTGACCTGACCGCAGACGATGACGGTGCGCAGTATTACTGCCACGTGGGATACAACGACGTGGGCCTCGACACCGGCACGACGCTCGTGAATATCGAGGCCGAGGAGACGGCGCCCACAACGGTGAACGCCACCCCGATCCGCACGCGCCGCCTGTTCTCACAGGCAAGTGCGGGCGCCAAGAAGTTCCTGGACCATACGCTGGTAAACACTGCCGGCCCCACCGACTCCGAAGGCTCAAAGGACCCCGAGACTCCTGAGACCCCGACGAACCCGGACAAGCCCAAGTCCGACAACGGAGCTAAGACCGACACCAAGGTCAAGACTACGACCACAGCGAAGAACCTCGCAAACACCGGCGACCAAACATTCGCCCTAGTCGCCACCACAGCAGCAGCGGGAGCAACGCTCGTAGTGATAGCCCTCATCATGCTGATCAAGCGCCGCAAGACCCACTAGTAGCCAGTCGAACATATCGACAACCCAAAAACCCGGGTAGCCAAACAACTTGGCTACCCGGGTTTTCTCTTTATTAGAAATCAGAGTCTTCAAGGCAAGAGCCCGATTCAACCAGAGACACTCCGAATACTCTCCATGACAAGCCGCACTCCAACAACAAGGCGTCTGTCCAGGCGGAGGCATATAAGGTTCATCGCGAGTTCCGCACGCAAAGGAGGCCACTTAATGTGGCCTCCGTCTTGCGCAGGACTGTCCGAGCAGGGAACCTTATATGCCTCCGCCTGGACAGACGTTTCAGTTGTAAGACCGCAGCTAGCAGCTACTTGATCTTGGTCGTGCCCGGTGCCAGGTTGGGGTCGGTCTCGTTGGCCTCGGTCTGGAAGTGCTCCGTATAGACGTTCTTGCCGTCGCGGAACATCTCGTAATACTGCATCTTGGCGTAATCCTCGCGCGCCTTGGTGGCGGCTGCGGCAGCGGCGTCGTCACCGGTGACGTTGGAGGAGAGCGCCCAGCGCAGACTGGCGTCCTCGTAGCCGACCGAGTTGATGGCGGGCAGCGACTCGCGCAGCGTCATGTGCGCTTTCTGGTAGTCGGTCAGCGGTGCGCCGATCAGCTGCATGAGCTGGGTGGACAGGTAGTTGGTGGACAGGTCGTCGACCTCACTCGTCTGGTCGCAACCGGCAACGTCGTAGTTAGCCCAGATGATGTAGTCGGTCTGCCACAGACGTTCCTGGTGCGTGGCATCATCCTCGCCGGTAAACCACTTGTCGTTGAACTTGGACGGGAAGAACGGCTGATGGTCGCCCCAGAACACCACGACCACCTTGCGGTCGAGCTTGCTCAAGGCGTTGAGGAAGTAGCGCAGCGCCTGGTCGGACTGCTCGATGCACGAGACATACTCGTCGACATCGGAGAGCGTGCCGTCCTCGACGGTCTTGGCGTCCAGGTCGGTCGTGTCGATGTTCAGGTGCATCTGCTTGTCGACCGGCAGCAGGCCCGTGTCGTAGCCCGAGTGGTTCTGCATGGTCACGTCGAAGATAAACTGCGGATCGGCGTTCTGGTCGAGCAGCTCAAGAATCTTGTCGTAGGTCGCCTGGTCGGTCACCATGCCGCGCAGGGTATCGGCGCCCTGGAAGTCGTTGATGGACAGGAACTGGTCAAAGCCAAAGTCCTTGTAGACGTTCTCGCGGTTCCAGTTGGTCGCGTGGTTGGGGTGCATGGCCGTGGTGGAATAGCCGAGCGATTTGAACTGCTCTGCCAGGTTCCCGGTCGTTTCCATGTCGTAGATGGTGTAGGGGTACACGCCCGAGCCCAGGTTGGCCATGGAGTTGCCGGTCATAAACTCAAACTCGGTATTGGCCGTGCCGCCGCCGTAGGCGCTCACGTAGAGCTTGCCGCGGCTGAGGCAGTTGGACAGGCTCTTAAAGTACTGTGGGCCTTCGTAGCCGGCGCGCATGTTCTGGTAGATGGATAGGTCCGAGAAGGTCTCGTTCATGATGGCGATGACCGTGGGCTTCTCGCTGTCGAATTGCTCCTTTGCGGCGGTGCGCTCGTCACTCTTGGCGGCGTCGGACTTGTCGTAGGCCTTGGCGTACTTTTTGAGCGTGGCCTTGGCGTCATCGACAGAATAGTCGGCGGGTTTGGGCGGCTTGATGGACTGCGCCGCGCTAATAAAGGCAGGCAGATAGCCCTCGCGCCAGTAGCTCTCCAGCGGGCGCCAGGTGTAGACGGTGATGCCGAGGGTGTTGTAGTAGTCGATGAGCGTGACATGCGCGGTCACGCCGCCCAGGCACAGCACCGCCACGAGCAGGTTGGTGAGCAGCATGTGCTTGGCGTTGGCGGCGCCCTTCTGACGGTGCGGCGCGACCAGGCCGGCGTACTCGCACAGCAGCATGGCGATGGCGGTAAAGCCCATGGATAGCACGCAGAACAGCGAGATCGAGAAGGTGTAGCCGGTGCCGGCGACTGCGGCGGCGGTGGAGATGGCCGAAAGGTCGCCCGGCTGGATGGGCATGGATTTAAACGTGATGACGAAGAACTCGGCAATGCCCAGGACAAAGAGGGCAAAGGCCAGGACGGCGGGAGCTGCGCCGTGGCGCTGGAATAGGAAGAACAAGCCGACCATGAGCGTGGTGATGATGGCCCACTCGAGCAGGATGCACAGGGGGTAGACCCAGGTAAAGTCGTGGTTGGACGAGACTTCCATGCCCAGCAGCGCAAAGACGCCGGCGAGCAACAGGCACAAGACGGCGGCGACGAGCGGTTTGCCCACAAAGGCGCCGCGCAGGCGGGCGAGCTTGCCGGTGGGGGCGGGGGTGTCGGGCGCGGCGAACGCAAAGACGCGCGGGGCGATGCGGTCGCGGGCGATGCTGGCCCAAGCGCAGCCGGTGAGGATGGCGTTGGTCAGGATGAGCATCACAAAGGCGAGCGGCTCGTTTTGGGCGACGAGGCCAATGGCGCCCCAAATGGTCAAAAAGAGCTGGAACAGGCCGAAGGCGACGCTCCACCCAAGAGAGCTTTTGGCGACGGTGCCCGACTGAGCGCGAATGGCCTTGGCCTCGCGCAAGACAAGGTAGACGGTCGCCGCAAGACCGACGAGCGAGATGGCGGCTGCGAACATGCTGAGACTCCTCACAAACTAAAACCTACGAAAGCGGGGGTTTACCCGATTGTTACCAAGATATGCGCTGCAATTGGTGGCTGCGCACAACAACCAGCCATATTAACGCGCGCGTGTGGCGGTGTGGCGCAATGTAGTGGCGACCTGCGCGATAATGGACGGGAATTACACGGAAACGTAAAGGCTTCTTAAAGAATTAGCGAGGATAGAGCTATGGGCGAGCAGGTTTGTATGACGGGCGCCGAGTACTGCGGCGGAGCTGTGGGCGTGGACGCGGGCGGCTATCCGGTCGAGACTACGGGCAACGCAGTGCTGGACATCTTGGAGCACCGTTCCTCTACGCGTGCCTTTGCGCGCGATGACGATGACCATCCCGTGGCGGTGACCGACGAGCAGCGGGCGGCGATCTTGCATGCGGCGAGTCGCGCGCCGTCGGCGGGCGCCATGATGATGTATTCCATCGTGAGCATTCGCGAGCAGGCTACGCTCGATCGTCTGGCCGACCTGTGCGATCACCAGCCCATGATCGCCAAGGCGCCCTGGGCACTTATATTTGTGGTCGACTATGCCAAGTGGATCGATCTGTTTGAGCACGTGGGCTGCTTTGAGCCCGAGTTTGTCGAGCGCACGGGCAAGGCGTCCCGCCGCGCGCCGGGTTTGGGCGACTTTGCCATCGCGGCCCAGGATGCCGTGATCGCTGCGCAAAACGCCGTGGTTGCCGCCGAGGCCCTGGGCCTGGGGAGCTGCTACATTGGCGACATCGTGGAGAACGCCGAGGAAGTTGCCGAGCTGCTCGATCTGCCGCCCTATACCATGCCGCTATCGATGCTCATCATCGGCACGCCCCGCAAGGAGCGCCCGGCAATCGCACATCCCGTGGTGAACCTGGTGCACGAGGAGCGCTATCGCCGCGCCGATACCGCGACTATGGATGCACAGGTGGCCGAGATGGACGCGATGTTCCGTCCACATGCCCGCGAGGTGGGCGAGCGCGTGGTGGATATCTACACCCGCAAGCACACGAGCCCCTTTATGGCCGAGATGAGCCGTTCCATGGAGTGGTGGTTCAAAAACTGGCTCGGAAAATGACGGATGCGGCAAAGGGACAGTCCCTTTGCCGCATTCCATATCGTCGCGGTGGTCTAAAGACTGTATAAATCTTTATCTAGCTGGGAAAACAGTGCATTCAAACATGGGCCGATTACCTATAATCCCTTCGAACATTAAAGTTGGGAGGAAACCGGCTTATGGAACAAAAGGCCAAGGAGGCAGCCTCGCACGCTGCGATTCCTGTGAGCATCTCTGCGATGCTCGTCACGCTGGGCGTGGTGTACGGCGATATCGGCACCAGCCCTATGTATGTAACCAAGGCGCTCGTTGCCGGCAACGGCGGCATCGGAAGCGTCACGGAGGAGTTCGTGCTTGGCGCGCTCTCCCTTGTCGTGTGGACGGTCACGCTGCTGACGACCATCAAGTACGTGCTGATCTCGCTGCGTGCCGATAACCATGGTGAGGGCGGCATCTTTGCCCTGTACAGCCTGGTCAAGCGCTGCGGCAAGTGGCTTATCATCCCCGCCATGCTGGGTGGCGCCGCGCTGCTCGCCGACGGCATCCTGACGCCGGCCGTTACCGTTACCACAGCCATCGAGGGCCTGCGCACCATCCCGGCGGTCCATACCGTGCTGGGCGATGACCAGGGCCGCGTCGTCGCCATTACGCTCGCCATTATCATCGTGCTCTTCTTGGTTCAGCGCATCGGCACGGCCAAGATCGGTCATGCCTTTGGTCCCATCATGACGCTGTGGTTCCTGTTCCTGGGCGGCACGGGTCTGTATTTTGTTTTCCAGCACCCCGCCGTGCTGCTGTGCCTCAACCCGGTGCGCGGCATCGCCTTTTTGCTGAGCCCCAACAACCATGCGGGCATCATGATTCTGGGCAGCTGCTTCCTCGCCACCACCGGTGCCGAGGCGCTCTACTCCGACATGGGCCACGTCGGCCGCGGCAACATCTACGCTACCTGGCCGTTCGTTAAGTGCTGCCTGCTGCTTTCCTATATGGGCCAGGGCGCTTGGCTTATCAACAACGCTGCCAACCCCGAGCTCATGGGCATTGCCGACCTTAACCCGTTCTACCAGATGCTCGCCCCGGGCCTGCGCCCGTTTGCCGTCGGCCTTTCCACCGTCGCGGCCATCATTGCCTCGCAGGCGCTCATTACCGGCGCGTTTTCGCTGGTGTCCGAGGCCAGCCGTCTGGACCTCATGCCGCACATGCAGGTCTTCTACCCTGCCGAGACCAAGGGCCAGCTCTACATCCCCATGGTCAACAACGTCATGCTCGTGGGCTGCGTCATCGTGGTGCTGCTGTTCCAGAACTCGGCGCATATGGAAGCCGCCTACGGCCTTGCCATTACGCTGACTATGATGTGCACCACGCTGCTGCTCTTCTTCTACCTGCACGAGGAGCGCAAGCTCAAGGTTGCTCCGTGGATCTTCGCGGCCTTCTTCCTTTTGCTCGAAGGCTTCTTCTTCGTGAGCTCGCTCACCAAGTTCTTCCACGGCGGCTACTTCACTATCCTCATGGCTGCACTCATCATGGGCATTATGGTGTGCTGGTACAACGGCACGGCGGTCGAGCAGCGTCAGTTTACGCTGCTGCCGCTGCGCAGCTATCTGCCACAGCTCAAGCGCCTGCGCGACGACGACCGTTACGAGCGCATGAGCGACAACATCGTGTACCTGACCAAGGACACCCATACCGACTACATCGACCGCGACATTGTCTACTCGATCTTGGACAAGCATCCCAAGCGTGCTCGCGCCTGGTGGTTCGTTAATGTCGAGACCATGGACGAGCCGCATACCTTTGCCTATTCGGTCGAGACGTTCGGCACCGACTACGTGTTCCGCGTGCATCTGTACCTGGGCTACAAGATCAACCAGCGCGTCAATGCCTACCTGCGTCAGGTCGTTCAGGACCTGGCTGCCACTGGCGAGCTGCCGTCGCAGACGCATGACTACTCGGTCTATAAGGATCCGGGCAACATTGGCACGTTCAAGTTCGTCATGATCCGCAAGCTGCTGGCGCCCGAAAGCGACGTGGAGCCGAGCGAGCGTACGGCCATTACGCTCAAGTACATCATCCGCCGCGCCGCCGGCACGCCCGCGCGCTGGTACGGCCTGGAGAATTCCAACGTGAGCTTTGAGTATGTGCCGCTGTTCACCAAGTTTAAGGCCGTGAGCAAGATGCAGCGCCTGGCTCCTAACGAGCGCCCGTAGGCGCCGACGGGTTGCATGGAGTTGGTTTTCGATGGACAAGATTGAGGCCGGGGAGGCAAACATGGATGCAAAGATGCTTGATGGCCGCGAGGTGGTTGCCGAGATGGTGCATGAGGCACGCGCCGACGCCGCCGAAGATCGGTTCTTTACGAATCGGGCCAACATGGACATGGCCGATCGCGTGATTTCGGTCGTGGCGCTGGTGTTTGTCGCGGCGTGCGTGTGCGCACTGCTCGCGCACGTGCTGTTTGTCTAACGACTGTCGGTCGTAGAAGGCTTTACACTTAGAACCACCACAAGGGGAAACCACCACAAAGGTGCCTGTCCCCTTTGTGGTGGTTTTGTTTTTGAGAGAGGGGCGGGGCGCTGATGGACGTCCATGCGGACGGCGATATTGCCGAGAACTTTTGGTGGCGGCGCACAACGCTGACGCGCCGCGGCCCTCTGTATGACGCCTGCGTATCGGTGGGGCTGCTGGTCGCGGCGACGATTGCGGGTGCGCTGCTCGACCATCCGGGTCTTGCGCCGAGCATCATGATCGTCTATGTGTTCGCCGTGCAGCTGTGCGCTTTCTTTACCTGGAGCCGCCTGTATTGCCTGCTGAGCTCGGCTGCCGCCGTGGCGCTCTACAACTTCTTGTTTGTCGACCCGCGCTACGCGCTGTCGTTTATCGACCGCGTCTATCCCGGCATGTTCTTTATCATGTTTGCGGTCTCGCTCGTATCGAGCTCGATCGCGCTGGCCCTGCGCCGCGCCTTGGCGCAGGCTGCCGCCAGCGACCGTCGCACGCAGATGGTGCTCGAGACCAACCGTATGCTGCAGCGGTGTGGCGATCAGCAACAGATTGTGCACGCTATGGCAACGCAGCTGGCGCGTCTTTCGGACTGTCCGGTCGTGTGGTATAGCGCCGATGCCGATAACGATGACCTGCTGCCGCGCACGACGTACACGGCCGTGGGCGATGCCGCGCCGGTACACCAGCTGGCGCCGCAGATGCCGCCGCGGCTCTCGGCGTCCGCCTATGTGGGAACGCCGCTCGATGCCACCTATGGCGCCTCGGCGTTCTACGGCATATACCTGACCGTGCGCTCGGGTGACACCATGGTGCGCGCGGGCGATCCCGCCTCGGTGGTGGGGGTGTTCGCCATTGTCGCCGAGCCCGATGCGCTGACGCCCGAGGAGCGGACGCTTGCCGATGCCATCGTGAGCGAAGGCGAACTGGCGCTCGATCGCGCCCGCGCCATGGAGGCTCGCGAGGAAGCGGCGGTGCTCGCCAAAAACGAACAGCTGCGTGCCAACTTGCTGCGCTCCATCTCGCACGACCTGCGCACGCCGCTTACCAGTATTTCGGGTAATGCCGATGTGCTGCTCGACCAGGGCTCGACCGGCACGGCCGTGCTCGACGACCAGACACGCCGCGGCATGCTCCTATCCATTCGCTCGGACGCGCAATGGCTCAACGCCACCGTCGAGAATCTGCTCGCCATCACCAAGCTCGAGGGCGGCGGCATGCACCTGTCGACCACGCTCGAGCTCATGGACGATATCGTCGAGGAGGCGCTGCGTCACGTAAATCCGGCTGTGCGCGAGCATGACCTTAAGGTAGTGGCGTGCGATGAGCCGGCGCTCGTCAACGTCGACGCGCGCCTGATGGTGCAGCTGGTGGTCAATCTGGTGAACAACGCCATCGCCTATACGCCTGCGGGCTCGCATATCGTAATCTCGATTGGCGTCCATGATGGATGCGTGGCGTGCTCGGTTGCTGATGATGGCCCGGGCATTGCGCCCGAGGACCGCGAGCGAATCTTTGAGTCGTTCTACACCGCCAACCATGGCCTGGCCGACAGCTGCCGCAGTGTGGGCTTGGGGCTTTCGCTCTGCCGCTCCATTGCGCTGGCACATGGCGGTAGCATAGAGGTTACCGCGGCGGACCCTCACGGTTCGGTCTTTACGATTGAGCTTCCCGCCGCCGACGTTTCGTTTGATAAGGAGTAGCGCTGTGCCGAACTCTGCCGCAAAACCACTCATCTTGGTCGTTGAGGACGATCCCGCCGTTCGCAACCTTATCGTTGCCGCGCTCGAGGCGCACGGCTTGCGCCATATGGCCGTGGAGACCGCCCATGCCGCTATCGCCGCCGCCTCGTCGCAGACGCCGAGCATCGTGCTGCTCGATCTGGGCCTGCCCGATATGGACGGCGTCAAGGTGGTGGAGTCGGTGCGCACATGGTCGGGCATGCCGATCATTGTGGTCTCGGCGCGCAGCGAGGACGCGGACAAGATCCGGGCGCTCGATGCCGGTGCCGACGACTACCTGACCAAGCCGTTTTCGGTCGAGGAGCTGCTAGCGCGCATTCGCACGACGCTCAGGCGTCTTTCGTATGCACAGACGGGCGGCGTTGCCTCCGAGGGCTCGTTCGATACCGGTGAGCTGCATATCGATTTTGATGCCGGCATCGCCACGATGGATGGCGAGGAGCTGCACCTGACGCCGATCGAGTACAAGTTGCTCTGCTTGCTGGCGCACAACGCCGACAAGGTGCTGACGCACCAGTTTATCCTGCACGAGATTTGGGGCACGGCGACCAAGAGCGATCTGGCGAGCCTGCGCGTCTTTATGGGCACGCTGCGCAAGAAGATCGAGTCCGACCCCGCGCATCCGCGCTATATCCAAACGCACGTAGGCATTGGCTACCGCCTAGTCACCCAAGGCTAGATCGCCAACCACCATCCCAATATGAGTTGCGGTGAAATACGGTCTAAATCTGCCTAATTCCAGGCAAAACAGTCCGTATTCCACCGCAACTTTGTTATTTGCCCTTGGGCTTGCTGGCGTAGAACTTCTTCTTTTTGGGCTTGCCGGCGGGGGAGGGTTTGCCGTTGCCGTGTGGCCCTCGGTCGCCGGCCTGCGCGTGCGCGGGCGCCGTTGCACGAGGCTTGCGGGCCTCGGGGTTGCGCAGTTCCTCGACGCGCTCGGCAATTTCCTCGGCGCTAAAGCCGACTTCGGCCATGGCGTCCTCGATGGGCAGGCGACGCACGATATAGCAGTGGTGCACCTTTTGGTTGCGTGCGAAGTCCTCGGGAATGGTCTGCGCCGTAATGTCCTGCAGCACCACGCCCGCGCGCGCGAGCTTGCGCGTCTCGGGACGGAAGCCGCGCAGGTTGCAGCTAAAGATGGCATGTCCGCCCTGCGTGAGCAGGCGCGACACGCCGGCCAACAGCTCAACATGGTCGCGCTGGACATCCCAGGTGCGGCGGCCCATCTTGGACGAGTTCGAGAACGTGGGCGGGTCGACAAAGATCAGGTCCCAGCGGTTGCGCGTCTGGCGCTGGTCGCGAATCCAGGCGAGCACGTCGTCGCGCACAAAATGATGCTGCGGGCCCACAAAGCCGTTCTGGCGCATGTTGCGCTCGGCCCAGTCCAGGTAGGTGTTCGAGAGGTCGACCGTCACGGTTTCCTCGACGCCGCCATCGGCCGCGTAGCAGGTGGCGGTGCCGGTGTAGGCGAACAGGTTGAGGAAGCGGCGCGCCTGCTTGGCGTGCTCGCGCACCAGATTGCGGGTGACGCGGTGGTCCAGGAAGATGCCGACGTCCAGGTAGTCGTCAAAGTTGACGGCAAAGGTAAGGCCGCCCTCTTCGATGAGCGGCAGGCGGCGGCGTGCGATGTTGGCGCGCTCGCCCGAGCCTCCCTTGCCGGCGCCCTCCTTGCCGTACTGCGAGCCGCCTCGCGAGCGCATGCGGGCCTTGGCGTGCACGTGCTCGGCGGGGACATCCAGGATGCGCGGCGCGATGGCCAGGATGTCGAGCATGCGGGCCTGAGCCAGCGCGGGGTCGATGGTCTTGGGTGCGGCGTATTCGGCAATGACGAGCCAGCGGCCCGGGGTCTGCGGGCAGCCCTCGTACAGATCAATGGCGGCGGAGTAGTCGGGCAGGTCGGCATCGTAGACGCGGTAGCAGCTCACGCCCTCGCGCTTGGCCCACTTGCGGCGCAGACGGGCATTCTTGCGCAGGCGGTTGGCGAATTGCTCGGACTCGGGGATGAGCACGGGCAGCGGCTTGCCGTCGCCCAGGTCGAGCGTGGCGGTAGGTTCGGGCATGGCGGAAGCGGCGGCTTCATCGTTGACTTCGTTGGCATCCGCAGCCTCGGCCTCGGCATCCGCACTGGTCGCAGCCTCAAACGCTGCGGCGGCGTGGTCGAGCGAAGGCCAGACTTCGACGGTCGCCTCTTCGTTGTTGGGCATGACGGCGATCGAGCGCTCGGGCTCGGTGTGGAGCGCGCGGGCCAGCAATCCGTCGCGGGTGAGCGCGGCGACCGGCGCCGCGGCAAGCTCGGGCGCGCGGCGCAACTCGCCGATGAGCGTCATGGTGTCATGCATGAGCGAAAGCGGTGTCTCGTTCGTATCCGCGACCACGGCGGCGCCGGCGACAGCGCCCGCGTGGTCCAGTACGGTGGCGGACTTGGCGGCGCAAAAATCGACAAAGCGCTTGTAGCCGGCACATTTAACCATGCGCTCAGCGGTCTTGCGGGCGGCGGGGTCAACATCCACGGCCACGATGCGCGCCTGGCGCTCGCGCGCTGCCGCCTCGCGCCCGCGCGCCTCGGCAAGCAGCTGCTCCCACAGGGCGGCATCGTGCAGCAGCCAGCCCTCAAAGCCCCAGCGCTCGCGTGCGACGCCCGGGGCGCGGTCGGTCAGAATGTTCACGGCCTCCAGCAGCAGGCCGCCGCCGGCGCACGAGGCATCGATCAGCGTGGGAAGGGCTTCGTTCTCGTAATCGTCGGCCGTCAGCTCGCGCTCGCATAGTGCGGTCCAGCCGACCTGCGCCAGCACCAGGGCGGCGTAGTCGGGGCGCAACACGTGTGCGCCCTCGCCGGCACGAGTCGCAGCGGGCGGCAGGCGTTTGAACAGCGGGTCGCCCGAAAGGTCTAGGCTTATGCTCGCGCGGCGCTGGCGCAGCGAAAGCAGTAGGTGAACATCGGGGTCGGCGGCATCGACATCGGCGCGACGTCCCGTGGTCTCGGCCAGGCGGTCGCACAGCGCGTCTTTGGCACGCAGGGCCGAGAAGCGCGTGTTGCGCAGCTGCTCGGTCACGCCGCGGGCGGTAATGGCGATGGTGGCGCCGGGGCGGACGATGTTCTCCCAGGCGATGTCGTAAACGCTGTCGTACAACTCATCGGCATCCTGTGCCCCAAAGCGCCCGAGCACCACAAACACGCGGCTGGCCAGGCGCGACCACAGGCAGGCGCGGTAGCCTTCTTCGAGCTCGCCCTCAAATGTAGCGCGGCCCTTCAGGCGGCGGACATGCGAAAGCCCGAGGCGTTTAAGCTCATCGGCGAGTGCGGACTCAAAGCCCTCGGGGCAGCTTGCGTAAAATTCCATGGGTGACCTCTCTGGTTGCGTCGCTCCATTATATGATGGATGCTTCGTTTGCCCTTATCCTCGAAAGGAACCCATATGATTGATGCGTGTCCCGAACCCGCTGTGCTCTTTTTTGACGTGGACGGCACGCTGACGTCGTTCGATCCCGACGATATGACCGATAAGGACTTCAATGCAATCCATCCGTCGAAGGCCGTTGTCGATGCATTTGGTCGCCTGCGCAATGCGGGTCACCAGGCATTTATCTGCACGGGTCGCCCCTTGTGGCTGATTGCCGATGGCCTGCGCGCGCTGAACCCGGCGGGTATCGTTGCCATGGCGGGGGCCACGCTCGAGGTCGAGGGCCGCGTGGCACACGAGGACTGCATTGACGAGGACATTGTTGAGGAGCTCGCGCGTCGCATTACTGTGGCGGGCGGCGAGGCATTGTTCGAGACGAACGGTGCCACCTATTCACTTGAGCCAGTTGGTGTCGAACAGTCATTTCTGCTAGGCGCCGGCGTGGTGCATGGCACCGATCAGATGCGCATCGATGGCCGCTTGCGCGTAGGCAAGGTGTGCATTAACGCGTACGACCTGGCTCGCGTAGCCAACGATGACGGCTTTATCGAGCGCGAGTTTGAGCTGTGCAACACCGGTGGTCAGAATCGCGAGCTGAGCCCCAAGGGCATCGACAAGGGCGTGGGCGTGGCGCGAGCGCTGGAATACCTGGGTCGCACCGGCAACGCGCGCACCTTTGGCTTTGGCGATTCCGGCAACGATCTGGGTATGCTCGCCGCCGTCGAGACGGCTGTAGCCATGGGCAACGCCATGCCCGAGGTCAAGGCAGTCGCCGACTACGTGACCGACGATGTCGCACACGATGGCACCGTCACAGCGATGCGCCATTTTGGGTTGATTTAATAAATGGCCGGGTCGCCCGCAGTGGGGGCGACCCGGTCATTTGAGCTATTTTGCAATATAGAGCTTGGGATGACTGCGACTGCTCTCGATCGCCGCCGTCATGATGCCCTCGTCGTCTCCATCAACGATGATGCCGTCGAGGTCATCGATCTGCGCGGACTGATAAAAACTGGTCTTATTGAACTTTCCCTGGTCAACCATCATGTAGCCCTGGTTTGAGTTGGTAAGGTACATATGCTTGATCATGGCCGAGAAGTCGTGCTCGACGGTAAAACCGTGGTCGGGGTGGAATCCGTCGGCACTGACAAACGCCTTGTCGGCATGTAGTTTGCTCATGCAGTCGAGCGTTAGTGCGCCCGCGAGATAGAGGTGGCCCTTGCGCACGGAGCCGCCCAGCAGCACTACCGAAGCATTGGGGAGATTGAAGCTGGCGTAGTTCGCGATTGCAAGATCGCCGGTGATAATGGTGATCTCACGCTTGTCCATGAGGGCCTTAGCGAAGTAAAAGCCTGTGGTGCCGATATCAATTACCAGAACATCGCCATCATCAACAAGAGTTGCTGCGGTTGCGGCGATGGCTTCCTTGGCCTCGACTTGGACATTGATGCGCTCCTCGGGATACGAGATTGCGTTGGAGCGAGAAAGCGATACCGCTCCGCCGCGTACGCGACGCAGCTTGCCTTCGGATTCCAGCGAGATGAGGTCGTGTCGTGCGGTGACTTCCGAAACCGAAAAACGGCGAACGATGTCGGATACCGAGATATTTGGCTTTTCGGCCAGCCAATTCATGATAAATCGCTGACGCTCGGCCGGTGAAAGGTCTGAAGTAGATGCCATATGCCGCTCCTTTTGAACAAAAGGTAAAAGATGCGCCTTTCGTAATCGAAATATAACGTATCGATATGAAAAGAACAAGGCAAATTCGAATGAATCAAAAGAACGGAATGGCATGTCACAAATGCATGCGTAGCAGATAGTTCGCACGTAAACGGGCTATAAAGAGTCTCATTCTGAAGGTGCCGCCCAAATGAAGTACGTTCACGCCCGATATTCGACCGTTCACGGAAAGTTGACAATTGAGCTTTCGATAGCTTTTGAAATGGTTTATAAAAGAAAACCGAAAAGCTTTTGAAACAAAGAAGAAGGCTTTCGATAGCAATAGTGTTAGATGAGAAAGGACCGAACATGGCGATCAAGGTGTTTGCCGACGGCGCTAACCTCGAGGGTATGCTTGACATGCATGACAATGGCAACGTTCAGGGCTTCACGACCAATCCTTCCCTTATGAAGGCCGGCGGCGTGACCGACTACCGCGCTTTTGCCAAGACGGTTCTTGAGCACATTACTGATGTGTCGGTCTCTTTTGAGGTATTCGCCGACGACGAGGCGGGTATGGAAGCCGAGGCTCGCGAGATCGCAACCTGGGCAGACAACGTCTACGTTAAGATCCCGGCGCTCAACACCAAGGGTGAGTCCACTGCCGCGCTGGTCAAGCGCCTTTCTGCCGACGGCATCAAGGTGAATGTCACCACTATCTTCACGCCCGAGCAGGTCGACGAGTTTGTCGATGCCGTCTCTGCTGAGACCCCCTCTATTCTGTCCATCTTTGCCGGTCGCATTGCCGATACCGGCGTCGATCCGCTGCCCCTCATGGCGGAGTCCGTAAAGAAGGCTGCCGTTAAGCCTGCTGCCGAGGTTCTCTGGGCGTCTACGCGCGAGGTCCTCAATATCTTCCAGGCGGAGTCCGTTGGATGCCAGATCATTACGGTCCCCAATGCCCTTCTTGCCAAACGCAAGAATTTCGGGAAAGATTTGCTTGAGTACTCGCTTGATACGGTCAAGGGCTTTGCCCGCGACATTCAGGCGCTTGGTTTTCATATCCTGCCCGAGGAGTAGGGGACGAGCATGCTGACCGATCTTCTTAAGCCCGAGCTTATTGCCTGCCACGTCGAGGCCTCCGACTGGGAGGAAGCGATCAAGGCATGCGGTAAGTTGCTCGTAGACGCTGGCAAATGCGACCAGAGCTATGTTGACGCCATGATTTCATCGGTTCACAAATTCGGCCCCTATATGGTCTTGGAAGAGGGCATCGCCATGCCCCACGCTCAGGCAGATGGCAATGTGAGTGAAGCGGGGATCTGTATCGTCACGCTTGACCCTGCCATTGCGTTTGGACACGAGGATTTCGATCCGGTTCACGTGCTCGTGGGTATTTGCGCACCCGACCCCAAGGCTCATCTTGGCTGCTTGGCGGAGCTTTCGCAGATGTTCGAGGACGAGGACTGCGTTGCCAAGCTCAGCGCATGCGATGCGCCCGAGCAGGTTTTGGAGACCATGCGTTCATTCTTTTAGGCCTTAATGGCACGGCGATGCGTCGCCGCTTTTGGATAGACGGAAAACCGTCACGTGTAGGAGAGGAAGGTTGCCATGCATATCATCACCGTATGCGGAAACGGCATCGGGTCCAGCCTGATGCTCGCTGGCAAAGTCGAGGAGCTTTGCGAGGAGGAGGGCATCAAGGCCGACGTTGAGTCTATGGACCTGAACGGTGCTTCTTCCGCAAATCCGGATCTGTTCATCACCGTTAAAGAACTCGCCCCCGAGCTCCACGGCAACGTTGTGATCGTTCGCAGCTATGTGAACAAGAAGAAGATCCGCGAAGACGCCCTCGAGGCAATCAAGGCGGCCGCCGCTAACGCCTAAAGCGGCACAAAAAAGGGCGGTTCCCTGTGGAAGAGGGAAACGCGCCCACGTTAGAGAGAAAGGAAGCGCAGATGCAAGCCATCCTTCCCATACTTGAGTTTATCCAATCGATTCTGACCAAGCCAGCGTGGATTATGGGTCTATTTGCCTTTGTGGGCCTTGTCGCGCTTAAGCGTCCTGCCCACAAGGTGATGACGGGCACCCTGAAGCCCATTCTTGGTTACATCATGCTGTCCGCCGGCGCCGCTGTTGTTCAGGAGAACCTTGCTCCGCTGGGTACCTTCATCGAGACCGGTTTCCACATCACCGGCGTCGTGCCCAACAACGAGGTCGTTGTTTCGATGGCTCAGAGCGTCCTCGGCGTTCAGACCATGATGATCCTGATTCTCGGCTATGTCGTGAACATTATCATTGCCCGCTTTACCAAGTTTAAGTACATCTTCCTGACGGGCCATCACAGCATGTTTATGGCCTGCCTGCTGTCTGCCGTTCTGCAGGCATCTGGCTTCCAGGATGTCCAGCTTGTCATCGTGGGCGGCATGTTCCTGGGCCTCGTGAGCGCTATGCTTCCCGCCGTTGGTCAGCGTTTCACCGAGAAGGTTACCGATGGCGATGAAATCGCCATGGGCCACTTCGGTTCACTCGCCTATTACATCTCCGCTGCAGTCGGTACGCTTTTTGCTAAGGACGCCGAGGAGAACAGCACCGAGAAGATCGAGGTTCCCGAGAAGTTCGCCTTCCTGCGCGACACTACCATCTCCACGGCTCTTACCATGGCCTTCTTCTACCTGGTTACCGCTTTCGCCGCTTACATCGCAGATCCTGCGGTCGTCACCAAGACCGCTGGCGGCGACAACGTGATTGTCTATGCCCTGACCTGTGCCCTGTCCTTTGCCGTTGGTGTCACCATCGTCTATAACGGCGTTCGTATGATCCTTGCCGACCTGGTCCCGGCTTTCCAGGGCATCTCCAACAAGCTGATCCCCGGTGCCATCCCCGCCGTCGACTGCGCCGTCTTCTTCCCCTATGCTCCCACCGCCGTCATCCTCGGCTTTGTCGCTTCCTTTATCGGTGGCGTGGTCGGTATGTTCATCGTGGGCGCTACCCTGGGCATCTTCATCATCCCGGGCATGGTTCCTCACTTCTTCTGCGGTGCTACCGCAGGCATCTACGGCAATGCTACCGGCGGTCGCAAGGGCGCAGCTCTTGGCGCTTTCGTCAACGGCCTGCTCATCACCTTTGCCCCGGCCCTGCTCCTGCCCGTTCTTGACGTCTTTGGCTTCAAGAACACTACGTTCGGCGACTTCGATTTCTCCGTCATTGGTATTACGCTTGGCCGCGCTGCCGAGGCCTTCGGTACCACCGGTGTCTACGCGATTCTTGCTGTCCTTCTGATCGTCGCCTTCGTCCCCAACTTCATCCACACCAAGGGTGCTGTGATTAACCACGTTGAGGAAGAGTAATCCAGGCATACGTTAAGCCCTAATCGGGCGGAGCTCCGATAACCGGCTCCTACACGGAAGCGGTGGCGTCTCAAATGAGGCGTCACCGCTTTTGTTTTGGAGTGGTTGTGAAAACGTACCGGTGAAGCGCTGTCTCTGCGCCGCGAACGGAATCAACCGCGATGATCAGCAAAAACGTTTTGCCGCTGGGGTGTCGATATAAAAATGGTAAAACTGCAAAACCGTTCGCCGAGAAGATGAAAACCCGCAGCTCACGCCTTGATAAACGTAGGTAAAGTGTTTAGCAGTTTATCGGCCGTATGCTAACGAAAGGAATCAGGCAGATGGCAATCAAGGTGTTCGCTGACGGTGCAAACCTCGAGGGCATGCTCGACATGTACGAGAACGGCAACGTTCAGGGTTTCACGACCAACCCGTCCCTTATGAAGAAGGGCGGCGTGACGGATTACCGCGCGTTTGCCAAGGAGGTCCTGGCCCACATCACCGATGTGTCCGTCTCGTTTGAGGTCTTTGCCGACGACGTCGAGACCATGGAGGTCGAGGCCCGCGAGATCGCTACCTGGGCCGAGAACGTCTACGTCAAGATTCCGTGCGTGACTACCAAGGGCGAGTCCACCGCCGAGCTGGTGCGCAAGCTTTCGGCCGATGGCATCAAGGTCAACGTCACCACCATCTTTACGCCTACGCAGGTCGACGAGATGGTCGAGGCCGTTGATGCCGAGACGCCGTCCATCATCTCGCTCTTTGCCGGCCGTATCGCTGACACCGGCGTCGATCCCATTCCGTTTATGACGGAGTCGGTGAAGAAGGCCGCCGCCAAGCCCAACTGCGAGGTCCTGTGGGCGTCCACGCGTGAGCTTATCAATATTTACCAGGCGGAAGGATGCGGTTGCCAGATCATCACGGTGCCCAACAGCATCCTGGCCAAGCGTAAGAACATCGGCCGTGACCCGTACGAGGTCTCGCTCGATACCGTGCGCGGTTTTGCCAAGGATATCGCCTCGCTCGGTTTCCATATCCTGCCGTAACGCGAACGCTGACTACATCGCGGGTTGTTCGCCCCGGCCTTTCCTTTCCCTATCGCTCACGCGCTTCGCGAGGGTCGCGCTAGGCAAAGGAAAGGCCGGGGCTGCCGACACGAACTTGCCGGTAGGTTGGTGATAGGCTTCCATATCCTGCCGTGGACAAAGGTACCCCCGCCTGCGCCGTGCAAAATTGAGAGTATTCAGCAAGGTAAAGGCTTTTACCAGCTGGGTGAAGCATGGAACAGCCCCCGTTTTGGCTCTGATGACGCTAAAACGGGGGCTGTTTCTTGCTTTTTCGTCTCTGAGGGGCATACGGAACGGCGGAAATTGCAGAATACTCGCGATTTTGCACGCTGCTACAGGGGGTACCCTTGCTTTGGCGGTTTACTTCCCCTGCACCATGGTGAGGGAGATCTTCTTGCGGTCGCGATCGACCTTTTCGACCCACACCTTGACCGTGTCACCGACGCGCACCACGTCGCTCGGGTGCTTGACGAAGCGGTTGGCGAGCTTGGAGATGTGTACGAGGCCGTCCTGGTGCACGCCCACGTCGACGAAGGCGCCAAAGTCGACGACGTTGCGCACCGTGCCCTTGAGTTCCATGCCGGGCTCCAGGTCGTCGATCGAAAGCGCCGAGCGGCTAAAGACTACCTCGGGCGCGTCGTCGCGCGGGTCGCGACCGGGCTTCTTGAGCTCGTTGACGATGTCGATGAGCGTGAGGGTGCCGCAGTCCAGGTCGCTTGCCAGCGCCGAGATGCTGCCCAGGCGGCGCTCGATATCGGGCACGCCGCCGCGGCTGAGCTCGCTTGCCGCAACGCCGGCGCGCTCCAGGACGGCCGTGGCCACCTCGTAGCTTTCGGGGTGGACGCTTGTCGCGTCGAGCGGGTTCTTGCCGCCGCTGATGCGCAGGAAACCTGCGGCGTTGAGGTACGCCTTGGGTCCCAGCTTGGGGACCTTCTTGAGCTGGCGGCGATCGGTAAAGGCGCCGTTTTCCTCGCGGTAGGCCACGATGTTTTTGGCTACGCTCGGCGTAATGCCCGACACGTAGCCCAGCAGGCTTGCGCTCGCGGTGTTGACGTCGACGCCCACACGGTTGACGACGTCTTCCACCACGTGGCCCAAGGTGCGCGAAAGCTCGGCCTGGTCAAGGTCGTGCTGGTACTGGCCAACGCCGATGGACTGGGGCGGAATCTTGACGAGCTCTGCCAGCGGGTCTTGCAGACGGCGGCCCAGGCTCATGGCGCCACGTACGGTGACATCCAGATCGGGATACTCCTGGCTCGCGAGCTCGGAGGCGGAGTACACCGACGCGCCCGCCTCGTTGACGATGGTGTAGCGAAGGCTGGGCGCCTGCTCGGCAATAAACTCCGAGACGACTTCCTCGGTCTCGCGGCTGGCGGTGCCGTTGCCGATGACGATGGTGTTGACGCTGTCCTTCTTGACGAGGCGGGCGAGCTCGCGCTTGGTGCCGGCGACGTCGTGGCGCGGCTTGGTGGGGTAGACCACGCCGTGGTCGAGCAGCTTGCCGGTCTCGTCCATGACGGCGACCTTGCAGCCGGTGCGGTAGCCCGG
>CATYEN010000035.1 GCA_958405565.1 uncultured Collinsella sp. | reverse complement strand
AGTAATGATTGGAGGAGTCATGATTCGCAGCAACAAATATGAATCGAATGAAGTCATCAATCGTGAACAGACAATAACCGAGCTGAAGAAACTCGCACGTATGTGCAAATGGGTCTCAGCCGGCATTGCCGCGCTGATTGCTCTGGGGGTCTTTGCGGTCGCGGCAATCTATCTTCTGGTTATAAGGCCTAGTTTTTTCCAGGGAATGCACCTTCAATCCATAGATCTCAAGAGCGGCGAAGGGCCGTGCCTCGCTCTCGTCGGCTCCGATGCGCAGTCCCCGCTTATGCTCGTTGCAGGCGATGGCCACACGGCCATAGGCAGTCTCTTGATGGCTTGCCTCGCGTTTGCTATCGCACTAAGCGTTTGTAGTCTTTTCTCCAGTATCGAAAAGACAGGCAGGCCCTTTGAACTTGAATGCATCTGCATCCTCCGTCAAGCAGGACACCTGTTCTTTATTGGTGGTGCCGTCGTGAAACCTTTTGGTGCCATGGTCACGGGATTGATTCTTGCCGGATTTGGCGGGTGCTTTACAGATGCCTTCGCTGGACAGCTATTCGAACCTTCCATGCTCTTTGCAGGTCTGATCATAAGCCTAGTCGCCATCGTTTTCCGCTATGGGTGTATCCTGCAAAAACAAGATGACGAGCTGCTCTAGGGGGATTCATGATTGTTCTGCGACTCGATCGCATGCTCGCCGAACGCAAGATCTCATCCAAGGAACTTGCAGAACGCGTGGGTATCTCCCAGGTCAATATGTCGCGCATCAAGACGGGCAAGGTTTCTGCCGTGCGTTTTTCAACTCTAGACGCAATATGCCGAGCTCTCGACTGCCAACCGGGCGATGTACTGGAATATATACCTGACGATGAAGCCGATAGCCTCTTTGGGCTTAAAGAGTAATTCTCAATTAGCAAGCCACCGGTACCCTCAATGCAAAAAGCCCGCTAGAACGAATATCCGTTCTGGCGGGCTTTATCAGGTAGCTTGGCTACGCGCTCAGCAGCTCAGGCAAACCTTTACGCAAACAGGCCGTAGATGCTGATGTTGGCCTTGCCGTACAGGCCGTTGGCGTACTCGGTCCACTTGGAGCTGGCGCTCGAAGCCTGGGAGGAATACTGCTGATAGGCGGTGTAGAAGGCGGTCATGGCCTGCTTGTAGGTGGCGCTATCGGCGGTAAAGGCATCGTCGGCGAAGGCCTTGGCATAGGTGCTGTCCTCGTCCTTCCAGGTGCCCTTCGAGCTATCCCACTCGTCGCCGGCAAGGTTGATGATGTAGTCGGCATAATCCTTGCTCGCGGTCTCCTCGTTGCCGTCGGCAGGCTCGGTCGGAGCGGTCGGCATGCTCGCGGAGGTGTCGCCCACCTTCTTCTTGTAGAGCTTCTGCAGCGTCGCGGACTGGCGGACGATCTGCTTGGCCTGATCCTTGGACACGCCATACTGCGTGGCCATGGTCTTGTAGTCGGAGGTACCGATGGAATCCTCGGCGTACTGCTTCATCTCCTTGGAAGAGACCGTAATGCCCTCGTCCTCGGCAGCGTCGAGCAGGATCTTGTTGCGCACGTAGGACAGGATGACGTCGGCGGAAGGAGCGGTGTAGTTGCCATCGTTATCCTTGACTGTGTCGAGGCTGTACTGGCTCTCGATGGCCTCGCGCGCGGTGATATCGCTCTTCTTGCCGTTGTAGCTATAGCTCGCCACGGTCGAATCGAGCTGGTCCTCGGTGAGGGTAGCCGAGCCGACACCCTTGCCGCCAAAGCCGCCATTGCCAATAAAGAAGCCGACCACCGCAGCGATCACGACTGCAACCACGAAGGCGGCGATCATCGTCTTCTTGTGCTTGGATGCGCGGTCGTCCGCGTCGGAGTCGTCGTCCTCGTCCTGCTCCTCAGGCATAAGGTTCTCGTCGGCAGCGTCCGCGGCGATCTGAGCCTCCAGGCGGGCGTCCTCTTCCTCGGCGGTCGTGCCGGCGGCAATATGCTCGGCAGACGTACCGGCGACCAAGTCGATCTTCTCTTCCTCGTCACCGTCGGGGCCTTCGCCGCGCTCGATGATCTGGATACCGTCGATCTCGTCCTTCTCGTCCTTCTTTTGAATCAGACCCATAGTCAGTTACTCCTTGATGGGAAACAAAGTCCCCAATAGAATACGCCCGACGGAGCGCCGGGCGTATTGATTCTTAGGTTATACGCAAACACTTAAGTACTATTTAGGCGTTTGCGGGCCATTTGCTTTAGGCGAGGTGTGCGATAACGGCATCGGCGAAGGCCTGCGTGCCCACGGCGCCCTCAACGGAGCCGGTCTGGGCGCGGCGCACGTCACCGGTAACCTGCTTGCCCTCGTCGAGCGTGGCAGAGACGGCGGCGCGGATGCGGTTTGCCGCGTCGTTCTCGCCCAGGTGGTCGAGCATCATCGCAGCGGAGAGAATCTCGGCCGTGGGGTTGGCGATATCCTGGCCGGCGATATCGGGTGCGGAGCCGTGCGTGGCCTCGAAGATGGCGCAGTCGGCACCAATGTTGGAGCCGGGGGCCATACCAAGGCCGCCCACCAGGCCGGCGCACAGGTCGCTGACGATGTCACCGTACAGATTGGGCAGTACCAGGACGTCGAAGTCGTTGGGGTTCTGGACCAGACCCATGCAGGTGGCGTCGACGATCTTGTCGTTGAACTCGATATCGGGATAGTTGGCGGCCACCTCGCGCGCGACACGCAGGAACAGGCCGTCGGTCGCCTTCATGATGTTGGCCTTGTGCACGGCCGTCACCTTTTTGCGGCCGCAGCGGCGGGCGTACTCAAAGGCGTACTCCACAATACGGCGGCTCTTGGCGATAGAGATCGGCTTGATCGAGATGGCGGAATCGGCAGCAAAGGTCTTCTGGCCCGAGCGCTCAACGAGCTGCGAGAGCTCCTCGACCTCGGCAGCGCCCTCATCGAACTCGATGCCGGCGTAGAGGTCCTCGGTGTTCTCGCGCACGATGACCAGGTCGACATCGCGGAAACGCGAGCCGTCACCCGGCTGCGACAGGCAGGGGCGCACGCAGGCGTACAGGTCAAAGTGCTTGCGCAGGGCCACGTTGACGCTGCGGAAGCCCGTGCCGACCGGCGTGGTGATGGGTCCCTTGATGGCAACCTTGGTCTCGGCGACCGCATCGAGCACATGCTGGGGCAGCGGCGTGCCAAACTCATCCATGACGCCGGCGCCGGCCTCCTGGACGTTCCAATTGATCTGGACACCGGTGGCCTCGACCACGCGGCGCATGGCCTGCGTAATCTCGGGACCGATACCGTCACCGGGAATCAGGACTACATCGTGCGCCATAATCTGTTACTCCTCGTCTTCGGCGTCGTCAGATTTTTTTACGCTAGCACGCTTCTTCTTTTTGGAGAGATCCAGGCCAAAACGTTTAACAAGCATTTCGCAAATCTCGCTCGAGCGGGCCTTGAGATAGCTGCCCTTGCCGTTCTCGGCGTCGAACTTAAGGCGCAGCGCGAGCTTCTCGGCGACCTCGGCGTCGATCTCGCCCTGGCCAAACTCGTACAGGCAACCGAGCATGTCGCGGTACTCGAGGTCGCCGTGATAGCACTGGATGGCCTCGTCCAGGATCGGCCAAGCCTTGCGCGAACGCTCGACACTCGTGGCGCCCCACACGCACAGCAGGCGGAAGGCGGCGTAGCGCAGCGTGGACGAAAGCTCGTCGAACAGCGCGGTCTCGGCGCCCTCAAAGGCATCGCCCATCTGCTCGGGGCAGGTGGTGGCGAGCGCCGTCAGAGCATCGAGGGCCTCCCAGCGGGTCTGCGCCTCGGGGCGGTCGAGCGCCTCGATCAACGCGGGCACGCAGGGCACGACGCGCTGCGGATCGCGCTCGGCAAGCAGGTGCAGCACGCGGGCGGCAAACTGGCGGATGCGGCGCGTGGGGCAGCCGAGCTCTTGGACCAGGCGATCGACGGCGTTCTCGTTCTCCTCTGCCAGCTGGAGCTGTGCCAGCTCCTCATCGGTGAGCTGTTCGTCTTTGTTTTCTGCCATAGTTACCTCTTCTTACTATTTCTTAGCGTGCTTGCCAGCACCCTTGCTGTCATCGGTGACCGAGATGAGCTGTCGGTCGGCCGCGCCATTGCGACGTGCGCGGCGGCGCTCCTCGGCGTCGCCCGCATCGGCGGCGGCGCGATGAGCCTTGTTGACGTTAAAGACCTCGTCGTGCTTGCGCCACGGACCGACGGACTCGCCAAAGCTCATCTTAAGACCGGCGATAAAGCCGCCGAGCCAACCGATCGGCGCAAACTGCACCAGCGGGAACAGCGAGAACACCCAGGTCAGTAGGACGACCGCCGCCGCTCCTGCAAAGTTGGCAATCCAGTAGTCGCGCTTGGTGATGACACGCTTTTCGCACGCCCACTGACCGCACAAAAAGCCGATGTAGATCGCAAAGATAAAGAGCACCAGCGCAAGCACCACGAACGTCCAGCTCATGGGCGCTACTCCTCGTGATGATGGCCGCAGCAGCACTCGTGGCCGTCATCGTGGCCGTGGCTGCCGCAGCACTCGTGGTCCTCGCCGTGATGGTGGCCGCAACCGCACTCGTGGTCGTCGCCGTGCTCGCCGCAACCGCAGCCGTCCTCGTGGGCACCGTGTTCCTCGGGGCGATACTGCGACCAGTCCAGACCGGCGGCGATGGCGTCGGCCTCCTCCTTGTAGAGGACCGTGATGGCCTGGGTGCCCAGCTTGGCGCCACCGATGGCGTCGAGCATGTCGTAGAGCGTAAAGGCCACATCGGCGCCGGGCAGCGCGAGCTCGCGGTCATCGGCGTAAGCGAGCGCCAGGCGCAGGTCCTTAATGAAGTGCTCGACCATAAAGCCGGGCTTGTAGTCGCCGTCGAGCGCCTTGGGCGCCAGGCTCTCCATGGCGCCGGACTTGCCGGTGCCGCCCAGGATCATCTGACGGGTCTTCTCCAGATCCAGGCCGTTGAGCTCGGCAAATGCCATGGCATCGGCCATGCCGACCATGCAGGCGCCCAGCGACACCTGGTTGGCGAGCTTGGCAGCCTGGCCCTTGCCGGCACCATCGAAGCAGCAGATGTTGGCCGCAAAGGTGGAAAGGATGTCGCGGACCGGGGCGATGTCGTTCTCGGTAGCGCCCACGATAGCCGTGAGCGTGCCGGCGATAGCTCCCGACTCGCCACCGGTGACGGGGCAGTCAAACGCCATGCGGCCGGAAACCTGGGCGGCCTCGGCAATGTCGCGCGCCAGCTCGGGCGAGCTCGTGGTAAGGTCGATCAGGACCGCGCCGGGCTTAGTGCACGCGAGCAGACCGTCGCCCGCCAGGTAGAGCTCCTCGACCTCGGAGGGATAACCCACCATGGTAAAGATGACGTCGGCGTCCGCCGCGGCATCTGCCGGCGTATCGGCCCAGACGGCGCCGCGCTCAACGAGCGCTGCAGCCTTGGACTTGGTGCGGTTGTTGACCGTGACGGGATAGCCAGCGTCCAGAATGTGGCCGGCAATGGGGGCACCCATAATTCCGGTGCCGATAAATGCGACAGAGAGCTTGTTTGCCATGAAACCTTTCCTTTTGGGTTGGGTGTTATTACCAGGTTGAATACTCGGTGCCAGCGTTTGGGCTGTGAGTTGGGATCGATTACGGCCGCGTTACTTGCCTACTGACCGCGCACGCGGCGGGCGATGCGGTCGGAAAGCGACGCCTTGTCGGCGCGGTTCTTGCCCCAAAACGCGCAAGCCACCATGCCGGGGCCCACGTGCGAGCCAATGGTGGGGCCCACAGAGTTGCGGATGATGGTCACGTCGGCGCAACCCTCCTCCTTGCGGATGGCGGCTTCGAGCCAGTCGCCGTCCTTCTCGGCATCGGCCGTCATAATGGCGATGGGCATGGTGCGATCGGGCACATAGCTCTCGCGGAACGACTTGAGAATGGACTTGAGCGCCTTCTTGCGACCGCGGTTGACGCCGATCAGCGACAGCGAGCCGGCCAGGTCGTAGGACAGCTCGGGCTTGACGTCGAGCTTTGCCGTGAGCTGTGCCGCCGCGGGCGGAATGCGGCCGCCGGCAGCCAGCGCGTCGAAGCTCTCGAGCGTAAAGTAGCCGTGCACGTAGGTCTTGGCCTCGTTTGCCCAGTCGACCAGCTGCTTAGCGGTCAGTCCCGCCGAGCGCTGGCGCACGGCCTCGAGCGCCAAGAGCTCGCCGGTCGCGCAGGGCAGGGCGTTGTCGACCACGTACAGTTCAAAGTCGGGATACTCGGCGCGCACGGCATCTGCCGCCTGGCACGCGGAGTTGTAGCTCGACGACAGCGCCGAGGTAAAGCACAGGTAGACCGTGGGCGTACCCTCTTTGGCGCACTCGGTAAAGAACTCGATATAGCGACCGAGCGACACAGCCGAGGTGGACACGCGGGCACCGGCGCGCATGCGGTCGTAGAACTCCTTGGGTGTGATGCTCGACCAGATGTCGTCCGTGCGCTCTTCGCCATCGATAATGAAGGGGAAACCCAGGATATCGACATCGAGGTTCGCGGCGACCTCGGGGCTAAAGTCGCAGCAGGTATCGACGACGATGCGGCAACGGTCCGAATGACCGGCGGATGCGGCCTTGTCCATCAAAGCGACTCCTTACGTAAAAAGGCGGCCACCCGCATGGGATGGCCGCCAACCGTTAACTCATGCAAGTTAACGTATTTTACTCGTCAAGTGTTTCGATGCGGGGCTTGATGATGCCATATCCACCATTCTTACGGTGATACACCACATTGATGAGACCGGTCGTCGCGTTCTCGAACACGTAGAAGTCGTGGCCGAGCAGATCGGTCTGCACCAGCGCCTGCTCCTCAGTCATCGGGGTGACGTCGATAACCTTCTCGCGGACGAGCAGGTCGTCCTCTTCCTCGGGCAGCAGCAGGTCGGCCAGATCCTCGACACGCTCGACCGGCGCAACATCCGCGGCGCTGGCACCGCCCTGGCGGTTGTCCACGACCTTAGTCTTGAACTTGCGCAGCTGACGGGTGACCTTATCGGCAGAAAGGTCGATGGCGGCGTACATATCGGCACCGTGCTCGGCAACGCGAATCACAGAACCGCGAGCGCGAACCGTGACCTCGACGATTGCCGGGTTGGGGTTCGAGGGGTTCTTCTCATAGCGAAGTACAACGTCGACCGTCATGGGCTCGATATCGAAAACCTTGAGCGCCTCGCCGATCTTCTCATCCACATGCGCACGCAGAGCATCGGTTACCGTCGTCTTGCGTCCAGAAACCTTGATATCCATACGTGGCTCCAATCTGCCTCGGGGACTTACTGTACTGGCTATGTACCCATTGCCGTGCATTTAATCACGCGGATTCCCAAAGACCCGAATAACGATTGCTTGATACCGCATACCGAAGTCTCGCACTTTTCTGTGGCAAAGTGCGCTATAGGAGGGAGCCAGCGACTTTGTATTTGGTCCCGAAAATTGGCTTTGACCTGCTGGTTTTATAGAGATGAAAAAGCCTGGCTCCCCTATTGGGGAAGCCCGGCAGTGCGTGTTGAAACCGTGAAGAGGCGTCTCTCCTAGCGCATAGGAGACGCCACCCCTAGCAATAACTAGCTATTAAGCTTGTTAATGTCGTCGTCGGTGATGGTGTCTTCCTGGCTGGACGATTTGTCTTCGGAGGATGCGGTCTCATTGTTGGAATCGGAGGACTCGCTGCCGGAGGATGCGGAGCCAGACGACTGAAGGTTGACACCAGATACTGTCTTAGTGGTGAGGTCGTAGGGCATCGTGCCATACCAGACGCAGTGGACTGCCTCGAGCGTACCGTCGACCGTGATGCCGTCGAGGGCATCGCTCACGGCACGGCACAGTTCGTCATTGGACGAGAGGCCCGCAACACCAAGCGTCGAGGGCGCCTCGAGCGCACCGACATAGGAGATCTCGCTCATCAGGCGTGCAAGGTAGCCGCCGGCCGTGGAGTCGCAGATCACATAGTCGACTTCGCCGGACTCGAGCGCCTCAAAGCACTCGTTGATGTTGGGGTAGGTCTTTTGGTTGGCGGTGATGCTCTGCTTAGCAAGCGCCTCCTGCGAGGCCGAGGACATCTGGACACCCAGAGTAGACGTGTTAAGGGTATCGGTGGAAACGTTTAGCGACCCACCATCGCTGGTTCTACCGAACACGGAAGCGGCATCGTACAGGCAGGTGCCGAGCGAGCTAACGTCCCCGTCCGTGGAGTTGATCTCGCCGATAAAGATATCAGCCTTTTTGTCGCCGAGCGCGGAACCTGCCGAGGACGCATCGACAAAGGCGACCTTAAGGCCCATGCGGCTTGCGAGGGCGCGGGCAGCGTCGACTGCATACCCCGTGAGCTCGCCGTCAGCGCCCTGCATGGCCTGCGGCGCATCGGAGGTATCGAGGGCGACCGTCAGGGTACCGGGAGTGACCAGGGCATCATCCGACACCGTGGGCGTGACGGTCTCGTACTCGATCTGGTCGATCGTGGGAGTCGTGAACGTAGACAGCGGGTTGAACGCGCATCCGCTCAGGCCCAAAACGGCGATGACCGCTGCGGTCCCAGCACCTAACCGAGCCGCGTGCATCAAGCTGCCCCTCACCATGTCCACTACCCTGCCTTCTGTGTCGTATACGATCCGTGCGTTGCGCGGAATATCAGATTGTTCCCACCAGCTGACCTGGTATTTGACCCCACACTTGCGCACCGGGGTGTTTGCTCGGGAGGCCGCAGCCACCTTCACGACTGGCCCGCTCGCCCGCGAGGCGGTATTGCCCCAAAGAAAGTAGAACGGACGGTGCGGCTTACATCTAGGACGCGCCATGATCGCGCCGCGCGCACGCGGACGCTTACGTGGATCCCTTTGACCGCGTCTGTCTTGGACTAGGATGGACATTTCGTCCGTCCGCAACCACAGCCTGGTAGGAACGTAGCGCATTATAGCTAAGTTCAAGCTAAAGTTTAAGGTTAGGGGCGTCATTCGCATCGCGAGTACAGATTTCGCAGGTCAGAGCGGGCTATTCGTGCCTCTGTGAAGCCCGGAGCTCCCCTATGGGGAGCTCCGGGGCACCCTTCTTGGGGTGCCGTGGCCAAAAAACGGCAAATATGAGTACTGTCACCAATTTAGTAACAGGCAATTTTGGCCTCTCGGACAGATTTTGCGCTCAGTGTCGCCAACCTGATGCTTAGTTATTCTACATTTGTATATTATCTTCTTACTTTATGCCGCCCCCGAGTCCTAAACTCCTTGATTTTGCTGTTACTGATTTAGTGACAGTACTCATATTTGCCATATTTTGGCCAGGGCATATGATTAACCCCCTAATTTCGACGTGAATTAGACCGGCTTAAGCCCAAAACACGCCCGCAGCGTGTTAAGCAACGCCTCTTGCTTCTTCCTGCGGGCATCGACACGATTCCGGTACCGCTTTCGCATACGCTGGTGGATGCGCCATGCGAGTGCTTCCATCGCTTCCATGTCGCAGAGCATTTCGTTGTTGACCGTCGCGACCTCGATTCCCATAGTAATCAAGCCCGTGTTGCGCTTTTCATCATGGATACGTCCCCTCCGAGAGGAATGGCCCAGCTCACCGTTGTATTCCAGGTCAAACCGGGCCGCCTCTTGATACGCATCGCAAACTGCATGAGGCATCCCCGAGATTGCCTGCGCACGGTCATCGAACTCGATCTTGTAGTCGGTCTTAAAAGGTCCGCAGGCAAACCCGCCATAGGAAAACGGAAGCGAAAACAGGGCGAGCATGATGCACTCCATGGGCGAGAGCAGGTTTTCTGACAGGTAGGGACACAGACGCAGCAGCTGTTTGGCCACATTCCCCTTGCATGCCGCAAGGTAATCTGCCAGGCGATCGGGCGTCAGCGCCAGCTCGACTTCAAAGTAGCCCACGTCTGCTGGCTGGTCCTTGTCCTTTGCAAGTTTATTCGTAACAGGCGAGGTGTAGGGAGGCAGATACTTCCCGCGGTCGCTCAGTGAAATCTTAGAGCACAGCTCCTGGGCCAGGGCAAACGCCTGGATGCAGCCGACCTCGCGCGCAACGGCAACACAAAGGGCCTCGGGAGATAGGCTGTACACCCCCGGTTCCACCTCTAGAATCGAGCCGGCGGGCAACCCGGAACACACGGACCAGCCTACGCCAGGCATGCGGCGGCGCTGCGCCGCAGATCCCACCAGCAAGCACAGATCTTCTTGCACCTCGCCACTTTTGGCTCCAATTCGCACCAAGTCAGGAAGATAGATATCCTCGGTCGAGGGCGACGACGTGCGCAGCACACGGCGCTCTTCATCGGGATTAAGGTCCTTCCAGCTGATATAGCCCATCTGCCGGCGCTCGGCGCGCATCATGCGCAGCGCTGAAGCGCCTGTTAGGATTTCGGAAGCCGCTAGCTGTTCGCCTGTCGGCTCGTTGCGCCGCTCAATCTTCACTGCCACAAAACCACCCCTACCAAACACGTGCGATAGCAAGGCCATCGACTGCCGCAGCGCCGGCACGCTTGAGCTCCGCCGAGGCTGCTGCCATGGTCGCGCCCGTGGTGATAACGTCATCGATAAGCAGTAGGCGGCGGCCGTGCACGTCCTCAACCGTCTCGTACATGCCTTGGGCACGCTCGCGACGCTCCTCACGACCGAGTTCGCGCTGGTCGCCATGCCCGTACTTGACGAGGGCATCGAGCAGGGGAACACCCGACAGCTCGCAAAATGGGCGCGCAATGGCCTCCATATGATCAAAGCCACGCCGCCGAAACGCTGCCGCCGTCGCAGGCACAAACACCACCGCATCCGCACCGGACAGCACACCTCCTAAGCGTTCGGGCGCTACGACCTGGGCATGCAGGGCGGTGTCGTAGAGCAGCTCCGCCAGATACGGCGCCAGGCGTCGCTCGCCCGCGTCCTTGTACGCTTTAATGATGCGCGGCAGCGGATGCGCATAGACGGAGCACGCCAGGCAGCGGTCGAGCGCCTCCGCCATTGCCGAGGACGTGCCCTCGACCGAACACTCAGTGCACAGCAAATCCCCAAACGGGGCGCCGCATCGGGTACAGCTATGACGTGGGTCGATGAGCGTGAGCGCGGCCAGGCAGTCTTGGCAAATAAGCGCACCGGCGCGCTCGCAGCCGGCACATCGTGTTGGCGACAATGCCTCGAGTGCCTCGCGTGCCGCCCGCTCGGCAAACGGCAGCAATTCGTCCGCAAACGGTAGGGCGCCGGCACCCTGCAGACGGCTCAATTTGTTCAGATGGCTCTTCAAGACACAACCCTCCCTACGTTCGGTCGCAGGGAGGGTTGTTGATTCAGCGCTATGGTACCCCGACGCGATTGGGGTAAGGCGGGTTAAATCCGCTCGCGGGCGTTATTCGCCGGCGGGCGGTTGTGGTGCGGCCGAAGACGGGGTCGAGCCCTCGCCACCATCCTGGCGCGGCTTGCGGGAACGGCGACGGCGACGGCGCTTTTGGCCCTGGTCGGCCGAGCCCTCGCCACCGCGATCTTCGCGCGGCTCGCGCTCGTCGCGAGCGGCGCCACGCGAAGCCTTGGCAGCCGCTCCCCCGCCATCTCCGGGACGCCGGCGCGTGACCTTGACCTCGCCATCCGAGACCTGATCGGCCACGGAGGGCACTGAGGGCTTCTGCTGCGCGCCCGAGGAATGGCGACGGCGCGGACGCGGGGCGCGCTCCTCCTCGCCACGTGACTTGCCGCCCTTGTCGACAGGCACATCGGAGGCCGAGGGACCCTTGGAAGCGGCACCAGCCTCGCGAGCAGCTGCGGCGCGGAAGGCATCCTCGCGCTCCTCGCTCGACAGGTGACGGCGGCGACGGCGCGTGGGGTTCATGCCACCGCCGCGGTTTTGCTGCTGGGGCTGCTGAGCCTCGCGCTCGCGGGAGACATTCTTGCCTGCGGACGCGACCTCGCCGGCATCGCCCGAGCCCGCGCGCTTGCGACGACGACGGCCACCGGCGGCCTCCTCGGCCTCAGGCGTTGCGGCATTGCCACGGCCCTTTCCGCGGCCACGACCCTCGCCCTGCCCCTGACCGGCGCGAGCATCGGATTCAGCATCGCGACGACGGCGCTTGGGCATCGACGTGCCAGCAAGACGGTCGGCGCTCGACAGGCCATCGCCCACGTCGACGCCGTTCTCGCGATCGAGCTCCATGAGCGCCAGGCGCATCTCGGGCGACTCGATGCGCTCGAGCACGTCGCGCGTCACGCAGTCGGGGCGGCAGTTGCAGCCCTGCTCGGCGGCCTTCTTTTTGCAGCCCTCCGAGCAGGTCATATCGGCCAGGTTGACCTTAAAGACCTTGCCGTTCTCCAGGCGCAGCACCAGCTGCTCACGCGGCGTGTCATATTCCTGAATACGCGCCTTGCCGAGCGGCGTATCGATGAGCGTCTTCTTTTTGGGCGCACGGCTCTTAAAGTCCTTGTACGCTTCGAACTCATAGCGCAGGCAGCACATCAGGCGGCCGCACACGCCGCTGATCTTGGACGAGTTGAGCGGCAGGTCCTGCTCTTTTGCCATGCGGATCGAGACGGGCTCAAACTGTCCGCCAAAGCGCGTACAGCAGAGCTCCTGTCCGCACTGGGCATAGCCGCCCACCAGGCGGGTCTCGTCGCGCACGCCGATCTGGCGCATGTCGACGCGGATGTGCAGCGTCGAGGACAGATCCTTGACGAGCTGACGAAAATCGACGCGCTCCTCGGCCGCAAAGTAGAACACGGCCTTCTCGCCGCCAAACAGGTACTCGACGCCGACCGGCTTCATCTCGAGGTCGAGCTCTTTGACCAGACGGCGGAAATCGACCATGGCCTCGTCACCCTGGATGGCCAGGTCGTCGGCAAGCTGCAGGTCGATGTCGCTCGCCACACGCAGCACGGGCTTGAGCGGCTGACCGATCTCGTCTTGCGGCACCTCGAAGGGATCAGCCGTGACCAGACCGATCTCGGTTCCGCGCTCGGTGGAGCAAATAGCGTAATCTGCCTCGAGGATATCCAGATCCTGCGGGTCGAACCACAGGTCGCGCGAGGCGTAGGTAAACTTAACAGGTACGACTAACGGCATTTCAGTGCCTTCCTGATATCGAACAGCATGACCTCGATGGCCAGCTGGGGAGTAACGTTTCTGGCGATGTTGCGCTCGGCGGTCGCGACCGCCTCGAGTGCCCGTGTGGCACCCGCAACATTGGTCGCGGCGGCAAGCCGCCCGATCGTGTCGCGCACGTCTTCGTTCACCACGTCGGCCGCCTCGTCCTGAAGCGTCAGCAGCACGTCGCGCATGAGCGTCCGCGCGCTCGCCAGCGCTTCCATGATACCCGAACGCTCGCGCGCGTTGAGTTCGCGCTTGTTGCGGTCCTCAAGCTGCTTCAATGCTCCACGCGACAGGTAGTCGGCGTTTTGCTCGAGTACCTTTTCCTGCGTGGACTTGACCTCGGCGAGCGGCGCCTTGACGGCGACGATGAGCGACTTGGCGCGACTGAGCACGTCGGCCTCGTCGGCGGCAATGAGTGAGTCGATGGCACGGACCATCTGACGGCGGGCGTCCTGGCGCTCGGCGCTCTTAAGAAACTCGATGCCGCGTGTGGGGCTTCCCGCCACGGCAACCGCCATGCGGCAACGCGCAAGGTCCTGACCGGTGGCGCGGCTCACGGCCTGCGCGGCGACGGCGGGCGATACCAGCCGAAACGGCACGCACTGGCAACGACTCACGATAGTGGGCAGCATCACGTCGGCCGAGGTGCCCAGCAAGATAAACATAACGCCCTCGGGCGGCTCCTCGAGCGTTTTGAGCAGTGCGTTGGCGGTGTTGGCACGCAGCTGCTCGGCACGGTCGATGATGTAGACCTTGGCCTTGGCGCGGATGGGCGCCAGCGGCACGTCATCGAGCAGCTCGCGGGTCTGGGCGATGAGGTAACCCGTGGCGCTCTCGGGCGTGTAATAGTGCACGTCGGGATGCGTATGCCGAGCAACGCGCACGCAGCTGTCGCATGCGCCGCAGCCGTCCTGCTCGCACAGGAAGGCTTGGGCGAGCGCCCACGCGGCGTCGAGCTTGCCCGCGCCGGGCGCACCCAAAAACAGGTAGGCGTGCGATGCGCGACCGCTAGCGACGGCATTGGTCAAAAAGTCGCGCACGCGCTCTTGGGTGTCGAGCTTGGCCAGCAGGCTTGCCTGAGCGGGGGCCATGTTACTCGGCCTCCTGGGCAAGCGCGGCGGCGACGGCTTCCTGCGGAATGTCGAGACCGTACGCGCGAACCTGCTCGACCGTCTGCGCGAAGACGTCTTCGACGGTCGCGGTGGCGTCGATGAGCTTTACGCGGTCTGGCTCCTCGGCAGCAATTGCGCAAAACCCCTCGTAGACACGCTCCTGGAATGCCATACCCTTAGCCTCCATGCGATCTGCCGCGCCACGGGCTGCCATGCGCAGCGCCGCCTGCTCGGGCGTGATGTGGTAGACGAGCGTGAGCGCCGGGTGCGTTCCCGCGACGGCCAGGCTGTTGGCATCGCGCACCATCTGGCGATCGAGGCCATCGGCAAATGCCTGGTAGCAGGTCGTGGAATCGTAGAAGCGATCGCACAGGACCACCTTGCCGGCCGCAAGGGCGGGGGCTATGACCTCGTGCACCAACTGGGCGCGCGCCGCCTCGTAGAGCAGCAACTCGCAGGTGTCCCCCATCGCCGCGTTGGCGGGGTCGAGCAGCAGGGCGCGAATCTTTTCGCTGATGGCAGTGCCACCCGGCTCGCGCAGAGTTACGACCTGATAGCCAGCGAGGTCGAGCGCACGGGCAAGCAGGCGCGCCTGCGTGGACTTGCCGGCACCGTCGACGCCCTCGAGCGTGATAAAGCTATGTTGAGCAGGCTCAAAAGCCATGGGCGCAGCCCCTTCCTACAAGGCGCGTAAATGCAGATATATCAACCAAGCCATGATACCCCACCCAATGGCTAAAGGCGCCTTTCCAAAGTTGCGGTGAAATAGGGACTGATTGAAGCTCTGAGACCGCCAAACAGTCCCTATTTCACCGCAACTTATGATGGGGAATTTTGGATGCTGGGTATAATCGTCGTATTGCATTGAAATGTGGCGAAAGGAGTGGCAATGTCTCGGTATTGCGCCTCGTGCGGCAAGCTTCTTGCAGATGATGCCAAGTTCTGCACCTCGTGCGGTGCACCCGTTGAGCAAACAGCCGCGAGCGATAGCCAGCCCGCTTTTGAGCAGACCGGCTCCCTTGATACGCCGCAAGCCAAGGCGGACGACTCCCTCGCCTATAGCCCCGACCCCGCCGCAAGGACCGAGGCCGTCGAGACCACGCAGCGCATACCCGTCGCGAGCGGCTCGCCCCAACAGCAGCCGGCTCCCGCATACGCGCCCGCTTCGCCACAGACCCCCGCTCCCAAAAAGAGCGGCACCGGGCCGCTTATCGCCGTTATCGTTGTGCTGGTGGCGATCATCATCGCCCTGGTCATCTTCTTTGCAATCAGACCGTTCGACAACGCCGCCACGCAGACGACTGCCGAGGTAGCTAAGCTGCACCATGACGTCGACGACGATGACCTAAAACCTCTCGGCGATCCCAACAGCCTGTACGACGATGATGACGATGACGACGAGGATGGCGGCGAAGCAACGCTCTCCGAGCAGAACCTCTACCGCCGACTGAGCGAATACTACGACCTGCTCGAAGATCTCGACAGCCAGGTCCGTGGCTGCGCGCAGAACTTCAACGGCAACTATCTGGAAGAGGATCGAACCACCCGTCAAAATCTCGCCGACGTCGCCGAGCGCACGGAGGACACCATCGAGCAGTATTACGACATCGTCGAGGACCTGGACGTCCCGACGAGCTCCAAGAACTACAGCTCCTGGAAGGACATCATCGCCCTGTACGACGACCTGGATCACCGCATTGACGCAATCTGTGATGCCTGGGAGATCAGCCTGAAATACGCCAAGCCTGCGGACCACAAGAATGAGATCGTGGCGCCGCTGTCGCGCGACAACGTGGCGGGCACCAATGACAATAAGTACCGCCTAGACTTTGAGGAGCGCTATCCCGGCGCCAAGCCTGTCGAGGTGAACTAGCGCTTTGTCGTTCCCGAGCCGGCAGTTAGGGACGTTCCTAAACTGCCGGCAGAAAAGGAACGTCCCTAACTGCCGGTCAAAAAACGAGCGAGGATCATGGGACCCTCGCTCGTTTTTTGGGCACTGTTTCGACTGCGCCGTTACTTGTCGGCGGCTGCTTTCTTGGCAGTCGACTTCTTCGCGGTCGTCTTCTTGGCGGCAGTGGCTTTCTTAGCCGTCGTCTTCTTGGCCGCCGTCGTCTTCTTTGCCGTGCTCGCCTTGGTTGTGGTCTTGCGGCCGCGGGCGGGCTTCTTCTCCTTGGTCGGGCAGTCCATGTTGACGCAGATACGCCACGGACCGCGCGCCGTGTTGACCACCACGATGGGGGCGCCGCACTCGGGACAGGTCTCGCCCGTCGCCTCGAGCTTGCCACGCGCCGGCAGCGGATAGCTCACGCCGCAGTCATCATAGTTGGTGCAGCGGATAAAGCGCTTGCCGCTCTTCTCGCTCTTGTGCGCGATCAGGTCGCCATGGCGTCCGGCCTCGGCACACACCTTGCACTCGCCCACTTTAAGGTCGGGCTCGTAGTTGGTGGGGCACGTCGGGTTCACGCAAATCTCGAAAGCCTTCTGGCGGAACGGCTGACACTTGATGCGCGGCGCACCGCACTCGGGGCACACGGCGGCCTCGCCCTCGAGCGGGCTCACCTTGACGCCGCTCGGCACCGGATAGGTCACGTCGCAGTCGGGCCAGCCCATGCAGCCAATGAAGCTGCCGCGGGTCTTGGCGCTCGTCTTCATAACCAGGTCCTTGCCGCACTTGGGGCAGGCGCCCACGCGCGCATCGGCCGTGACGGCGTCGCTGATGGCGTCGCCGAGCTCCTGCGTATGCTTGAGCAGCTCGTCGAGCACGCCGGCCAGCAGCGCACGCGAGTGCGTCACGACATGCTCTTCGGTGTCCTCGCCGCGCTCGACGCGAGTCATGTCGCCGTCGAGCTCGCTGGTCATATCGGGGCTCGTGATGCGCGGGGCAAACTGCGTCAGCGCGTCGATGATGGCGATGCCCAGCTGGCTCGGCTCCACGGGATCGTTTTTGAGGTAACGCACGGCGTACAGGCGCTCGATGATGCTCGCGCGCGTGGACTTGGTACCCAGGCCGCGCTTCTCCATCTCCTGCACGAGCTTGCCCTGACTGTAGCGCGCGGGCGGCTCGGTCTGCTTGGCCTCAAGCTTAATGTCGAACACGTCGACCGTGTCGCCCTGCTCCAGCGGCGGCATCTGCTCGTCGCGTTTGAGTCCGTACGGGTACGCCTCGCGGAAACCCGGGGTCACGAGCACATCGCCCGAAGCCACGAACGGCTCACCGTTCACGTCGAGCTCGAGCTTGGTGTTCTCGATGGTCGCGGGACCCATGAGCGTCGCCAGGAAGCGGCGGGCGATGAGGTCGTAGAGCTTGCGCTGGCCGCCGTCGAGCGTGGACGGATCGCCCTCGCCCGTGGGGTAGATGGGCGGGTGGTCGGTGGTCTCGACTTTGCCGCGCGTGGGCTTCATGGGGCCGGCGAGCACCTTTTTGCACACGGGCGCCAGCGCCGGGTTGATCTTTGCCAGGTCGCTCACCACGGCGCCCAGATCGAGCGTCACAGGGTACACGGTGTTGTCGACACGCGGATAGCTGATGAGGCCCGCCATGTAGAGGGACTCGGCGATGCGCATCGTACGCGCAGGCGAGATGCCCTCGGCCGCGGCGGCGGCCTGCAGCGAGGTCGTCGCAAACGGCGTGGGCGGCTGCTGCTTGCGGGAGCGCTTGGTCACCGCGGCGACGGTTGCCGTCGTAGCGCCGTCAACGTGGCCGTACGCCGTCTCGGCAGCATCTTTGTCGGTAAAACGCGCCGTCTTGTGCGCGATCTTAAAGCGATCGTCCTCGGCAGCACCCTGAGCGGCACCCATGCCGCGAATCTGCCAATAGTCCTCAGGCACAAACGCCATGCGTTCGCGTTCGCGCTCGACCACCAGGGCGAGCGTCGGCGTCTGCACGCGGCCGGCGGAGCGCACGTTGCCAAAGCCGCCAAACTTGGCGAGCGTCAGGTAGCGCGTGAGCACCGCACCCCAAATGAGGTCGATGTGCTGGCGGCTCTCGCCGGCGTCGGCCAGATTCTGGTCGAGCGAGACAAGATTATCGAAGGCCTGCGTGATCTCGGCCTTGGTAAACGAAGAATACTGGGCGCGGGCGACCGGCAAGTCGGGCGCCACCTCGCGCACCTTGTTGAGAGCGTCCGAGCCAATCAGCTCGCCCTCGCGATCGAAGTCCGTGGCAATGATGACGCTGTCGGACTTTTTAGCGAGGTTCTTGAGCGAACGAATGAGTTCTTTCTCGGCCGGCAGCTTAATGACGGGCGCCCAGGTGAGATAGGGCAGGCTCTCGAGCTTCCAGCCCTTGATGGAGATACCGTCGGCAAGAAACGGCTTGCGCTTGGTGTCGTAGGGCGGACGAGCCAGGCCATCGGGCATGTCGGCCGGCAGCATCTCACCGTCCTCCGTGACCGAATACCAGCCCAGCTTTTTATCGAACAGCACGCTGTCGCAAAAATCGGGCGCCAGGATGTGACCGGCAAGGCCGATGGTCACGCACTCCTCGCCCTTCCACTCAAAACGGTAGATGGCAGTGTTGTACACCTTGTCCTTTTTGGGTTTGCCCGTGGACAGACGCTCGGCGATCTGACGCGCGGCGTCGTTTTTCTCGGCGATGATGAGCTTCAAAAGAGGCTCCTATCTCGTATCTCTGCGGCTACGCCCGCCCGTATGGCGGCCGACTTACGCCCTTGCTTGCTCAATCTGCCCGATGAGCCAATCGCACCAGGCATCCATGCCCTCGCCCTTGCGCGCGCTCACGGCAAACCGCGGCGCTTGCGGATTGAGGTCATCGAGTGTCTTAGTATACCTATCCATGTCAAAATCGAAAGCCGGAGCCACGTCGACCTTGTTGAGCAGCTGCGCGCCGGCGTGTTGGAAGATGCCCGGGTACTTGATGGGCTTGTCGTCGCCCTCGGGCACCGAGAGAATCATGATGGACAGGTTCTCGCCCAGGTCAAAGTCGACCGGGCAGACCAGGTTACCCACGTTTTCGATAAAGATGACATCGATGTTCTCCAGACCGACGGCCTGGTCGAAGGCGTCGACGGCCTCCATGATCATGTTGCCCTCGAGGTGGCACAGGCCGCCCGTGTTGATCTGGATGGCGGGCATGCCGGCTTCCTTCATGGTGATGGCGTCGACATCCGAGGCGATATCGCCCTCGATGACGGCACAGCGCAGGCCGGCTTTGTCACGCAGGCGCTCGTTGGTGCCCAGAATCGTGGTGGTCTTACCCGAGCCGGGGCTCGACAGCACATTGATCACGTAGGTGTTTGTCTCATTAAATCGCTGACGCAGCTGATCTGCCAGGCGCTCGTTGCGCGACAGAATCGGCGATGCAATATCAATCGTTTTCTCGGCCATACTTAGCGCTCCTTACTTTGGCCCCTTTTTACCCCATCACCAGATGGCTAGCGGGCTAATCGTCGGGGGTTTCGATTTCGATACTTGCGATATCGAGCTCGCGGCCGTGCAGTAGGCGCACGTTGGCACCACCGCACTGGGGACAGCGACAGTGGAAGCGATCGTGGTCGAAAACCTCGCCGCAGTCCAGACACTCGCTTTGTGGATGGACCTCCTCCACGGCAAGCTCGCAGCCTCGCGTGAGCGGGTCCTCGTCGCGAAATGTCTCCCACGCAAAGTCGAGCGCCTCGCGCACGACCTCGGTCATATCCCCGATACGCAGCGTTACCAAAACGGCGCGCGAGGCCCCCGCCCCACGCGCCGCGCGAATCACTGTATCGAGTATGCCGTTGACAATGCCAACCTCGTGCATACCGATTTACTCCTCGTCGTCCTCGTCGTCCGAGAACAGGTCCAGACGGCTCACGAACAGGCCCTCCTTGCCCTCGCGCGCGGTAATGACCACGCGAGCGATGGCGAGCGAAATCTCGTAGAGCGAGAGCAGGGCGCCATACATGAGACCCAGCGTAACGGGCGAGCCGTCGGGCGTGATCACAGCCGAGCCCACAAGCAGGCCAACGTATACGTAACGCCAGGCGCTGCGGAAGGCCGCATAGGACACGATGTGGAAAACGGACAGGTAGAAGATGATGAGCGGCAGCTCAAACGCCACACCAAAGCCGATCATAAAGAGCAGCTCCATGTTGACGTAGTTCTCCAGATCGGGCAGCGCCGTAGCGACAGCCGAGGTCTCGCCGATGAGCCACTCAAAGCCCGCCGGGATGATGATGAAGTAGCAGAAGATGGCGCCCAGGAAGAACAGCACCGTCGAGGCGAGCACCGTGGGTACGACCCACTTGCGCTCGTTGGGGCGCAGCGCCGGCAGGAAAAATGCCAGAATCTGCCAGATGATCATGGGCGTGCACATGACCACGGCCATCTTGATGGCCAGCGAGAAGCGCAGGCCAAAGCCGCCGAGCGTGGTGGTGATGTAGAACTTACCGTCCGGCACAAAGGAGCGGATGGGGTCTTCCAGGATGTCGAGCACCACGGGCGTGGCGAAATACAGCACGATAGCGGCGGCAAACACCGACACGACCACGATGGTCAGGCGGCGACGAAGCTCTCCCAGGTGATCGAAGAGCGGCATACGCGCAGGTCCGATAGGCATTACTCATCGCCTCCCTTCGGGGCGTCGGCGGCAGCAGCGTCGTCCTCGGCCTCGAGCTCGCGAGCGAGCTGGTCGACGACGGCCTTGCGCTTGCGGGGACGACGGGCGTAGAGGTCTGCCGTCGTGGGCTCTGCCGGCTCGGGCTCGGGCTCCGGCTCTGCAGTGGAAGCGGACTCGGCGGCGGCATCAGCAGACCCGGCGTCGACGCCCTCGGTCGCAGGCTCCTCGGCAGCATTCTCGCCCTCAGCAGCACCCTCGCTTGCGGCCTTCTCGGCAGCAAGACGGGCGCGACGCTCGGCAAAGGTCTCCTTCTTGGCGGGCGCTGCCGTCTCGGCGGCATCCTCGTCCGCATCGGAATCGTCGTCGGTCGCAGCAGCCTTCTTGGGCTTGACCGGGGCCGACGCGGCCTCGCTCACCGGATCGATAATCTCGGACTGAACAACGGCCGTCATCTTTTCCTGCGTCTCGCGGAACTGACGGATGGCACGGCCGATCGTGCGGCCCATCTGCGGGAGCTTATCCGGGCCAAACAGCAAAAAGCCGAAGACCACGATGATCGCGAGCTCACCCTCTCCAATACCAAACACACATACCTCCAAGGCTCGATGTGAGTCGAGCCCGCACCGCGCCATTCGGCCGGAACTCGTCTATTCATTCGGTCAAGTATAGCGCCCGGACGCCAAAACGTCCGAGCGCATCACAAACATATGCCAAACGGCACGCCCTTTTGGGGGCAAAGATTATGCAGCGGTGATCGAAATCTCCTGGTCGACGCCCAACAGCTGAACCACGCGCATCACCGGGGGCTGCACGTTGACGCAGCTAAAACGCTTACCATGATCAGCTGCGTGGTGTGCGGCGCCCACAAGCACGCCAATGCCCGTCGAATCGATGTAGCTCACCTGGGCAAAATCGAGCTCAACGGCCTCAGTGGGCTGCTCGAGCGCCAGGTCGATGGCATTGCGCAGGCTATCGGCGTTAGAGATATCGATCTCACCGGTCACCTTAATGGTGTAGAGCTCTGGCGTGGGGTTGGTGGAAATACCCAAATCCATGTATACGCTCCTTTGCGTATCGAAAGTGCGGATAGTACGGGAAGCCGCGCGTTAGGCGCGCTCGGCACGCGCAAGCTCGGCAGCGACAAGCTTAACTGCCAGCACTAGCACATCGAGCGCGGCCTCCAGGTCCTCGACCGTGGGATAGCTCGGCGCGATGCGGATGTTGGTGTCGCGCGGATCCTTGCCATAAGGCCAGGTGGCACCAGCCGGCGTGAGCTTGACGCCAAGGTCGGCACAAAGCGCAGCGACCTTTTGGGCCGAGCCCTCGGGACCATCAAAGCTCACAAAGTAGCCACCGCGGGGATGCGTCCAGGTGGCACAGCCCGTGTCGCCCAAGCCCTCGGTGAGCTTGCGCTCGACGGCCTCAAAGCGCGGGCGCAGGAACTCGGCATGCTTTTTCATGTGCTCCTTGACCGCCTCGATGGTGGGAAGGAAGCGCACGTGACGCAGCTGGTTGAGCTTGTCGGCGCTGATGAGGCCAGCCTTCAGGCGCTTGGAGAACTCGGCGATAACCGCGGGGCTCGCACCGATAAAGCCGATGCCGGCGCCCGGGAAGGTGATCTTGGACGTCGAGGCAAAGGCCACCACACGGTCCTCGGTGCCCGCCGTGCGAGCGAGGTCAAAGATGTTTGCGAGCTCGTCGGTCTCGTCGTACAGGTCGTGCACGCAGTAGGCGTTGTCCCAGAAGATGCGGAAATCGGGCGCGGCCGTGGGCATCTCGACCAGGCGGCGCACGGTGTCCTCGCTAAAGGTAATGCCCGTGGGGTTGGAATACTTGGGCACGCACCAGATACCCTTGATGGAATCGTCGGCGGCAACGAGGCGCTCGATCTCGTCCATGTCGGGGCCGTTGTCGGTCATCGCGACGGGGACGTTCTCGATGCCCAGATCGGCGGTGATGCCAAAGTGGCGATCGTAGCCGGGAACGGGGCACAGGAACTTGACCTTCTTGCCGTCATGCGCGGCCTCGTAGGCGTCCCAGGGCTCGCTGCCGCACGAGCCGCAGCGCCAGAACATGCCGGCGATATCGTGCTCGATCAGCAGGCTCGACGAGCCCAGTACGAGCGTCTGCTCGGCAGGGCAACCCAGGAACTCCCCCGCCAGCTTGCGTGCCGAGGGAATGCCCTCGAAGCAGCCGTAGTTGGAGCAGTCAACGTTGCCGTCGTGCAGATCGGCATCGGCATTGAGGATATCGAGCATGGGTCGAGAGATGTCCACCTGGGAGGGCGACGGCTTGCCGCGGGCCATGTCGAGCGCCAGGCCCTTGACCTTGACCTCGGCGACCTCGGCTTTGAGCGCCTCGATAGCGGCATCGAGTTCGGTGGTTTCCATCTTCTGGTAGATCGTCTGCATGGGTGCGACCTTTCGCGAAGCGGTACGTTGCAGTTCGTCTAAGTATAGACCGCCACCGCCCCAACGGTATGAAGCCGTGATAGATTAAGTTCATCGCAATGAATTACGAATCGCCGCGCATGGCGGCGTGGGGCGCCCAAGGAGGCACTATGGAGTACGGATCGTTTAGGGCCGAGGAATTCGGCGACCTGCAGCGCCTGGTCGACGGGCTGTTTTACGACCGCCATGCCATCGACCGCCTGGACCTGATCGTACAGGCCGAAATCTTGGACCTGGCGCCCGATCTCATGGAAATCGTCAACCTGCTACCGCCCGGCTACTACGACCGCCAATCGCTTTGCGACCAGCTCAACTCCGCCTTGGCCGCCCACGGCTGGGGCGCCGTCTACGGAACGGTGGAATAAGCCTCGAGGCCGGCGATTTGGCCCGCTTCCCGACCTTGGCGAGGCTTGTTTTAGGGCTTGTGGCCAAAAAAGGGCAAATATGAGTACTGTTACCTTTTTAGTAGCAGCGATTCTTGGTCGAAATCGGCAAAACTCGACTTGAAACTGGTCGCGCGCGCAGACGTGGTGTAAGAGCGTCCTGAGGTCCGTCGCTGCAAATCC
>CATYEN010000034.1 GCA_958405565.1 uncultured Collinsella sp. | reverse complement strand
GAGGGTCTGACTACGAATCAGAACGTCATAGGTTCGAATCCTATACGCCGCACCATTTGAGATCAAAGCCTCCGGCAACGGGGGCTTTTCTTTTAGGCAAACGCCGCATGGATTCGAACCTCGGTCGAGGCGCGGGCGTAAGGAAAACGCGGAGCGTTTTTAGCCCGCGGGCGAGGACGCCGGCAGGCGGCCGAAGCCGGTGCGGATCCGCGCAAGCGGATGCGCGGAATCCTATACGCCGCACCATTTGAGATCAAAGCCTCCGGCAACGGGGGCTTTTCTTTTAGGCAAACGCCGCATGGATTCGAACCTCGGTCGAGGCGCGGGCGTAAGGAAAACGCGGAGCGTTTTTAGCCCGCGGGCGAGGACGCCGGCAGGCGGCCGAAGCCGGTGCGGATCCGCGCAAGCGGATGCGCGGAATCCTATACGCCGCACCATTTGAGATCAAAGCCTCCGGCAACGGGGGCTTTTTTGTTATCGACTCGTGTAAGATTCCGAGTAAGCGTCTCGGTGCACCTGGGGCGCGCCCTTTCTCTAGACGACCGATCAGGGTGATATTTCGTGGCAGAGCGTCCGACCTACAAGCTCAAGTTTCTCGATCCCAAGAAGCGCTTTCCGGCGATGCCCGAGCAGCCCGCGGGACGCTCGTATGGCGTTGTCTGGAAACTCTTTGGCGACGATCCGCATGAATCATGCTACGCCGTTGAATTCGTCGGTAAGAGCCATGTGTCACTTTTAGGTTACGTGAGCGTTTCGGGCGAAGTGTACAAGGTGGACCGTCCCGTTAGCGAGGCACCGTTGCCCGATGATCCCGATATGCAGCTGGTTCTTGATGAGTCCGACTCCAGCATTGGCGAGATTGCGGTAAGGGGCACCGATGGGACGATGCGTCCCCGGGCGCGGGTCATCGGCTCTCCAAAAGGCCCCATGCGCGAGCAGTCCGATCGCGAGACATGGAATTCGGCCCGCAGCCTCCCTTACGGTGAGTTCATGGCATCTATGTTCTTGCGCTACGTCATATTTGCCGATTCCGAAAATGCTATCGCGAGCACGTCAAACACCGATAGGCTCGACGAGAGTACGCACAATGTCGTCGACAAGATTAAGCTCGTCAAGCTGCCCGAGCCGGTCGAAGTGTTTCTGGGCTTTGATTCGACGCCACTTCCCGATGCCATCGAGACGCTGCTCTACCGCATTGACCATAAGGACAATCCGAGCGGCATCGAGCGTTATGCCGCGGCCCTGATGGGTGAAGTCAATCTGCCTCGCCTGCGCACCATAGCGGCAAAGACTGAAATGAACTTGGCCCGCATCGATCGCTCGAAGCTTTTCTATCTAAATTTCGATCGCAGCCTGTTAGATCAAGATGAGATCGACACCTTGCTTGCCATTGAGTGTCGCCTGAACCGCCTCTCCGGCATCCTTGAGCGCATCGGGGCCGGATTGGCCCCCGCAGCCTCGTCGCCGAGCCTTGAGGGCTGTGCACTCTTTGACTCGTGGCATATCGCTAAAACGACCAACGATGTCCCCCGGTTGCTCGAAACGCTGTCGAGCGACAACCCGTGGGCCAAGCCGGGGACGGTTGCGTGCCAGCCTGGTGGCGAGTGGGACGTGCGCACCCGCTTTGCGCGAATTGTCGAGGCGCTTAACGTGGTCACACGGCTTGACTATACCTATCGAGTGAACGTTGCCGAGGGGATTATGCTCGTCCAGTTTGGGCGCTCTGTCGTTGATGCCATGCCGCAACGTGAATACGATGCTCAGGATGACGCCTGGCGCGAGCTGGACGAGGGTGTGCGCGAGATCTGGGCCGCGGAGCACGACGCGCGCGTAGCGCTCACGCTTGCGGCGGCTTGCTTTGCCGCGGGTGCCTGCATCACGCGCTGCTACGTGCAGATTGAGGCTCCCGACGATGAGCAGGATGTGCACATCGTCGCAACGTATTCCTTTGCCCGTGCCGAGTATCTTGCCGATTGTGTTCCCGTCGCCAAGGATCTTGAGAGCATGGATATGGACGGTATGCCTTGCAAGCGCATGCTTGAGGCATATGAGGCGACCACGCCGGATATGATTGAGCCAGCGGAGGTTCACGCTCGCCCGCGTGACGACCATCGTCCGCTGCCGCCGGCGTTGCGCGACCTGCTGCTTGCCGATACAGCTGACGAGTTGGAAGTCATGGAAGAGGACGACGACCCGTATGTGGCGCGCGTCGTTGAATTGCGCGAGCAGTCTAAAACTGACCGTGCAGGTGCATTCGAGGGCTTTTCTCGTTTGGCCGAGGAGCTGGAGGCCAAGTGTGCCGTTGCCGAGCTTTTGGCAACGGGGCCGGTCCAAACGCAGTTCTGCGACAACCAGTTGGTACGCATGGTGCTACCGGTGTTGGAAGAAGACCGCTCTGTGCGAATCCTACGTGCGCCCGATGCGCTGTACTTTGCCCAGCACGAGATCTGCAGCTTTTACGCCGAGCAAGAGGACTTTGAACGAGCACTGCCCGAGGTGCGCCATCTTTACGATCTGGCGCGCTCGTCCATGCAGTCGCACTTTGCGCTCATCAACGTGCTTGCGCGTCTGGAGCGCTTTGACGAGATTATCGAGGTGGCGCGCCACGGCCTACGTATTGCCAGCGATCGTTCTGCAATCGGCTACCTGTTCTATCGCTTGGCGTTTGCCTATTGGAATTGCGATCAGCTCGACCTGGCGCTGGCTTGTTACCGTCTGGTGCCGCGCGGCGAGGAGTCGGGTAGCAGCGCGCTGGAAGAAATGCAGGGCCTTATGAACGAGATGGGCGTCAGCGAGCCTCCGACGTTCGAGGAAGCGGTCGAGACCATCCACAAGGCTGGACTCGAGCTGCCGCCAGTGTCCGCCGTGACGAATCAGCTGGCAGATGCCGCTGTGCAACTGGTCGACAACGGGTTCTTTTTCCTGGCACGCGGTTGCATCTTCCAAATGTGGCGCACCATGGGCAACGACGAGCTCGGCTCCCTCAACCGCTCGCTGGGGTAGGCGAAGCTTCCAAGGAGGAAAGGATGCTAGGCAATTAGAAAATTTCCTCTTGCCCATCCTTGGCTGTTTGGTTACTATAGAACGGCTGTTACGGAGAGCTGACCGAGAGGCCGAAGGTGCTCGCCTGCTAAGCGAGTATGCCCCAAAAGGGCATCTGGGGTTCGAATCCCCAGCTCTCCGCCAGTACGAATTGAAAGAAGGGTCCCATCTGGGGCCCTTTTTTGTGCGGAGAAAGGAGGCTGGGGATTCGAACCCGAGAGGGCACGGGCGTTAAGCAAACGCGAAAGCGTTTGTAGGCCGTGGGCGAAAAGCCGCCAGGCTTTGAAGCCGGAGGGCATGCGCAGCATGCCCGGACATCCCCAGCTCTCCGCCAGTTTAAATTTAAAGAAGGGTTCCATTTGGGGCCCTTTTTATTATCAAGAATGGCGGCTGGGGGTTCGAACCTCAAAAAAGGAGGCATCCTTTCGGACGCCTCCTTTCAGTGGGCTTATTATTCTTGCGCCCTACACCTCGGGTGCCTTGGCGACGGTCTCGCTTTCTGCCGTGAGCGGGCGGTTGTCGATGCGACGGCCCAAGCGATCGAGCTTCACGAGTAGCCATTCAATGGGATTCGGCCCTGCGCCTTCCTCGTCGGCAACCAGGTCCATGACGGCGATCTTGGTGCCGTCCTGCTTGAGCGTGACGCTACCCACCTTGTCGCCCACATGCACCGTGCCCGAAAGATCGTCGTAGCTAACCTTTTCGGTCACCTCGCCGGCAAGGGAAAACACGGTCGCTTGCGCCGTAGGATCGGCGAGTGTGGCGTCGATCGTCTTATCCGTCCAGTCGGTTTGACCAATGCGCGCCATAAGCGGGTTGCCGTTGGCGGTCTTTTCCTGTGTGTTGGCGATTGCGACCGTCACCTTGTGGCCGTAGTACCAGTTGGCAAGGCTGGCGGTATCGGTAAAGCGCTGGTCGGTGGTGGTGGAGTTCAAAATAACAGTGTAGATCTCGTCGCCGTCGCGGTTGTAGGCGCTCGTAAAGCAGTAGCCCGCGTCGTCGGTGGTGCCGGTCTTGCCGCCAATGTTTCCGTCCTGACCGAGCAAAACGTTGTGCGTGTCCATGGAATGCGAATGGTCGGTGCCGTCGGCGCCCGTGACCTCGATCCAGGAATCCTCGCTCGCTACGACCTCGCGGATCGTGTCGTTTTTCATGGCCTCCTGCATCATCAGCGCTACGTCGTGTGCGGTTGAGTGCATATCGCCAGCCCACTCATCAAAGTCCAGACCATGCGGGTTTTCAAAAAGCGTACCGGTGCAGCCGAGCTTCTTAGCGCGCTCGTTCATGGCCTTCACAAAGGTTGCCTCGGCGTCTTTGGTCTTAGGGTCGATCTTCTTGCCCACATATTCGGCGAGCACGACGGCGGCGTCGTTGCCCGAGGGAATCATCAGGCCGCGCAGTGCCTGCTCCACGGTAAGCTCGTCGCCTTCGAGCAAGCCGGCGGTCGAATTACCCACGGTGGCTGCGGCGTTGCTCACCGTGACCTTCTCGTCCATCTTGCAATTCTCGACGGTTAGGATTGCGGTCATGACCTTGGTGATCGAGGCGATTTTGACCTGCTCATCGGCGCCGCGCCCGTAGTAGACGGTGCCGTCTTTGCCCATGACGAGCGCATTGGTCGCATCGATATCGGGCAGATTTTCGGCCGTGATGCCGCGCGCATCGGCGGTTTTGCCGCAAACATTGTCGGTCGTGAGTACTTGGGCGCCGGCGACGGTGGGCACGCCAGCGGCAAGGGCGATAGCGCAGACAAAGCCGGCGGCAAGCTGGGCTGAGCGCTTTGCAAAAGAGGTGAGGGACTTCACAGATTTCGCTTTCGACGGGATGGTCTCTTCTGGAACTAGAGTATATCGTTTACCGGTGTCGGCGATCATCGCGTGCGTGCGTGGCCCACATCCGCGCCCGAACGGGCACAAGGGTGCTTAAGGCCGACTTAATCACCCACGCTTGTTGTGTGTGGCATGCGCCCCCTCGGGCATAATGGAGCGCGAGAGGAGCACGCATGAACGAACGCATTTTGGTAGTTGATGACGAAAAGGCCATCGCCGACTTGGTTGGTATCTACCTTACAAAAGAAGGCTTTGACGTACAGGTCGCCTATAGCGGGGCCGATGCTGCCAAGGCAATCTTGGAGCAGGAGTTCGATCTGGCGCTGCTGGATGTCATGCTGCCCGATATCGATGGGCTTGAGTTGCTGCGTACGATCCGTTCCAGCCATACCTATCCCGTGATCATGCTGACGGCGCGCGATGCCCAGCAAGACAAGATCGAGGGCCTTTCGCTTGGCGCGGACGATTACGTGGTTAAGCCGTTCCGCCCGCTGGAGCTCATCGCGCGCGTGCACGCTCAGCTTCGTCGCTACACCAGCTACGGTAACCGTGCGCAGGCGGCCGAGTCGCCGACCATCCAGTTCGACGGCCTAGAGATCAACCGCGATGCCCGTTCCGTAACGGTGGACGGTGCGCCGGTTCGCCTCACGCCCATCGAGTATTCCATCTTGCTGTATCTGGTCGAGCATCGCGGCAGTGTGGTGGCCGTGGAGGATCTGTTCCGCGCGGTGTGGAACGAGGATTTTATGCCCGGCTCCAACAATACGGTGATGGTGCACATTCGCCACCTGCGCGAAAAGATCGGTGACGACGCTCAAAAGCCGCGCTTTATCAAAAACGTCTGGGGCGTCGGCTACATAATCGAATAACGCCTTTGATGGTGGGGAAGTGGATATGACAAAAGACGATAGGCAGGCATTCGAGGTGTCCGATCGACTCTTTGAATACGTGAGGTCGGTCGTCGACAACCGCGCGCTTGCAACGGTGCTGCTCTTTTTGCTGAGCCTGCTGCTGATTGGCATCGATAACATCGCTGGAATCTTGGCGGTGCTGCTTGTCGGCTTTTTGCTGATCGATCGATTTGAAATCGTACGCCGCTGCGTGGTGATTGGCGGTGCCGCGTGGGCCATGACGTTGGCGATTGGCGCCATGGCACTCAGCGGCATCGAAGGGCCGGTGCTGTTCGATGCCGGCTTTGTATTCAACATGCTTGGCTTTGTGCTTGCGCTTGCCGTGTGCGTGCTGTTCTTTTGCGGCCGCGCCCTGTACTACCAGGGCTATGAGCAGGGCGAGCAGCATGCCGATTGTGTGCTGGCCGCTCGTATTCAAGATCGCCTGATCGATCACCCCGACACCTGGGACAACATCGACGGCGACTTCCTGGAGGTCGAGGGCGCACTCAACCGTGTGCGCGATCGCGAGCGCAAGGTGCAGCAGGCCTTGCGTGACGAGTCTCATCGCAAGGACGATCTGGTCACGTACTTGGCACATGACCTACGCACCCCGCTTGCCAGTGTGGTGGGCTATCTTTCGCTGCTGCAAGAGGCTCCCGAGCTGCCGGTTGAGCAACGTGCGCACTTTACGGGCGTGGCGCTCGACAAGGCGCACCGGCTCGATGCGCTCATCGAAGAGTTCTTCGATATCACGCGCTTTGACTTCCACGATATCGTGCTCACGCGCGGCTATGTTGATCTGGGGTTGCTGCTGGCTCAGGTGGCTGACGAGTTCTATCCCATCCTCAACGAGCAGCATAAGGAAGCCCAAGTTGATATTCGCGAGGACCTGACGGTGCTCGTGGATGGCGACAAGATGGCCCGCGTGTTTAACAACATCATGAAAAACGCTGTCGCCTATAGCTATGAGGGCTCGACTATCACGATTGAGGCCAGGCGCCAAGACGATGGCGGCGTGCGCGTGCGCTTTATCAATCAGGGCGATCCTATCCCTGCGGCTAAGCTCAAGGTGATCTTTGAGAAGTTCTATCGCCTGGATGCGGCGCGTGCGACCAATCGCGGTGGTGCCGGCCTGGGCCTTGCTATTGCCAAGGAGATCATCGCGGCACACGGCGGTACCGTTGCATGTGAATCGACGCCCGAACACACGATATTCACCATCGAGCTGCCCGCCGCATAGCTAGCGTGCCCTTACAAACACTTGACAATGCGCTCACGTGCGTATGAGCCGCGATTCCTACTATCGATACTGCTGAATTGATATCGATATGGAGGTATGCGGTATGACGGCTGCTGCGGCTATGGAGCCCACGGAGCTTGAGGAACTCATGGAGGCGCAGGCCGAGGCCGCGCACGAGCGCGAAGTTGGGGATGCGACTCGCCCCACGGCAGAGGACCTTGCGGCCTCGCCGACGCGCATCGATGTGGAGGGCCTCGACCTGTTCTATGGCGACCACCATGCGCTCAAGGACGTGAACATCAAAATCCGCGACAAGCAGATTACCTCGTTTATCGGGCCTTCTGGTTGTGGCAAGTCGACGCTGCTGCGCTGCTTTAACCGCATGAACGATAGCATCAAGGATTGCCGTATCGAGGGCAAGATCGCGCTCGACGGCCAGGATATCCTGGGCGATTACGATATCTGCCGCCTGCGTCAGCGCGTGGGCATGGTGTTCCAGCGCCCCAATCCGTTTCCCATGAGCATCTACGACAACGTTGCCTATGGCCCTCGCGGCATGGGCGTGCGCGATCGCGTTGTGCTTGACGAGCTGGTCGAGGACTCCCTGCGCCGCGCCGCATTGTGGGACGAGGTCAAGGACAAGCTCAAGGAGTCGGGCCTGGGCCTTTCGGGCGGACAGCAGCAGCGTCTGTGCATCGCTCGTGCGCTTGCTGTGCAGCCCGACATCCTGCTGATGGATGAGCCCACGAGCGCCCTCGATCCCGTGTCGACGCTGGTGGTTGAGCAGCTGGCCTGCGAGCTCAAGGAAACGTGCACGCTGGTGGTCGTTACGCACAACATGCAGCAGGCCGCGCGCATTTCCGACTCGGTCGCGTTCTTTTTGCTGGGCGAGCTGGTGGAGCATGCGCCTACCGCGCAGCTCTTTAAGAATCCGACCGATCCGCGCACGGCGGATTATTTGACGGGCCGTTTTGGCTGATACTATCTAGTACAGGCGCCTTTAGGGTTAAGATGCGGTCATACCGGCCGCAAAGGGGTTCAACATGATCTATTACGTCGAGGACGATGACAACATCAGGGATTTGACGGTCTACGCCCTGCGCAAGCAGGGAATCGAGGCCGAGGGCTTTTCGTGCGATGGTGAGTTTAAGGCTGCCGTGGCACGACGGGTGCCCGATGCCGTCCTGCTCGATATCATGCTGCCCGATACCGACGGCCTGGCAATTATGCGCCGCTTGCGCGCCGACCGCCTGACGGCGACGGTGCCCATTATGATGCTCACCGCTAAGGATACCGAGCTCGACAAGGTCATGGCGCTCGATGGTGGCGCTGACGATTACCTGACCAAGCCGTTTTCGCTCATGGAGCTTGCCAGCCGTTGCCGCGCGCTGCTGCGTCGCGGCGGCATGGTCAAGCAGGCGAGCGATGTACTGAGCGTGGGCGACATCGTGCTCTCGCCCAGCCATCGCGAGGTGACCGTTGCCGGCGAGCCACTCAAGCTCACCCTGCGCGAGTTCGACCTGCTCGAGTATCTCATGCGCAAGCCCGGCGTGGTCTTTACCCGCGAGTCGTTGCTGCAGAGCGTGTGGGGTTGGGACTTTGACGGCGGTTCGCGCACCGTCGACGTCCACGTGCAGACGCTTCGCCAAAAGCTCGGCGAGCATGCGAGCGCTATCGAGACCGTGCGCGGCGTGGGCTATCGCCTGGCTGAGCCTTCGGCCGGTGATGGTGCCGAAGGTGACGACGCCGCCACATCGGAGGAGTAACCCGTGGTCTTTGCTCCCCAGGGAAAACACACGTTGTCGCACCGCGTTTTTGCGACGATCTTTGTCTGTGCCATGGCGGTTATCGTGGCGTTTACGGTGTTGGGCGCGTTCTTTGTGCAAAACACCCTGGCAGATGCCACGAGCGCCAACCTTTCGCAAGAAACTGAGCTCATTGCCGCCGCGCTTGACGAGCAGCAGGAGCCCATTGCATTCTTGCGCAGCCTCGATCGCGAGGATCTTCGTATCACGCTGATTAACAAAGACGGGTCAGTTGCCTACGACAACGAGGCATCGCCTTCAATGCTGCCCAATCACGATAACATCGCTGGAATCTTGGCGGTGCTGCTTGTCGGCTTTTTGCTGATCGATCGATTTGAAATCGTACGCCGCTGCGTGGTGATTGGCGGTGCCGCGTGGGCCATGACGTTGGCGATTGGCGCCATGGCACTCAGCGGCATCGAAGGGCCGGTGCTGTTCGATGCCGGCTTTGTATTCAACATGCTTGGCTTTGTGCTTGCGCTTGCCGTGTGCGTGCTGTTCTTTTGCGGCCGCGCCCTGTACTACCAGGGCTATGAGCAGGGCGAGCAGCATGCCGATTGTGTGCTGGCCGCTCGTATTCAAGATCGCCTGATCGATCACCCCGACACCTGGGACAACATCGACGGCGACTTCCTGGAGGTCGAGGGCGCACTCAACCGTGTGCGCGATCGCGAGCGCAAGGTGCAGCAGGCCTTGCGTGACGAGTCTCATCGCAAGGACGATCTGGTCACGTACTTGGCACATGACCTACGCACCCCGCTTGCCAGTGTGGTGGGCTATCTTTCGCTGCTGCAAGAGGCTCCCGAGCTGCCGGTTGAGCAACGTGCGCACTTTACGGGCGTGGCGCTCGACAAGGCGCACCGGCTCGATGCGCTCATCGAAGAGTTCTTCGATATCACGCGCTTTGACTTCCACGATATCGTGCTCACGCGCGGCTATGTTGATCTGGGGTTGCTGCTGGCTCAGGTGGCTGACGAGTTCTATCCCATCCTCAACGAGCAGCATAAGGAAGCCCAAGTTGATATTCGCGAGGACCTGACGGTGCTCGTGGATGGCGACAAGATGGCCCGCGTGTTTAACAACATCATGAAAAACGCTGTCGCCTATAGCTATGAGGGCTCGACTATCACGATTGAGGCCAGGCGCCAAGACGATGGCGGCGTGCGCGTGCGCTTTATCAATCAGGGCGATCCTATCCCTGCGGCTAAGCTCAAGGTGATCTTTGAGAAGTTCTATCGCCTGGATGCGGCGCGTGCGACCAATCGCGGTGGTGCCGGCCTGGGCCTTGCTATTGCCAAGGAGATCATCGCGGCACACGGCGGTACCGTTGCATGTGAATCGACGCCCGAACACACGATATTCACCATCGAGCTGCCCGCCGCATAGCTAGCGTGCCCTTACAAACACTTGACAATGCGCTCACGTGCGTATGAGCCGCGATTCCTACTATCGATACTGCTGAATTGATATCGATATGGAGGTATGCGGTATGACGGCTGCTGCGGCTATGGAGCCCACGGAGCTTGAGGAACTCATGGAGGCGCAGGCCGAGGCCGCGCACGAGCGCGAAGTTGGGGATGCGACTCGCCCCACGGCAGAGGACCTTGCGGCCTCGCCGACGCGCATCGATGTGGAGGGCCTCGACCTGTTCTATGGCGACCACCATGCGCTCAAGGACGTGAACATCAAAATCCGCGACAAGCAGATTACCTCGTTTATCGGGCCTTCTGGTTGTGGCAAGTCGACGCTGCTGCGCTGCTTTAACCGCATGAACGATAGCATCAAGGATTGCCGTATCGAGGGCAAGATCGCGCTCGACGGCCAGGATATCCTGGGCGATTACGATATCTGCCGCCTGCGTCAGCGCGTGGGCATGGTGTTCCAGCGCCCCAATCCGTTTCCCATGAGCATCTACGACAACGTTGCCTATGGCCCTCGCGGCATGGGCGTGCGCGATCGCGTTGTGCTTGACGAGCTGGTCGAGGACTCCCTGCGCCGCGCCGCATTGTGGGACGAGGTCAAGGACAAGCTCAAGGAGTCGGGCCTGGGCCTTTCGGGCGGACAGCAGCAGCGTCTGTGCATCGCTCGTGCGCTTGCTGTGCAGCCCGACATCCTGCTGATGGATGAGCCCACGAGCGCCCTCGATCCCGTGTCGACGCTGGTGGTTGAGCAGCTGGCCTGCGAGCTCAAGGAAACGTGCACGCTGGTGGTCGTTACGCACAACATGCAGCAGGCCGCGCGCATTTCCGACTCGGTCGCGTTCTTTTTGCTGGGCGAGCTGGTGGAGCATGCGCCTACCGCGCAGCTCTTTAAGAATCCGACCGATCCGCGCACGGCGGATTATTTGACGGGCCGTTTTGGCTGATACTATCTAGTACAGGCGCCTTTAGGGTTAAGATGCGGTCATACCGGCCGCAAAGGGGTTCAACATGATCTATTACGTCGAGGACGATGACAACATCAGGGATTTGACGGTCTACGCCCTGCGCAAGCAGGGAATCGAGGCCGAGGGCTTTTCGTGCGATGGTGAGTTTAAGGCTGCCGTGGCACGACGGGTGCCCGATGCCGTCCTGCTCGATATCATGCTGCCCGATACCGACGGCCTGGCAATTATGCGCCGCTTGCGCGCCGACCGCCTGACGGCGACGGTGCCCATTATGATGCTCACCGCTAAGGATACCGAGCTCGACAAGGTCATGGCGCTCGATGGTGGCGCTGACGATTACCTGACCAAGCCGTTTTCGCTCATGGAGCTTGCCAGCCGTTGCCGCGCGCTGCTGCGTCGCGGCGGCATGGTCAAGCAGGCGAGCGATGTACTGAGCGTGGGCGACATCGTGCTCTCGCCCAGCCATCGCGAGGTGACCGTTGCCGGCGAGCCACTCAAGCTCACCCTGCGCGAGTTCGACCTGCTCGAGTATCTCATGCGCAAGCCCGGCGTGGTCTTTACCCGCGAGTCGTTGCTGCAGAGCGTGTGGGGTTGGGACTTTGACGGCGGTTCGCGCACCGTCGACGTCCACGTGCAGACGCTTCGCCAAAAGCTCGGCGAGCATGCGAGCGCTATCGAGACCGTGCGCGGCGTGGGCTATCGCCTGGCTGAGCCTTCGGCCGGTGATGGTGCCGAAGGTGACGACGCCGCCACATCGGAGGAGTAACCCGTGGTCTTTGCTCCCCAGGGAAAACACACGTTGTCGCACCGCGTTTTTGCGACGATCTTTGTCTGTGCCATGGCGGTTATCGTGGCGTTTACGGTGTTGGGCGCGTTCTTTGTGCAAAACACCCTGGCAGATGCCACGAGCGCCAACCTTTCGCAAGAAACTGAGCTCATTGCCGCCGCGCTTGACGAGCAGCAGGAGCCCATTGCATTCTTGCGCAGCCTCGATCGCGAGGATCTTCGTATCACGCTGATTAACAAAGACGGGTCAGTTGCCTACGACAACGAGGCATCGCCTTCAATGCTGCCCAATCACGGCGATCGCCCCGAGGTCGCCGAGGCCTTCGAGAGCGGCTCGGGCTCCGCGGAGCGCGCAAGTTCTACGCTCGATGAGATCATGTTGTATCGCGCCGTGCGTCTTGATAACGGTCAGGTTGTTCGTCTGGCGCAAGCTCAACCCGGCGTTGCGGCGATTTTGCTGTCGATGGTGGCGCCGATGTTGCTTATCGCGGCAGCCGGCGCGGTGCTCTCGTTTTTCCTGGCGCGTCGCGAATCCCGTGCCATTATTGCGCCGTTGCAAGAGGTGGATCTGGACCATCCACGCCGCAGCTACGAGCATGCCTATGCCGAGATGGTTCCCATGCTCGAGCGCATTGAGTCGCAGCGCCAGGAGCTTAAACGCCAGATGGCAGTGCTGGCGGACAACGACCGCATGCGTCGCGAGTTCACGGCAAATATCACCCACGAGCTCAAGACCCCGCTCACCGCGATCTCGGGCTATGCCGAGCTCATCGCAAATGGTATGGTCGAGGGCGAGGACGATCTGCGCACCTTTGGCGGCCGCATCTACCGTGAGGCAGGCCGTTTGGCAGCGCTTGTCAACGACATTCTTACGCTGTCTAACTTGGACGAGGCCGAGCGTGCGACTGAGGGCGAGGCGGTGCCCATTGGGTCCACGGAGCCTATTGAGCTCTCTCGTGCCATCTATGCGGTTGAGCAGCGTCTTGAACAGGTTGCCCGTCAGGCGAATGTGACGATAGGCCATGAGTCACAGCCCGTGGTCATCGAAGGCGTATCGCGTCTGATTGACGAGCTCATCTATAACCTGGCGAGCAACGCCATCCGCTATAACCGACCCGGTGGTACGGTGACACTTACGTGCGGGACCAACGATGAAGGCCAGCCGTTTCTTGCGGTTGCCGACACGGGTATTGGCATTGCGCCCGAGGAGCAGGGCAAGGTGTTCGAGCGTTTCTACCGCGTGGACAAGAGTCGATCAAAGGCACGCGGTGGAACGGGTCTGGGCCTGGCGATCGTTAAACATGCCGCCTTGTACCATCATGCCGATATCGACCTGGAGAGCGAACCGGGCGTGGGAACCACCATTACGGTGACGTTTCCCATACAGCAGGACGAGCCATTCGCATAGCGATACAACATAGTTATTCGCGCAGACGCCGCATCTGTCTTTCAGGTGCGGCGTTGTTGTTGCGCAATTTTACGGACGCTTCCGGCATTTTTACAGTAGAGGCTGTTTCTTATGTATAGAGTTTGGTCTCGATAAAAAGATGCGATAACATACGGACAGTTTTGTCAATACGAACTGGGGAACTGAAAGGCAAGCTGCATGACCCTTCTCGAATTGTTCCAGCTGCTGAAAAAGCACCTTAAGCTGGTCATCACCCTTCCGGTGGTTTGCGCGATCGCCATGGGCATCGTGTCCTTCGCTGCGATGGATAACACCTACACCGCCACGACGAGCATGTACATTCTCGCCAAGACCGACGATAGCGGTCAGATGAGCTACAACGACCTCTCGGCGAGCCAGATGCTTTCCAACGATATCGCCACGCTGCTCGATAGCGATAGCGTTAAGAGCGGTGCTGCCAACGAGCTGGGCCTTTCCGATTTGGATGACTACAAGGTCTCTGTTTCCTCCGAGACGACCACGCGCGTTATTACGCTTTCGGTCACCGGCACCGATGCCAAGGAGACGGCTGAGGTCGCTAAGGCCATGGCCAGCTCGGTGAGTACGGTCGCCCAGAACGTCGGCGCTGCCCAGAGCATCAACGTTATCGACGAGGCCAAGACCCCCGAGGCCCCCAGCGGTCCCAAGCGCATGCTGTACGTTGCCGTCGCGTTCCTCGCGGGCATCTTTATCGCAGTTGCCTATGTCGTCTTGGCAGATATGCTCAACACCCGCATCCGCGGTGCCGAAGAGGCAGAAGAGCTCCTGGGTATTCCCGTTGTTGGCCGAATTCCGGCTATGAAAGGTGGTAAATAGGCATGGCTAAGGCAAAGAACACCGATAAGCTCGTTGTACAGAATGCCGCCAAGACCCTTCTGGCCAACATCCGCTTTGCGAGCGTGGATGACCCCATTCGCACCATCACCGTTACGTCCTCGATTCCCAACGAGGGCAAGTCTACGGTTTCCATCAACCTTGCTCAGGCAATCGCCACGAGCGGCAAGTCCGTGCTTCTGGTCGAGGCCGATATGCGCCGCAGGTCCCTTTCCGATATGCTCGGCGTCCGTTCGCGCGGCGGACTCTACGCGGTCCTGTCCGAGCAGATTTCCATCGACCAGGCGATCGTCGAGACGGGTCAGAAGAACTTCTACTTCCTCGATGCCGAGCCGCACATTCCCAATCCTGCCGACATCATCGTCTCCCATCGTTTTTCCAAGCTGGTAAAGGCGCTGTCTGCTAAGTTCCAGTACGTTATCTTCGACGCTCCTCCGGTCGGCACCTTCATCGATGCTGCCGAGATCGCCAGCCTGACTGACGGTACGCTGTTCGTGGTGCGCGAGGACTTTACCAAGCGCGAGGAAGCACTCAACGCTATCGGCCAGCTTAAGAAGTCCGAGAGGGTCAAGCTTATCGGTACCGTTATGAACTACTGCGAGACCGAGACCAGCGAGTACTACTATTCTTACTACACCAAGGACGGTAAGAAGGTTAAGAAGGGCTCCGACGATCAGGGCACTTCCAAAAAGGGCATCTTCACCAACCGAGCAAACGTTTAGTTGATTGAGGCCGACCTATGCGTGACATTCATTGCCATATCTTGCCGGGTGTAGACGACGGCGCCGCCGATCTCGAAGAGAGCTTGGCGATGCTCGAGGCTGCCAAGCGGGCCGGTGTAACCAGAATCGTTTGCACTCCTCACTGCCGTGATCCCTATTTTGATTACGACAAGATGTGGGATGCCTTTGAGCTGCTGCGCGATAACGCTGACGGTTTTCCGCTCCAGATGGGCTTCGAGGTCAACCATCGAAAGCTCGTTGAGCTTGGTGTCGATGCCGCGGAGCACTTGCACTTCGATGGGACCAACGAGTTTCTGCTCGAGCTTTCGACGCATGCCGATGCGTATGCGTTTAGAGAGTACGAGAACACGATTTACGATTTGCAGTGCCGTGGCTACCAGGTGATCATCGCTCATCCTGAGCGCTATCGTGCGGTTCAAAAGGATGTAAGCGTGGCGGAGCGTCTGGTCGATATGGGCTGCAAGCTGCAGGCTTCGGCGGACTTTATTGCCGGCGGTCGCTTTGGTCGCGAGAAAAAGCCAGCACAGCGCCTGTTCGATCAGAACCTGTACAGCTTCATCGCGAGCGATGCCCATAACGTGGGTCATTACGACTGCTTGGCGAAGGCTCGCGCGAAGTTTAGCGTGCGCGGGGCTCATTTTCGCTAAAATCTGTCCCTAACGTTCGCATTGAATGAAAGGGCAGCCATGGATATCCAACTTAAGACGGGATGCTTTGATGACGCGGCGTTGGTGCGCCGCGTCGTTTTTATGGACGAGCAGGGCTACGAGAATGAGTTCGACGCTATCGACGAGGATCCGAACTGCCTTCATGTGACGCTCTATGTAGACGGCGAGCTTGCTGGTTGCTCGCGCGTGTTTCCCGAAGAGCTTGAGCGCGCGGCTGATGCGGAAGCCCCGGTGTCGCCGGCGTGCGACTTGGACGAAGGCGTCGCGGCGGGGGAGACCTACATTATGGGGCGCGTGGCCGTGTTGCCGAGCATGCGCCGTCGCGGCCTGGCGAGCAAGATTGTCGAGGCCAGTGATACGTGCGCGCGTGATGCCGGCGCCAGGCTCATTAAGCTGCATGCGCAGGAATACGTGCTGCCGCTCTATTCTAAGGCGGGTTACACGCAGATTGCCCCGGTGGACTACGAAGACGAGGGCCAGCCCCATGCTTGGATGGCCAAGCGCGTAGATGGCAGATAGGGACGTTCCTTTCCTGCCGGCAGTCGGGGACACTCCTTGGCAATTGGCGCATCAGAGCGTTTGGACATACAGTTTTTCGATTCCGTATGTATATATGCGCGCTAATGGGTTATAAAATCTAAGTCTGAACATAGCAGGTCTGCGATGCGGCTCGGGCAACCGGGCCGTTTTTGCGGACGGGGGTAGCGCGAAAGGACTGCACATGCGTCAATTTAAGACCGAGAGCAAAAAACTGCTCGACCTCATGATCAACTCCATCTACACCAATAAGGAAATCTTCCTGCGCGAGCTTATCTCTAACGCGAGCGACGCCGTCGACAAGCTCAACTTTAAGAGCCTGCAGGACCCGAGCGTCAAGCTCGACCAGGGCGACCTGGCTATTCGCGTCTCCTTTGATAAAGACGCCCGCACCATTACCATCTCGGATAACGGCATTGGCATGACCGCCGAGGAGCTCGAGCGCAATCTGGGCACCATCGCCCATTCCGGCTCCGAGGAGTTTAAGACCGAGAACGCCGAGCAACAGGGCTCCGATGTCGACATCATCGGCCAATTTGGTGTGGGCTTCTACTCTGCCTTTATGGTTGCCAGCCACGTAAAGGTTGTCAGCCGCGCCTATGGGGAGGACACCGCTCACGTGTGGGAGTCTGATGGTCTTGAGGGTTATACCATCGAGGACGGCGAGCGCGCCGAGCACGGTACCGATGTTATCCTGACGCTGCGCGAGAACGAGAAGCTCGACGCCGACGGCGAGGCCGAGACCTACGATCGCTTCCTGACCGAGTGGGGCCTCAAGAGCCTGATTCAGCAGTACAGCAACTATGTGCGTTACCCGATCCAGATGATGGTGTCCAAGAGCCGCCAGAAGCCCAAGCCCGAGGATGCTGGCGATGACTACACGCCCGAGTACGAGGACTACCAGGAGCTCGAGACCGTCAACTCAATGACACCGATCTGGAAGAAGCACAGCTCCGATGTCGAGCAGAAGGACTACGACGAGTTCTACAAGTCCACGTTTCACGACTTTGATGATCCGGCGCGCACCATCAGCTTCCATGCCGAGGGTACGCTCGAGTACGACGCCCTGCTGTTTGTGCCGGGCCGTGCCCCGTTCGATCTGTACAGCAAGGACTACGAGAAGGGCCTGGCGCTCTACAGCTCCAACGTGCTGATTATGGAGAAGTGCGACGACCTGCTGCCCGACTACTACAACTTTGTCCGTGGCGTCGTGGATTCCGCCGACGTGTCGCTCAACATCTCGCGCGAGACGCTGCAGCAGAACCGTCAGCTCAAGGCTATCGCCAAGCGTGTGGAAAAGAAGATTACCGCCGACCTTGAGGATATGCGTGACAACGACCGCGAGGCCTACGAGAAGTTCTTTGAGAACTTTGGCCGCGGCCTTAAGTATGGCATCTACTCGAGCTATGGCATGAAGGCCGATGAGCTCGCCGACCTGCTGCTGTTCTGGTCTGCCAAGGAGCAGAAGATGATTACCCTGGCCGAGTATGCCAAGGGTATGCCCGAGGACCAGAAGGCCATCTACTACGCCGCCGGCGATTCGCGTGAGCGCTTGGCCAAGATGCCCGTGGTAAAGGGCGTGCTCGACCGCGGCTATGACGTGCTGCTGCTGACGCAGGATGTGGATGAGTTCACGTTCCAGGCTATGCGTGAGTACGTTGCCGCCGATATGCCTAAGATCTACGAGGACGACGCCGCCCGCGAGGCTGCCGAGAAGGCCGTTGCCGACGGTGCCGAGCCCGAGGTCGAGGATCGTCACCTGGAGCTCAAGAACGTCGCGACTGGCGATCTTGATCTGGCGACCGAGGACGAGAAGAAGGAGGCCGAGGACGCCACCAAGGAAAACGAGGACCTCTTTAGCGCTATGAAGGAGGCGCTCGGTGACAAGGTCGAGAAAGTTGCCGTCTCCGCGCGCCTGACCGATGCCCCCGCTTGCATCACCACCGAGGGCCCGCTTTCGCTCGAGATGGAGAAGGTGCTCCAGAAGGGACCCGAGGGTGCGCCCGACGGCATGCCCAAGAGCCAGCGCGTGCTCGAGCTCAACGCCAAGCACCCGGTCTTTGACAAGCTTGTCACTGCCCAGAAGGCAGGCGACACCGACAAGATCAAGCAGTACTCCGGCCTGCTCTACGATCAGGCCCTGCTGGTCGAGGGCATCCTCCCCGAGGACCCCGTTGCCTTCGCGGCGGCTGTTTGTAATCTTATGTAGTTACGGCGTTTTGCCAAACGCCGTAACCGGCCGACGCTGCAAGCCCGCCAGAGCGGCAATCTGCCTTTCAACTTCGGCGGCATGACCAGAAGGTCAATGCCGCCTCGTTTCAAGGCACCTTGCTCGCTCTGGCGGGCTTTCGCTGTCTGCGCCAAAACATCGGCGTTACCGTGGTTCAAAGTAGACGTTGGGGACGTCCTTGTTTGACTAGTCGTTTAAGAACGTCCCCAATGACTAGTTGGGTTGCTAATTTGTGCGGGTTGTGGTTTTGTGAGCTGCGGGAATTTGAGATACTGTACAACTGTACGTTAACTAATCTTCGTAGTATATTGCTACCCGCAAAACTCAATACCATTGTGCTTCGAGACGCTAAAGCGCCTACGTACAATGGTTTTTGATAGTACGATTTGATTCAACGACAGGATGGATGGTCCAAGCGTGAGTCTCGGCAGCAAACTATCCGATGCAAAGGTCTCCTTTGCGATATTCAAGCGCGACATTAAGCGACTGCTTGTGAACCCCGTCGCCTTGGTGGTTACCCTGGGCGTGTGCGTTATCCCCTCGCTGTATGCCTGGTACAACATCGTGGCCAACTGGGATCCGTATGGAAACACCCAGGGCATTAAAATCGCTATCGCCAACAACGATCAGGGCACCCAGAACGACCTAGTGGGCGAGCTTAATGCGGGCGATAAGGTGGTCGATCAGCTCAAGGAAAACGATCAGCTGGGCTGGACCTTCGTCGATTCGGCTGCCGATGCCAAAGAGGGCGTCGAGAGCGGGGAATACTACGCGGCGATCGTAATCCCCAAGAACTTCTCCGACAATCTGGTCTCGATGCTCGACGGCAACTACCATCAGCCGAAGCTCACCTATTACGTCAACGAGAAAAAGAGCGCCATTGCGCCCAAGGTCACCGATACCGGTGCCAACACCATCGAGGAGCAGATCAACTCGGAGTTTGTCTCCACGGTGGGCGAGACTGTTGCCAGTATCGCCAAGGATGCCGGTGTCGATTTAAAGGACAAGGCAACCCAGACTCAGGACTCGCTGACAAGTTCGGTGTCCGAGGCATCCGACACCTTGGGTGAGGTGCGCGATTCGATTGGCGATATGAATGCCGCCATCGATAAGACGAGTGGCGCTATCGCCTCGGCTGATGCGGCGCTTGCCGGCTTGCAAGGTCAGGCACCGTCACTGACGCAGGCAATCTCCCAGGGCAACGACCTGCTGGGCGAGGCTCGCGCCACGGCGGGCAACTCTATCACCTCGCTCTCCAAGGCACTCTCGGAAGGTAGCCTTGCACTCACCAAGACGTCAGCCTCCGCGAACGCTGCGATTGGCAAGCTAACGGGTACGGTCACATCTACGACCACCCGCATCGACAACTCGCTCGAGTCTCTCCAAGCGACGATCGATCACAATAAGGCCGTTATCGGGCACTTGGAGATTCTCGTTAATGACACGTCGACAGGTTCCGAGGAAATTGACGCGCGCATTGTATCGACCATCGATTCGCTTCGCGAGCAAAACCAGAAGCTGCAGAGCATCAAGGATGGCCTTTCTGCACAGTCGAGCGCCATGGCAAACGACGCTACGGCAATCTCGAACGCGAGCAACGCACTCAACGCGGCAATTCAGACCGGTACGGCTAACCTCGGTCAGGCTCAGACCGATCTGGGTCAGAACGCACTTCCGAAGGCTTCGAGCGCGCTTGACTCCTTTGCCGCCGTTTCGGGCGATTTGACCGGCATTGTGTCGGGTATGACCCCCACGATAGCGAGCGCGCGCGGCACGCTGGCGCAGCTCGATGCCACGCTCAAGCAGGCAAAGACCACGCTGTCCCAAACCGACGCCTCCCTTGCCAAGGTTCAGGACAAGCTCGCGACCGCCGCCAATGACATTGCGGCGCTGCAGACCTCTGAGTCTATGGGCGAGTTAGCCGACCTCATGGACGTCGACGTCAATGACGTGGCAGATTTCATGGCATCTCCGGTTGAGCTGACGTCCAAGTCAATCTATCCGGTCAAGAGCTTTGGCTCGGGCATCGCGCCCTTCTACACCAATCTGGCGCTGTGGGTGGGCGGCTATGTGCTCATCGCTATCTATAAACTCGAGGTCGACCGCGAGGGCATCGGTAGCTTTACGGCGCGTCAGGGCTACTTTGGCCGCTGGCTGCTGCTGGTGATCCTGGGCGCGTTCCAGGCCATTATCGTTACGGTGGGCGACCTGGTCATTGGCGTTCAGTGCGTCAATCCGCTGCTCTTTGTACTGGGCGGCATCGCTATTTCGTTCACCTACGTCAACATCATCTATGCGCTGTCCACCACGTTTAAGCATATCGGTAAAGCCATTGGCGTCATCCTCGTCATTGTGCAGATCCCCGGCTCGTCGGGCATGTATCCCATCGAGATGATGCCCGGCTTCTTCCAATGGCTGCATCCGCTGCTGCCCTTCACCTATGGCATCAACCTGCTGCGCGAGACCGTCGGTGGCATGTATTCGTTCAACTACCTGTTCAACCTGTGCATCCTGGGCGTGTTCCTTGCCATCGCACTCTTTATTGGCTTGCAGCTGCGTCCGCTGCTGCTCAACCTCAACCTGCTCTTTGACAAGCAGCTTTCCACGACGGGCCTCATGATCTGCGAGTCCAACGACCTGCCGCGCCAGCGCTATTCGCTGCGCACGGCCATGCGCGTCATGCTCGATTCGGATTCGTACCGTCGCGAGCTGCTCGATCATGCCGTGGCGTTTGAGCATCGCTACCCGTACTACATCAAGGGCGGTTTTGCCGCCGTGGTAGGCGTGCAGGTTCTGCTCTTTGTGCTTTCGACGGTGCTCGATATCGACAATAACGGCAAGATCATCCTGCTCGTTATCTGGATCATTTCGGTTATCGCCATCTGCGGCTGGCTCATCAACATCGAATACATCCGTGCGAGCCTCAATACCCAGATGCGTATCTCGGCGCTTTCGGACGAGGACCTTCGCCGCGAGATGCGCGAGCACACGGCTGCCATCCCTGCCGCCCGTCGCATGTTTGGTCTCAACGCCAGCGAGCGTGGCGCCAAGGGAGGCGAACAGCCTACGAGCCGTCTGTCGCATATCGGTGCGCATCGTAAGGCTCAAGATGCCGACGGCGCTGACAACGTAAACGGAAACGACGGGGACACCACCTCGCTTGGCAAGCACTCTAAAGGAGGTGAGGCATAAATGAAAAACATCCTGCACCTGTTTAAGCGCGATGTCCAAAACGTGTCTCGCTCCGTGATCGGCATGGTCGTCGTGATGGGCCTGATCATCGTGCCATGTCTCTATGCATGGTTTAACATCGCCGGAAGCTGGGATCCCTACGGCAATACCGGCAACCTTAAGATTGCAGTGGTCAACACCGATGAGGGTTACGAGAGCGATCTGATTCCCGTCGAGGTCAACGTGGGCGAAAACGTAACCGCCACCCTGCGCGGCAACGAGAACTTCGACTGGGTCGTCCTCAACGACCGCGATAAGGCGATTGAGGGCGTTAAGTCGGGCGCGTACTACGCTGCCGTCGTTATCCCTAAAACGTTTAGCGCTGACATGATGACGCTTTTCTCGACCGAGGTGAAGCACGCCGATATCGAGTTCTATGAGAACCAGAAGGCCAACGCCATCGCACAGATCGTGACTGAAAAGGGTTCGAGCGCCGTCCAGAGTCAGGTCAACGAGACCTTTACCAAGACCATCACGACCATCGGCCTTAAGACCGTGTCCAGCCTGCTCGACTATATGAGTACCGACCAGGTGAGCAACTTTATCGCCAATCTGTCCTCGACGCTGGGCGATTCGGTCGAGGACCTGCAGGACGTTCAGGCGAGTGCGACGTCGCTCGCGGGCATTTTGAGCTCCACGTCCGATTCACTGACATCGGCGGGCGGCATGCTCAAGCAGACGGGCACCGTTGATGAGTCGACGAAGCAGCTGATGGAGCACGCCAAGAGCGGCATCAATGATTCCAAGGAAGCGCTCAAGGCCGCCAACGATGCCGTTGACGCAGCGATTGACGGAAGCGCGGGCTCGTTCGACAACGTGTCCGCCGAGCTTGCGAAGGCATTCGATGCCGCGAATCAGCATGTTGACCTTACGGTGTCTCAGCTCAACGAAGCCGCAGCGGCGCTCAATACGCGTGCTGACGATATCGATGCGATGGCCGATCAGCTCCGCAACCTTGCCGACCAGGTGAGTGATGACAAGCTCAAAGACGGTCTCGAGTCCGCTGCGACGTCGCTGGGCAGAATTGCCGTGGAGTACCGCAACAATGCGAAGGACCTGACGGCGACCGCAAAGTCCCTTTCGGACGGCATGGCGGAGGTCAACAACTCGCGTGCCGAGGTCGACCAGGCCATCGCCGATGCCAAGGCGGGTATCTCGGGAGCCAAGTCCGACTACGATTCCACGTTCTCGGTTAAGGCCAAGGAGCTCAAGAAGACCATTTCGGGCGTTCTGGATTCCCTGAACGGTATCTCGGGTGACTTGGATAGCGCCGTGAGCGGTCTGACCGACGCCTCTGGTTCGCTCGCGAAGGGTCTCTCCAAGGCTGCAGGGCTCGTCAACAAGGCTTCTGACCAGCTGGGTGAGGCATCGGACAAGATCAGCGCGTTCAAGGACGAGCTCGACGGCGCCCTGATGTCGGGTGACCTGGCGACGATCAAGACGATGATCGGCAACGACCCCGAGGGTTTGGCCGTGTCGCTTTCCGGTCCCGTCGCGCTCGATCGTAAGCCGGTCTATCCAATCCGCAATTACGGTTCGGCCATGGCGCCGTTCTATACGATCCTGTCGCTGTGGGTGGGCTCGATCGTGCTGGCAGCCATGATGAAGGTCTCGGTTGACGACGAACTCATCAACGAGCTGATCCCCGTGCGCCTGCACGAGATCTACCTGGGCCGCTACCTGTTCTTTGGAGGTCTGGCCCTGCTGCAGGCGACACTCGTGTGCGCGGGCGACATCCTGTTCTTTGGCATCCAATGCGACAACCCGCTGCAGTTTGTACTTGCCGGCTGGGTCGCGAGCCTCGTGTTCTCCAATATCGTCTACACGCTCACCGTGTCGTTTGGTGATATCGGTAAGGCGCTCGCCGTCGTGCTGTTGGTTATGCAGGTCGGCGGTTCGGGCGGTACGTTCCCCATCGAGATGACCGGCCCTGTGTTCCAGGCGATCTATCCGTTCCTGCCGTTCACCCACGGCATCAACGCCATGCATGCCGCCATGGCTGGCGCCTACCATATGGAGTACTGGGTTGAACTTGGCATTCTGGCGAGCTATCTGATTCCGTCGCTGGCACTGGGCGTCGTCTTCCGCCGCCCGGTCATCAAAGCCAACGACTGGATTATCGAAAAGCTGGAGTCAACAAAGCTTATTTAGTACAGCAACGTTAACGCCGATGCAGCGCTAATGCCAGCGAGCGAGCCGCATTTGCGCCAAGGTGACGTGAAATGAAAGGGCGCTGACCTTCTGGTCGCGCCCTTGAAATTGAACGTCAGATTGGCGTGAATGCAGCTCGCGCAGCGTCG
>CATYEN010000033.1 GCA_958405565.1 uncultured Collinsella sp. | reverse complement strand
AACTGCGGGAACGGCCTATTAGCTCAATGTGTTCGGCTGAGATCGGAAATCAACCGTTTACCTTGGGTGACTATCGAACGCCCAGCGCCGACCAGAATATCCCCCGGGAACCATACGGCAGTTGCGGTGAAATAGGGACTGTTTTTGCTGCTCAGAGCCTTAAACAGTCCCTATTTCACCGCAACTTATTGAGGGTTGGCTAGAGAGCGCCGAAGAGGATGGCGTAGGTGGTGGAGCCGCCGAGCTTGAGCTCGTCACCGGGATTGAGCTGGGCTGAGCGGCCGGGCTCGACCTGGATGCAGACGCTCGTGACCCCGTTTACCACCACGGTCCCGTTGGTAGACGACAGGTCCTCGACGTGCCAGGTATTTTGAGCATCGCACCAGATGTGGGCATGGCGAGCCGAGACGTCATCACCGACGTCGGTGATATCGCCCTCCCCCGTTGCCAGCGCGCCGATCTCGACGCCTTCCTCGCTCGGCTGAATCCAGCGTGGGGCACTCACCACAAAGCCGTTTTGCACACGTAGCAGGCCCAACGGATGCGCCGGCGCGGGCTCGCGTTCGCCCGTGGTCGTCGACATGCCAAGCGAACGCGGCGTGGACGTGCCTCCGCCACAGGTCGCGTGCGCATAGTCGATGGCATAGGTCACCGAAGACCGGACATCTGCCGAACAACCGACGGCGACAAACAGCACCAGCACGGCTTCGGCGCGCTCGGCAGGCATAAGCTCTCCCGCCTGGGACAGACGATCGAGCGCGTTGCGATAGAGATTCGTATCCTGGTGACATTCCTCGAGCGCACGCACCATGGGCTCACCGGCAGAGCCGCACACCATATTGATCACAGCCGTGGAGTCCATGGGATTGCGCTGGCGCAGGGCCAGCTGCGACATAATGCGCGCAGCCGAGGTGCCGTAATCGGCAAAGAAACGCTGCTGAAGCGTACCGACCGGCGCGCGAACGATAAAGCGCGAGACCCAGGAGCGATCGGCGGCTCGGCTCTGCGGGCTGCGGCCGTCGGCAAGCGGACGGGACGAAAGCACCAAGCCGCACAGCTCGATATGGCTCAGGTGGGCTGCGCGTTTAAAGATGTCAAACATGGCCCCGCATGGGGTGAGCTCAACTTGAGATGCCATGACCTAGGCCTCCTTGATCGTAGAAATAGAGTCGGACGATGCGTCGACGGGCCCGTCAAAGGCGCGAGCGGCTGCGGCTCCACCGGCAAGCGGTGTTGCCATCTGGCCTTTTGTGCGTCGCGGTGCCAAATTGGGCAGCTCAAAGGCAAAACCAGTCGCCAGCAAAAACCACGTCAGCGCATAGGTTGCGATCAGGGCGGCAACGAGACCGCTCATCACGGCGCGCTGGGAAAACACGGTACACGCCGCCGCGACCAGCACCGGAACTTCACAGGCAGAAAGCGTCAGCACGCCCTGCAGGAATCCCGAACGGCGATTGCGCGCGAGAGCTCCCGCAACAACACCCGCAACGCCCGGCAGCGCCAACGCCATTGCGGCAATGATACCCGGCAGCGGTCCGGACCACACGAGCGGCCCCAAACTCAGCGTCATGCGGGCACCCGACGCCAGCAGCGCGGCCGACACCACGACCGCTGTCCAAACCACGCCGCAGACGGCTGCCGCGCCAATCATCGCCGCACGGCGCACGGCACGGCCGGACGCATCCATGGGACACGGCGTGAGCGGCTCGCCGCGAAGCGAGCGACCAACATTTTGCGCATAGTGGTCACAAAACGCCGAGAGCGCCGCCTCGACCGCCGCCGGTTCGGGACGGTCCTGCTGATGGCTGGACAGGCAGGCCATCACCACATCGAACAGCTGAGCGTCGACAAACGCCAACGCATCGCGCAGCTCCTCGGAATCCGGCTCGAGCCCCAGCTGTTGGGCCTGCTCGGCCGCGGCAAGCGCCACATCGGGCTCGCGACGAAGGAGCTGGGTCAAGTCGCATCCAGGCGCGTGGGCGCCGACAGGATAATCGGGCGGGGCGTCCATCTTAAGGCGATAGGGGCTGGCGATGTCACGCGTCTTCTTGCGCGAACCCGAGGTGCCCGAAGCACTCGGCGTCGTCTCGTACGGCGCGACGCCGGCAATGAGCTCGTAGACCGTGCTCGCCGCCGCATACACATCGATTGCCGGCGACATGCGCAAAATGCGCAGGTCAACGATATCGTCGGTAAGCATCTCGGGCGGAGCGTAGGCAACCGTCGCGCGGCGCAACGTGGCATAGCGCTCGGTAAAGGAGGCTTTGCCGCCGGCTCCCGCCACGGCCGATGCGGACTCGAGCGCCAACGACGAGCCAAAGTCAATCAAACACAGGTCAAAGCTACCCTCGGCGAGCTGTTGGTCGAGCGGCAGGCGCGCCGTGCGCACCATAATGTTAGCGGGCGAGATATCGCGATGGACAAAGCCCTCGCCCACCAGGTTCATACGGCACAGCAGATCAAACAGATCGCGACCCAAGCGCGCCGCCACAAGCGGCGACAAGCGCCCGGCATCGTCTACGGCGAGTCGTGAGCGCAGGCGGGCGAGCGTCTCGCCCTCGACCCACTCCATGACAATCGCAGGCACGCCATCGACCTCGCCCCATCCATAGAGGCGGGGAAAGCCCTTAAGGCCCGAAAGGGCGCGGTGACATTCGTATTCCTCGCGAAACGCCGCTTTGAACTTGGCAACCAGCGCCTCGTGAGCAGCGTCGTCGTCAAACTCATCGCGCGTCGGCAAGATGAGCTGCTTGAGTGCCACGGCCTCGCCCTGGGCGTTGACGGCACGCGTCACGCGGCCGATACCGCCACGGCGCATGGTAGTGTCGTCGGCAAAGAGCATCGAAAAGCGACGCACATAGGCAGACAGCTCTTCCTGGCCGAGCGCGACAGCGGGCTCAAATCCGTCGACACGCGCCAGACGCAGGCCGACCATGGGATCGCAGCCGAGCGATTGGGCTGCAGTGGGTGCAAGATCGGTCATCATAGGGCAAGCGCCGCCACATTGTTGTTGAAGTTACTGAGTGCGACATCGTCATCGCCGTAATGCCCAACCCATTGGCACAGGTTGGTATAGCAACCCCACAGATTGGCGTACTGCTGATACCACTTTGACTTGGGCGAGAATGTCTGGCGGCCAAACTCGGCGCGGATGACAAACATCTCCCCGACCAAGCTGTCGCACGGCCTGGGATCCCCTGTAGAGTTATAGGTCGAGACCACTTCATTGGCACGAGAAACGTAGCCGTCGAGCATGTTGTACTTGGTCACGAGCCAGCTGTGGATGCTCTCCTCCTCAGCTGCCGAGAGTCCGTCAGAGCTCGCGTCGTTGCCAGCGTTGCCGCCTGTCGAGCCGCCGCTCCCAGACCCGCCGGCAGAGGAGTCCGACCCGGAGCCGCCGCCCGCGCTCGTCGAATCCGAGCTGGAGCCGGAGCTAGAGGCGTCAGAACCGCCGGGCTTCCCCGACTGCTGCGCATCCTGACCCTTTTGCTGCTCGGCCTTGTTCACAACGGACGAAACGCTGTTATTGGAAAGACGATTGATGATCTTGGTGTTGGTGAGCACGATCGTCTTGCCGTTAGGCAGTGTAACCTCGTTGTCCGGAGCCTCGGCGCCATCTGCGTCGTCAACGCCAAACACAACGTGTGCGACCACGCTTGCCCAAGCATATCCGGTTGTAGTTCCCAGGTCGCTTTTTGCCTTGCTCCCCACATGGGCCTCGCGCGCGGCATGTGCCTGCACCATAGACGGCACGGTCATGCCGTAGGCGGAAACACCGGCCACGACCAGCACCAGCGAGCAAGACAGCAGCGCGTATGCTCGCGGCGCCAAGCCCAGTCGGCGTCGCATGCGCACCGCGGTGCCGCGCTTTGTCTGTGTGCCACCGGGCCGCATGTGCTCTCCTCCAACAAAAACACGCCGCTCGGGGGCGGCGCATTCATTCAAATCCATGGTTGAGTGTATCAGCGAACCCAAAAGGTTGCGCAACGAATGGGCAAATTTAGGATGCGAGCGGAAGCATCCATGCGATAAGCGGACGCGAAGTATCTTTGTTGCACAACAAACCCACGAACGAAAGCCCAATTATGGGCACCCCGTGCGACAGGCCGATGGGCCATGGCACGGCGCACCCGGCAGCTAGATCGCGCGGCGGGCCTCGATGGCGCGCCCAAGCGTAAGCTCGTCGGCATACTCCAGGTCGCCGCCCACGGGCAGGCCGCTCGCCAGACGCGACACCTCAACGCCCAGCGGCTTGATAGTGCGAGCCAGGTAGCTCGCCGTGGTCTCGCCCTCAATGTTGGGGTTGGTGGCGATAATGACCTCGTGGATGTCCTCGTGGCCCAGGCGCGCCAGCAGCTCGCGGATATGCAGCTGCTCGGGACCGATCTTGTCCATGGGACTGATCACGCCGCCCAGCACATGGTACAGGCCATGGTAGCTGCCCGTGCGCTCGATTGCCTGGACGTCGCGCGGCTCGCCCACCACGCAAATGCGAGTGGTGTCGCGCATCGAATCCTGGCAGATGGAGCACTCGTCGGCCGTGGCGTAGTTAAAGCAGCGGCTGCAAAAGTGAACCTCCTGCTTAACCTCCAGGATGGCCTCGGCCAGGCGGCGCGCCTCCTCGGCGTCAGCCTCCAACAGGTAATAGGCGATGCGCTGGGCCGACTTGGGACCAATGCCCGGCAGACGGCCCAGCTCATCGAGCAGTTTTTGCAGACTGTGGTTCGCACTCATATATATGCGTGTCTTAGAACGGCATGCCCGGGATGTTGAGGCCACCGGTGATGGCGCCCATCTGCTTGTTGGCGAGCTCGTTGACGCCGCGGACGGCCTCGTTGACGGCGGCCATAATCATGTCCTGCAGCATATCGACGTCCTCGGGATCGAGTGCATCGGGATCGATGGTGAGGTTGACGAGCTCCATCTCGCCGTTGACGGTCACCTTGACCATGCCGCCACCGGCAGAGGCGTCGACGGTCTGGGACTTGAGGTTCTCCTGCGCGGCGGCAAGCTGCTCCTGCATCTTGCGGGCCTGCTTCATCATCTGCTGCATGTTCATACCGGCCATGATGGCTCCTTTACGTGCGGCCGCACGCCGAACTGCAAGGGCAGCCGGAGCACGGCGGGACTATCAAACTTAAAAATCGTACCACGGCGTGAGGCCAGCGAGCGGGGCGGACGTGTTACCTCAGTCGATATACATGTCCTGGAGTGCAAGCCGCACCCAAAGATTATGCGAAGTTGAATAATTCGCATCTGCATAATATTGAAAGCTAAATCTTGTAGAGCCGGAATCCGACATTTTCTGCATCCAGCTAGGTAACAAAATGCCGAACCGCTGCTCGAGGCGGCGCACATGGCGACAGGGTATAATTTGATTGTCATAGATAGCAATTTGGAGGTGCCCCATGAATGCCCCCGACGCGCTCCAAAACATCCGCTCAAAACACCCCGCTCTATATTTGGTTATCTATCTCTTTGCCGGCTGGGCATTGCTGGTTGTCGTCACCCACGCCATAGCCTTTGGAGCAGAACTGTTAGTAGCCAGCTCGGACCAGCCCACCGTCAAATGGGAAGCGACCGATGAGTGCACCGATGGAACCCGGACCATTTACTACAACAGCCCGTCCCTCTACCAAGAGTTCAAGGTCAAGATAGAGGACTCCAAGGTTGTCGATGCCGAGCTGGGCGTTTATTCAACAATCGGAGCGACCGTCAACGCCGAGCAAGTCGAGTACACGGACAGCCATGCGGCGTATCGTATCGACCTCAGCATCCTAGGCCGACCGTCACGCACGTGCCTGCTCGAATGCGACATACGCGGCACTACGCTACACATGTCCGAAGTACAGATGCGCCCAGGCAAAGAGCCCCAGAAGAGCTAGAGGCCATAAGTCCGGCAAGCGACTCTTAACAGTAAAACGACAGCCCACCGGTTGTTTCTTTCCAGCGTTTGCAAATCAGCGCATGGTTAGATGAAACAAACTGCATGATATCGCGTAAATCCCGAGCAGGAATATCGCCCTTGTTATGGGCCAGCTTGCATCCGCCGGAGCGGGTAAGCCATATCTTGGTCGCCTCGGCGGTGGGGCGCTTGACCGCGATATGAACATGGACGGGCTCGCCGTTCTCCCCTGTCCAGAAAAAGATAATGTACGGCCCGAGTCGGAAAAGACTAGGCATAGACCCGTCCGCCTTCGTAAGCAAAACGCAAGATGAGCGGGGCATTGTTACGCACGAAATCATCGAGTTCTTTGAGGTCCGCTTCGCTAAAGCCCTCGCGTGACACCCAATTGAATGCCGGCAAGATGCACTCCGCCGTGTCAAAACCCCAATCGCGCGGGCGCTCCACAACAACCTTCACCGTGTTGTCCTCACGGACTTCGGAATACGAAACTTGCGTATCGTCCTCAAGGCGGACATATTCCCACATCATAAGCTCGCTCCGTTCAAAGACGTCTCTTCTTGAGCAGTATACCCGCCTGTACAGCTACTCCACCGGTTTGAAGATGGTGGACTGACCGAAGACGCTGCGGATGAGGGCTTTGGCCTCGTCCTCGGTCTGCGGGATGCTTGGGGCTGCGCCTTGATGGCCAAAGGGACTGCCCGCGCCGGGGTTGGACTCCCAGGGAGCCGCGGGGGCATCGTCGTTTGCGGGAGCAGCCGCGGCAGGCTTGGGCTCCGGAGCCGCGCCGGGCACGTCGAACGGGGGTAGATCGTCCCCACCCGCACCGCCGGCGAAACCACCGACCATGGCGTCGTCATAGGGTACCCGCTCGGACTCCCACGGCGCAGACTGCGCGGCAGGCTGAGCCTTGGGGGCGGCAGAGCGCTCGGGTGCACGAGGCGCGGGCTCGGTAGGCAGTTTGCCCGTAGCGGGAGCGCCGGCGGGGTTGTCGGAGCGCAGCCACGGAGCCTTGCCCAGGTCGGATGACTTGGGCGCGGGCACCGGAGCGGCAGGTTTGGGCGTAACGGGTTTAGGCACCGACGGAGTCGGCGCCGCTACCGGCGCCGCTTGCTGCTGCGCGTTGGCGCTCGAGGATGCAGGGGCCGCCGAGGACACGGGTTGCGGGTCCGCAGATACCGCAGCCCGTGCAGATGGAGAATGCTCCTCATGTTGAGGAGCCGGCGTGCCACCCCCATCCAGGACATAGTCGACGATACGGCGACCGAAGACAGCGCAGACTGTCGGCAGAACCACCGACTGCGTATCGGCGCGACCGAGCATCTTGATAGCAAAAGTCGAGCCCGCGGGGAACGAGACCGTGAGCTTGGAGCCGTCATCGGCCGTGGCGCGAGCATTGAGCAGCAGGCCCGCATAGGAAGCCTGACGAGCCTTGACGCGCTCGACGACCTCGGCCCATTTACGCTGAAGCTCTCCAGCGTCCTCGACCGCGGGGGTCTCGGCGGCGGCAGCGGCGGCAACTTGGGCGGCGTTGTTAGGTTTGGGTGTCGGCGCGGGCGATGCGGCAGGCGTGGAAGCCGGAGCCGCAACGGGCTGAGGAGCCGGCGTGGGCGCAGGCTGAGGCGCAGGCGTCGCAGGCTTAGAGACTTGCGCGGACGCGGGCTTAGGCGCAGGTTGAGGCGCTGGAGCAGCCGCGGCGCCACGGTCCCAAGGCATGCCGCCCTGGTGCGCGGACGTAGCGGCAGGAGCGGTCGCCGCCGGAGCAGCAGCTCGGGCACCCGAGATGAGCGTCGGCTGCTGTGCCGTCGCAGACGCAGCCGCAACGGCCGCCGGGGCAGCCTGAGCAGCAGCCACGCTCGCCGGCACCGCGGCATTGGCAACCCTAGCCTCCAAACGCGCCACGCGCTCGGCCAGGGCCTCAATGGTCAGATCGGCCTCGGGACGCGCCAGACGGGTGCAAGCGATCTCGAGCACCAAGCGCACATCACTCGCGCCCCTCATCTCCAATGCGGCGTCGTCGAGCACCGTCAGCACGCGAGCCAGACGGTCGGCAGGATGCTCGCCAAAGGCAGCGGCCTCGGCAGCAAGCGCCTCGGCCTGCTCGGCTCCGCCCTCAAACAGCTCGGCACGGGCGCCGGCAACGCAAGCAACGTACACGTCGCGCACGTGCGCCACCAGGTCGCGCGTCAACTCCAGCAGGTCGTTTCCTTCCTCAACCTGTGCACGGATCAGTCCATAAAGCTCAGCAATATCACGCTCGGCGATGGCGCGTGCAAACTCGCCCAGAATCTGGTCCGAAACCTCGCCCAAAAGCGAGCGGGCATCGTCCGCATGTACGGCACCGTTGCCAAAAACACTCAGTTGCTCCAGCGTGGAAAGTGCATCGCGCATGCCGCCTTTGGCATGGCGTGCCACGATGGCCAGTGCCTCGTCGTCGTAGTCGAAGCCCTCCTGCTCGCACACATAGGCCAGGCGATGCTCAATATCCTCATTACCGATACGGTGGAAATCGAAGCGCTGGCAGCGCGAGAGGATGGTCTCTAGAATCTTTTGCGGGTCGGTGGTGCACAGTACAAAGATCACGTGCGCCGGCGGCTCCTCGAGTGTCTTGAGCAGCGCGTTGAACGCCGCCGTCGTGAGCATGTGGACCTCGTCGATGATATAGATCTTGTACTTGCCGCGCACCGGGGCAAAGTTGACGGAGTTGATGATCTCCTCGCGCACGTTGTCCACGCCGGTACGGCTTGCGGCATCGAGCTCGTAGACGTCCGGGTGGTTGCCCTCGGCGATGAGCTCGCACTCCTCGCAGGTACCGTCGGGCATGCAACCGCTCGCGCCCTCGGCGCGCGCCGCCTCGGCATTGCGGCAGAGCAGTGCCTTGGCAAGGATGCGCGCCATGGTGGTCTTGCCCGTGCCGCGCGGACCGCAGAACAGGTAGGCGTGGGACAGGCGTCCCTCGGTAATGGCGTGCTCGAGCGTCGAGACGATATGCTGCTGGCCCACCACGGACTCGAAGGTGAGCGGGCGATACTTTCGGTACAACGATTCCATGGGTGCTCCCCCGGGTATACTGAGTCTTGTTGCCGCGACGGCCATGCGGTCGCACGGCATACTGCATCCATAATAACCCGTACGGCGAGCCCGCCGCGATAGGAGTCCAAAGAGCATGGCAGACGCAGAGCCCAACCTCGTCCCCACCGAAGCAGCCGACCAAGTCGAGGTCGCGCTCGAGGCGCAGGCAGCAGCCGATGACGGCATCCTCTACCTCAACGAGTACCAGTACGAAAACGACCTCGTCACCGATTTTGCCCGCCTGGTCGCCTCGCCCAAACGCCGCGGCTCCCTGTACGTCGCCGCCGCCATTTCCGCCCTGCTGGGCGTTGGCATGCTGGTGGCCGGCGGCAACTGGATCAAGTTCGGCGTCGTCCTGATCGTATTCGGCGCCTTTTTGGCCTGGTGGAGCAAAAACCTGCACCACACGCTCGCGCGCGACTATATCGACGCCGTCGAGGCCGATGAGTCCATGGGCGGCCGCTACCGCCGCGTCGCCGCCAACGAGGACGGCCTGATGGTCTGGGGCAAGAGCGGCAAGTCGCAGTTCTTTCCGTTTGACAAGCTCGACCACGTGCTCGACGGCGAACGCATCTTTGTGGCCATGTTCGCCGACCAGGGCGTGACGATCCCTAAGGACACCTTTGTGCGTGGCGATGCCGAGCAGTTTGGCCCCTTCCTGAAGGCCCGCATCAACAAAAAGCTGCGCATCGAGACCAAAAAGAAGAAAATGAAGGCCGAGAAGGCCTCCGCCGAGGCCAAGCAGGGCGACCAGCCCAAGAAGGACGCCCCCAAGCAGCGTAAGCAGAAGAAGAACAGGAAGAAGCGCTAAGGCCGAACGCTCGGCCCAAGCCTCAGCCTTCTGCTTAGGCGAAACTTAGATTGACAGCGGAAACCGCATCCCGTTTTGGCGCTCCAAAGTGGGATGCGGTTTCCTTTCACCCGAGCGTGCTACACTAGCAGCATCTATGCCACCGCGAACGCTGGAACGGGCCACGCCCCTGCCCGCCGCTCGCAAACGAACTTTAAACGCACGAGGGTTGGCCATGCCGCTTTTCTCGCAACATACCGCCCGGTTCTCGCCGGACGTTCCCTTGGAGGGCACCAGCTCTCGCGAGCTGCTCAGGCGTTACCAGCCGCTCGAGACGCTTGCAACCGGCGGTTTTGGCTCCATCGAGATCTGCCGCGACACGCATCTGCGCCGCCGCGTGGCCATTAAGCGCATCCCCCTCATTAACGGCGCCGGCATGCCCGCCAGCGACATCATGGATGTGCTGCGCGAGGCGCACACCGCAGCCATGCTTCAACATCCCAATATCGTGCAGGTCATCGACTTTACGCACGACACCGCCTATGCCTACCTGGTCATGGAATATGTCGACGGCATGTCGCTGGCCGAGTTCCTGCATCGTGTGGACGGACATTCGCTCACCTTTGACGAGGCCGCCGCCATTGCCGACGCGCTGAGCCAGGCGCTTGCCTTCGCTCATAGCAACGGCGTACTCCACCTGGATATCAAGCCCGCCAACGTGCTCATCGACCACTCGGGCAATGTAAAGCTCACCGACTTTGGCATGGCGCGACTGTCGTCGGCCGGCGGCTTTGGCGGCTCGCGCGGCGGCACCATCGGCTACATGCCGCCCGAGCAGCTCGATATCGAGACCGGCACGGTCGACGAGCGTGCCGATGTCTTTGCCCTTGCCTGCGTGATCTACGAGGGCCTGTGCGGCAGCGCTCCCTTTATGGCGGCCACGCCCGGCGACTCGCTCGACCGCATCATCGGCGGCGCCACCTACCCCAGCGAGCTCATCCCGCACTTTCCCCCGGGAGCCGAGGCCGCGCTGATGAGCGCGCTCTCACCCATGCCGCAAGACCGCCCCAACAGCATCGAAGCCTTTTGCGACCAACTCCTCGCCGGCTTGGGCAGCGTGCGCGAGGGCCGTCGCAGCCTGGAGCAGATGGTGGGCGAGCTGTCGGATGACGAACACGCGGCAGACGATATCGAATCGTTACCCTACGAGGACGACGCCATTGAGGTCGACCCCGCACTCGGCTGGGCGGGCACGCGCTGGAGCCACGCGCGCGACTACACCATGCGCGCCATCTCGGCGCTAGCGTGCGGCACCTTTAGCTTTTTGCTGATGCAGACGGCTGGCGTCGCGGCGCTTCCCGGACTTATCGTCGCCGCCATCGCGATCGGGGCAGCCGCCGGCCTAGCCCCGCAGATTGGCTCGGCAATCTCGGCCGTGGGCTTTTTGGTACTTATGGCCAACGCCACCATGCAGGCACAGGGCATTCTGTCGATGTTGCCCGTCGCGGTGATCTTTGCTGCCGCCACGTCCGGCTGGTGGATCGCCTGGGGACGCACCGAGGCCGCCGCAAGCACCGCACTCACCAGTGCGCTCGCGCTCGGCTGCCTGACCGGCAACACCTTTCTGGCAGCCGGAGCCGCCGCTGGCATCGCGGCATTTTGGCTCGGCCCGACAAGCGCGGCGGCAGCAACGGGCATGGGCACGCTCTTTGCCCGCCTGGCCGCGGTCGCACTTTCCGCCGGAGGCGTGCTGGGGCTCGGCAACGTCGCCGCAGCGCTGGGCGACGTGTTCCTTTGGGCCGCCTTCGTACTGGCTGCAGCCACGGCCGCGGCAACATCGCTGCTGCTCAACGCCCATGCCAAGCACGCCGAGCAGGGGTCAAACCTTGCCGCAACCGCCGCCATCACCGTCACCGGCGTCGGCACGGCGGCCGCATCTTGTCTTGCACACCATATGGAAATTGCCAGCCTTGCAGGCGCGGTCATCGCCAAGGCGGCGGTTACGGGAATCCTATCCTCTATAATCGTTGGGATATGCCTATATTCGCTCGGATACCAAAGAACCTATACGGAGAGTGATCTTTCGTGAACTTCCTGAACATCTTCGAGGACCACGTGGCCGGCATCTTCGGTGCCACCCGTGCCCCGTTCTCCTTTAAGAAGCTTGCCAAGCAGGCCGCTCGCGACATGGAGGATCAGACTCTAGTGATCAACGGCGTCAACACCGCGCCGGCACTCTACACCATCCTGATCGCCGCCGATGACGATCCCATGCTCGCCCCGTTCTACCCCGAGCTTTCGCGCGAGGTCCGCGAGTTCGTGAAGGCGCAGGCCGAAAAGCGCCGCTACGTCTTTGTCGGTGAGCCGCTCGTGCGCTTTATGATCGACCCGCAGCTGCGCGCCGGCAAGTTCTCGGTCTTCGCCGAGAATGTCGATGCGCCCACGCTCGGCCGCCTGTACGAAGAAGAGCGCGCCTATCAAAACGGCCTGGGGCAGAACAACTCCGCCGCAAGCCGTGCCGCCAGCGCTCCCCGCGCCGGCCAGCAGCAGTTTGCCGCCCCGCAGCAACAGCGCCCCGCAGCCATGCCCCAGCAGCAGCCGATGCCTCGCGCTGCCGCTCCCGACCCGCTCGCCGTGGCCGACCCCTTCGCGCCCAGCGTCCCCGACCCCGCCGCCGCACCCATTCCGGTGCCGCAGACCGTCTCGCGCGACGCGCTTGCCGGCATGGGCGGAGCCGCCGCGACCGGTGCCGCCGTGGGCCTTGGCGCCGCGGCCGGCATCGCCTCCAACATGGCGAGCACCCGCGCCCCGCAGCGCCCGCTCGCCCAGCTCGTCGACGTCGTGAGCGGCGAGAGCCACAGCATCACCTCCGCGCAGGTGACCATCGGCCGCGAGCGTTCGGTTTCCGATATCGCCCTGCGCGACCCCAACGTGTCGCGCCGTCACGCCCAGCTCACCTTTACCGGCTCGGACTGGTCGATCGAGGACCTCAATTCCACCAACGGCACGCTCGTCAACAACCGCCGCATCACGCGCTGCCCGCTGCGCAACGGCGATCTGCTGACGTTTGGCCTGAGCACCTTTGAATTTAGGGGATAGTCGCTTATGAACATCGATATCGTCCTTTTTGCAGGCCGCATCGTCCTGGTCGCCCTGCTCTATATCTTCCTGTTCGCCGTCATGAAGACCGGCGTGGGCCTCGTGCGCGGCCAGCGCCGCGACTCGGCTATCTGGACGATCGATGTGGACAAGGGCCCGCGCGGCATCCGCGGCATCCACGTGGATATGCTCGGCCCCGTCATCGTCGGTCGCTCGCCGTCTTCGGACATCTGCATCAACGAACCATTCGTCTCGGCCTCGCATGCGCGCTTTTCGCTGCAGGGCCCGGCGCTCATCATCGAGGACCTCAACTCGCTTAACGGCACGCTCGTCAACGGCCGCCAGCTTGTGGAGCCCGCAACGCTGCGCGAGGGCGACGAAGTCCAGATCGGCGATGTGGTCATGAAGGTGAACCGTCGATGATCGACGAGGAGAACAAGTCCGCGACTATGACCGAGGCACCGGCTGCCGCCACAGCTGCGCCGGCCCACGCCGCTCCGGCGGGCTCCGCACCCGTGGAACCCGAGGACACCGTGTTCTCCCTGCCTCTTTCGCATGTAACGCATGATATTTCGGATCTCGCCGATAACGAGGACGAAGAGGATGCCGTAGCGGCGCCCATCGGCGCACATGCTGCGGAACAGCCCACAGCGCCCGAAGCAACCTCGGCGCCAGCTCACTTTGCAGAGCCCGTCGCCGCAGCAATCAACGAGAGCGCTGCGGTGTTTGCGGCACCCGAGCCTGCCGCACCGGTATTCCCCGTCGCCCCGGCAAGCGAGGCGGCACCCGCATCCGCAACGCCTGCCGAAGTCGAGCAGCCCGTTGCCGCGCCCGCCGCAGCTCTCGAGCCCTCCGCTCAACCCCAGAGCACGCCTACGCCGTCGCACTTAGCGACGCCCGAGCCGGCGGCTGTCGAGCCGCCGCAGGACGCCGACCCCGCCGACCGCGTGACCGAAGACCTCAGCCTTCCGGATATCTCCGACGCCGAGCCGGGCAACGATGCCGACAGCGTCTCCCCCGGCGACACCGCCGAGATCGATGTTGCCGCCGTGGAGGCCAAGCTCAAAGACCCCGGCTCGACCATGAGCTTTGAGCCACTGACCGACGAGCGCATCGAGACCGACTCGACCTACGACGCCGGCACCACCACGCAGCTTATGTGGGGTGCCCGCTCCGACGTCGGATGCGTACGCCCGCACAATGAGGACTCCTACCTGGTGCAATCGCCGCTCTTTTGCGTGTGCGACGGCATGGGAGGACACGCCGCCGGCGAGGTGGCATCCTCCATCGCCGTCGAGACCATCGCCAAGACGGCGCCGCAGTCCGCGGACGCCGCGCGACTGGCCGCAGCCGTCGAGGCCGCTAACGCCGCCGTGATCGAGGCCGCTCTCAACGGCCTGGGCAAACCCGGCATGGGCTGCACGGCCACCTGCGCCTACATCGAAAACGACACGCTCGCCATCGCCCACGTGGGCGACTCGCGCGCCTACCTGCTCCACGAGGGCACGCTCATCCGCGTGACCCGCGACCACTCCTACGTGGAGGAGCTCGTGGATGCCGGCGAGATTACGGCCGACGAGGCCCGCGTCCACCCCAACCGCTCGGTCATCACCCGCGCGCTGGGCTCGGACCCCGCCATGTATGCCGACCACTTTACCCTGCATATCGAGGAAGGCGACCGCCTGATCCTGTGCTCCGACGGCCTTTCGAGCATGATTCCCGATAGCGATATCGAGAACATCGCCACGCAGTCCTCAACCGCGCAAATCTGCGTCGACAACCTAGTGGACGCGGCGCTTGCCGCCGGCGGCCACGACAACGTGACCGTAGTAGTCGTTGACCTGGTTGACGATGGCGTTATGCGCGAGGCGCAACGCGTGCGTCGCCGCAACGTCACCATCGGCGTCGTCTTGGGTCTCGTCTTGGTGTTGGCGGCTGCCATCTGGGCATACGCAGGCGTTACCGGCTCGTACTACCTGGGAACCTACCAGGGCAATGTCGCAGTCTGGCGCGGCATACCCGGCAAGCCGCTCGGATTCAAGCTCCACTGGCTCGAGAGCGAAACCAGTATCAAGCTGTCCGACCTGCCCGAAGACACGCAGAACCGCCTGAAGGCGGGCATTCCGCAAACGAGTGTCGACGACGCACAGGACACCATCTCCAAGTACCGCCATCAAATTGACGAGGAACAGACCCGTCAGGTGATTGACGCGCAAACGATTCGCGACAACACCGATCAGGAATCCACCTCCGAGTCAGATTCCGAGAAAACCGCCGAACAGTCCGCCGAGGCCGAAGCCTCAGATAAGAATTAGAAAGGGAGTGCCGCTTATGAGTCGCCGCAACACCGAACTGCTCTTGCTCATCGCCTCGGCGTTCCCCGTCATCCTGCTCTATGCGATGTACGTGCTCACCGCGGGCGCCACGATCTCTTTCGAGACGCTCGCCGTGCCGATCGGCCTGTTCGCCGCCTTCGCCGCGGCGCATATCGCCGTGCGCATCCTGGCGCCCGGCGCCGACCCCGCCATCCTGCCCATCGTCTTTGTGCTCTCGGGCATCGGCATCACGTTCGTGACGCGCCTTGCCCCCGACCTCGCCATCTCGCAGCTCATCATCTTGTTTGTCTCGGTGGCGCTCATGGTGGGAACGCTCGCACTGGTCAAGAACCTCGACGTGGTCATGCGCTACAAGTACACCTTTGGCATTATCGGCATCATTTTGCTGATGCTGCCCATCTTTATCGGCACCACGATCTCGGGCTCCAAGCTGTGGATTCGCATCGCCGGCTTTACCATCCAGCCCGGCGAGTTCGCCAAGGTCTTCATCGTCCTGTTCCTGGCCGGCTATCTGGCCGAGAACCGCGAGCTGCTCTCTATCTCCAACCGCAAGATCCTGGGCCTCAAGATTCCGCGCTTCCGCCTGCTGCTGCCGCTGTTTGCCGTGTGGGGCGTATGCCTGCTCGTCGTCGTCTTTGAACGCGACCTGGGCTCGGCCGTCCTGTTCTACACCATCTTTTTGCTGATGCTCTACGTTGCCACGGGACGCTTTTCCTACGTCATCATCGGCCTTGCGCTGCTTGCCGTTGGAGCCGTGGGCGCCTACAAGTTCCTGTCGCACGTGCAGGTGCGTTTCCAGATTTGGGCCGATCCGTTTAAGGACGCCCAGGGACAGGGCTACCAGATCGTCCAGTCGCTCTACTCGCTGGCCGACGGCGGCCTGGTTGGCGTCGGCATTGGCAACGGCATGGCAAACAACATCCCCGTCGTCGAGTCCGACTTTATCTTCTCTGCCATCGGCGAGGAGATGGGCCTTTTGGGCGGCGGCGCCGTGCTCATCCTGTTTATGCTCTTCGCTGTGCGCGGCCTCACCACGGCCGCCCGCGCCAAGTCCGACCTTGCCGCCTTTAGCGCAACCGGCCTTACGGCGGCCATCAGCTTCCAGGCATTCTTAATCGTCGGCGGTGTAACCCGCCTGATCCCGCTGACCGGCGTCACCCTGCCCTTTATGAGCCAGGGCGGCTCCTCGCTGCTGGCGAGCTTTATCATCGTCGCGCTGCTGCTGCGCGCCGGTGACGAGGCAACCGGACGCGAAGCTGAGCTCACCGGCACCGGCACCATGGCCGCCATCACCGATGACCAGGTCGCATCCGCCGCTGCCCCGACCGGTACGCGCTTTGCCAACGCACCTTCCTACGGCAACGGCAGCCACTCCGCGGGTTCTCGCATGCGTCGTCGCCTGCTCGACACGCCTGAGTCCGGCGTGCTCGGCCGCGTGGCACTTGCCAACCGTCTGACTCGTGCCGTGTTTACCTTTACGGCGCTGTTCGCCATCCTTATCGGCAACCTTACCTATGTCCAGGTCATCAAGGCGAAGGACTACCAGGACATGCCGACCAACAACCACACCATCGCCCGCTCCAAGTACATCCAGCGTGGCTCCATCATCACGTCCGACGGCGTGACGCTAGCCGAGTCGCTGCAGCAGGAGGACGGCACCTACGCCCGTTCCTACCCCAACGGCAACATGGCCGCGCACGTGGTGGGCTACGTGAGCCAGCAATACGGCACCGCCGGCATCGAGAGCGTCATGAACGATACGCTCACCGGCTCCAAGGATTACTCCAGCTGGAACAACGCCATCGCGTCGCTCGCGGGGCAGACCCAGCCGGGCAATACCGCCAAGCTCACCATCGACTCGCGCATCCAGACGGCTGCCGAGCAGGCGCTCAAGGGCTTTAAGGGCGCTGTGGTGGTCATGGATCCGCGCACCGGTGCGGTCCTTGCGTGCGCGAGCTCGCCCACCTACGACAACACCAACATCGATGCGCTGCTCCAGTCTGGCGGCGGCGAGGACGGCTCCATGTACGACCGCGCCATGGACGCGCTGTACACCCCGGGCTCGACCTTTAAGGTCGTCACACTCTCCGCGGCGCTCGAAACCGGCACCGCCAGCCTTACCAGCACGTACCAGGCGCCCGGCTCCATGGATATTGGCAACGCGCCGGTCACCAACTCTGCCAACGAGAGCTACGGCACCATCAGCCTGCAGCAGGCCTTCGCCGTGTCGTCCAACGTCGTCTTTGGCCAGGTGGCCAACGAGATTGGCGCCAGCTCGCTCGTCCAGTTTGCCAACGCCTTTGGCTACGGCCAAAAGCTCGGCCAAGATCTGACCTCCACCGCCTCCATCATGGCCGACCCGTCGCTTATGACCGAGTGGGAGACCGCTTGGGCAGGCGCCGGCCAGCCCGTCGGCATGGACCACACGCCTGGCCCGCAGACCACCGTTATGCAGAATTGCGTGATCGCTGCAGCTATCGCCAACAGCGGCGTAGTCATGGACCCGTTCTTTGTGTCCCAGATACTCGCCCCGGACGGAACCGTGGTTAAGACCACGCAGTCCCGCTCGCTGGGCCAGGCTGTTAGCTCTGCCACGGCCGACCAGGTCAAGCAGGCCATGCTCGCCGTCGTCCAGTCCGGTACCGGCACCGATGCCCAGATTCCGGGCGTCAAGGTTGCCGGCAAGACCGGTTCGGCCGAGACCGGCGGCACCAACGTCAACTCTATGTTTGTTGGCTTTGCACCTTACGATTCACCCACGGTTGCCATCTCGGTGGCCCTGGAGGATTTCGACAAACACGACGTCGAGGCAGCCAAGATTGCCGGCATCGTCCTGACCGCGGCGCTCGCCGCACAGGGAGCGTGATGCCCGTGATCAAAGCGGATACCTGGGGCGCACCGCGGCCGATGAGCTAGCGGCAACGCGCCACACGGCCCCAGCGGCCACACATTTGGTACTACACACATCGTTGAGCGAATAGTTATGTTAGGAGCAGGAATGGAACAGAGGGTCCTCGGGGGAAGATACCTCCTCAAGGATAAGGTGGGGACAGGCGGTATGGCGACCGTCTTCCGTGCACAGGATCAGGTCCTCGACCGCACGGTTGCCGTCAAGATCATGCTGCCGCAGTATGCCGGCGACGCCACCTTCGCCGCCCGCTTTAAGCAGGAGGCCCAGGCAGCTGCCGGCCTGTCCTCCCCCTATATCGTGGGCGTCTACGACTGGGGCAAGGACGGCGACACCTATTACATCGTCATGGAGTACCTGCGCGGTACCGACCTTAAGAGCGGCATCAAGAGCCACGGTGCCCTCGATCCCAAGAAGGTCGCGCAGATCGGCTCGCAGATCAGCTCCGCGCTTTCGGTCGCACACAAGCACGAGATCATCCACCGCGACATCAAGCCGCAAAACATCATGGTGCTGCCCGACGGCAACATCAAGGTCATGGATTTTGGCATCGCACGCGCCAAGAACAGCCACCTCACGCAGGATAACAACGTTCTGGGCACCGCCCACTATGTAAGCCCCGAGCAGACCCGCGGCCAGGACCTCGGCCCCACCTCGGATATCTACTCGCTGGGTGTCGTCATGTACGAGTGCGCCACCGGCCGCGTACCCTTTGACGGCGACGACGCCATCTCGGTCGCGCTCAAGCAGGTCAACGAGCTGCCCATCCCGCCGAGCCAGATCAACTCCGGCGTCGATGCCGACCTTGAGCGCATCATCCTCAAGTGCATGGAGAAGGACCCGGCAAACCGCTTCCAGACGGCCGACGAGCTGCGCCAGGTGCTCAACAGTTACCTGTCCGGCCGTGCCGTCAACGTCTCGGAGCCCACGCGCATCATCGGTGCCGCCGGCGACCTGGGTGCCACCAAGACCCGCGAGCTTTCCGACTCAACGCGCGCTATGGTTCGTCCCGTCTCGGGCGTGAGCGGTCAGAACACCGCCCGCAGCGCTGTCTCGGGCTCCACGGGCTCCTACGAGGTCGAGAAGCCTAAGTCCAACAAGAACAAGATTATTGCCGCCGTGATTGCCGCCGTCGCCGTGATTGGCGTTGTAGTGGCCTTTGCCACGGGCATGTTCAGTGGCGAACAGGTCACGGTGCCCGACGTGCTGGGCAAGGACCAGGAAACCGCTATTGAGCAGATCAAGGAAGCCGGCCTTGAGGTTGGCACCGTCGACCAGAGCTACAACGACGATGTCGACGAGGGAAAGGTCGCCGAGCAGACGCCCAACGGCAACACCAAGAAAGCCAAGGGCACCAAGGTGAACCTGGTAATCTCCAAGGGCCCCAAACCCTCCGAGAAGGTTGAGGTTCCCCAGCTTGTCGGCCTGACCAAGGACCAGGCCGAGGCCGCACTGGCAAGCGTGGGCCTGAAGGGCAGCGCTTCGGAGGAAGCCAATGAGGCCGATGAGGGCCAGGTCTTTGAGCAGGGCACCGAACACGGTAAGGAAGTCGAGAAGGGCACGACCATCTCGTACAAGGTCTCCAGCGGCCCAGATACCACGTCCGTCCCCGATCTGACCGACATGACCGAGGCCCAGGCACGCAACGCCCTCGATATGGCAGGCTTTGGCGTCGACGTGAGCTACCAGGAGAACGATTCGGTTACCGAGGGCACCGTGATTAGCTGGAACCCCAGCGGCAAGCAGAAGCCCGGCGCCACGATTACCGTCGTCATCGCCAAGAAGTCCGGCAAGGCCAGCATTCCGGGCAACCTGTACGGCAAGAGCATTTCCGCCGCCGTTACCGCGCTCAACAACGCCGGGTTCTACAACATCGGCTTCTGTGACCAGAATGGCAATCCCGTGAGCGGCAACGAGGATGCCACCGTTACGGGCGTCTCCCCCACCGGCAAGCAGTCCACCGACAGCACGATTACGCTGACGGTCGCACTTTCGGGCTCGGGTTCGGGCTCGGGCACGGGCGACGATTCCGGTACGACCAACTAGTCGCCACCCCACCGCTCATTACGGCTCTCGCCGCAAACATATTCGCTCACAGGCGCCCGCTTGCTCCCCCAGCAAGTGGGCGCTTCGTTTTTGACATGGCATGAACCAAAAGAGCCGGCACCGTGGCGGTGTACCGGGCTCGATCAATCTCTGGTGCCCCCGGGCGGATTCGAAAACTCCCCCCGCGGGGAAATAAGTGACGCGGGTGCCGACGGTTCGAATCCGCCGGCAGCTCCCACAAACCAGAAACGGCGCCGCTCTCGCGACGCCGTCATAATCTTCTGGTGCACCGTTTGCGCATCTCCTCGAACCGAGGTGTGCGCAGTCGGCACGATCATCTTCGTTAGGATACCACGAGCGGCCTAGGAAACAACCAGGCGCATGCCGGGATAGATCAGATTCGGGTTTGAGATGCCGTTCTTGGCGGCGAGATCCTGATAGGTCGTGCCGTACTTTGAGGCGATTCCGGAAAGGGTGTCGCCGCTCTGCACCACGTACACCTGCTCGGTTTCGGTCTGCCCGTTGATGACCGCCATAACCTCGTCGTAGCGCGGCCCCAAAACAGCCTTGCGGCGGCTGCCGTTGCCGTAATCGCCCGCCCAGGTCTCAGCGGCCAGATCCTCGGCGGATGCCGTGAGGATGTGGTTCACGAGCGCCTGCACCTCGGAGTAGCGGTTGTCCAGCGCGTGCTTGCGGTCGTCGCCGTCTCCGAGCTCGCCAGCAAGCACCTTTGCCGCGAGGTCTGCCGCAGGCGTCTCGTCGATGCCGTGGATAAGCGAGTCGGGATCGCCGTTGGAGCCGCCTGCCATTGCCTCCCACTCGGCGCGGGAGATGTAGCACTTGTTGATGTCGAGGTTGCCCGCCCAGCCGTCCAGACGCCCGCACGAGGAGTACTGGCGGATTGCGCAGTCGTAAGCGCCCTCGTTCCATGGCGCGTCCTGGTAGCCCGTGGGGTTCATGTCGGCGTACTGCGCCACCCACGTCTTGGCCGTGGTGAGGTTCCACGGAAACACGCTCTTGCTGGCGTAGATGCCGATGCGATCCATGCTCACGCCAAGCAGCTCGGCAAGGCGCTCGGCCATGGCCTTGAGGTATGACGTGTCGCCCCACGCCTTGTTGCCCTTGTCCTCCCAGTCGATGAAGAACGCGGCCTTGCCCACGTAGCCCTTGCAGTGCTCGTAGAAGTACTCGGCCTCCGCCTCGGCGTTGCCGCCGTTGACGTAGTGGTACACGCCCACGAGCTTGCCGAGGCCGATCGCCTGCTGGATCTGGCGGTCGCAGTCGGGCGAAACGTAATGCGTGCCCTCGGTGGCCTTGCAGATAACGAAGTCGAAAGGCACAGCCGCGAGGTTGATGCCGTTCTGCCAGTTGGAAATGTCGATGCCGTTCATTATTCAGCGCTCCCTATAGCTATGAAATAAGCCCAATTCACTTGTTCATACTGTTCGCGGCTCAGTCGCACTATGCCCTCGCAAGGGTCGTGGAATGTTGCCGTGGTTCCATCCCACCCGCAGAGCAGGACGATGTGGCCGCCGTAGCTCTTGCCGCCTTCGCGCAGCCGGCCCGTTAGGCTGCAAAACACCATCCACCCGCTTGCCGCCTCGTCCAAGGCGTCATCGGCGTTGTCGTGGATAGGCGTGTAGCCCAAAGCCTGGTCGTTCGCGTTCATCCAACGGCAGAACTTTTCCATGTCGTTCACGCCGTCCGTGAGGCACGATTCGCCAACGAAGCCCAGCATCTGCGCCGGCGTGCATGCCTGTCCGTAGAGCCATTCCCACGCCATGGCCGCGCACGTGAGGCCGCAGCCGGCAGCAGCCAGGTCTTCGCCCGCATACGAAAGCCCGCCCCAGCGCTCGTCTGCTTGGAGGTAGACGGGCACCTCGGCGGGCTTGTCGAGCGGCTTGTCATAGATGACGGGCAAAGGCTCCTCCCTCGGCACCTTCGGCACGTTAGAGGCTATAAGCGCCACGTCGGCGAAGGCGGCGAGCAGGGCCAGCAGCGAAATGGCGGCGGCGATGCGTGCGAGGCGCTTGCCGCCCATTCCTAGTCGTCCTTCTTCGGAGCGCCCATGGCAAGCAGTGCGTCGAGCCACTTGTCGGTCACGCCGACCGCTTTGAAGGCCGCATATGCCACCTGCACGCCGCCGACGCAGGCGAAGATCGCGGTGACCCACGCGCCGGGGTCGGTCGGGATTCCGTTGGCCATTGCGGTTAGGGCGCCGAAGAGCGCCGAAGCGGCGATGGCGAGCCAACGCGCGGCGTTGCCGCCCATGGCCTCGGACTTGATCGCCTGGATGATGAACGGAAGGATTACGGAAGAGATAACGGCGAGAGCCGCCTGGATCGTGGTCATGGTCTGCTCCTTTAGTCGATTACGGGCATCTTCATGGCGTCTTCGTAGAGGCGCGTTCCGGTGCCGTTGCCGCCCAGCCCGTGGTAGGCGGCGTAGACGTTTTCGAGGTGTTTGCGGTCTGCGACCGTCAAGCCGCCTTGACGGACTGCCTGCTCATGGATGTTCTTCAGCTCGCGCCAAAGCAGCGCACGCACCCCCATCCTCAAGGCCTCGTCCGTCGCCTTTTCCGCCTCGGTGCGCTCGACAGCCTTGCGTCCTTGCGATTTGAGTGCCGCCACCAAGGCGGATACCACGGAGCCGACGAGGCCAGACACGATGGCGGTGACCGCCACGGTGTACACGAGGTCGTTCACGCTAAGCCACCGTGTACTCTTCGCCGGTGATTTCCTTGTACTCGTCGGCGGTGATCCATTTGCACTCGACAGCCTTGTAGACGCGCGCCTTGCTCCAAAGGTCTTTGTCGTAGTACTTCTTGACCTTCGCGAAGTGCTTGGAATGCTCAACGGTTTTCTTCGTAGCCATTACTGGTCACCTCCCACGGTCATGAGCAGGTAGTCGATGTTCGCCGTGTTGGTCTCGGTCTGCGTCGGCTGGGACGCCTGCTCGCGCATCTGTTCGAACAGCGCCGGGAGGTCGGGCACCTCGCCGTTGGCGTAGGTGGCGAGCGCGGAGGTGTAGGCGAGCTTTCGCGCCTTCCGCTCCACGTACTCGTCATCGTCGATAACGCCCGCGTCGTGCGCCGCGTCGGGGTCGCCGATCTGCGACAGCAGGTCGCGCAGGGCGTTGATCTCGGCCAGGGTGCCGTCTCGAAGCTCGTCGGGGCGCGGCATGTCTTCCTCAGTGTCCATGCGGACTCCTTCCTTATCGGGGAATGTGCCGCCATCGTATTAGCGCCGTGAGATTGCCTGGCCGTTTGGGCGGGCGCGAAGAAAGAAGGCGCGCCGCAGCACGCCTTCGCTGTCTTGGTTATTTCGTTTTCGACCCGTCTAGGCCGCCGTTTTGAGTTGCCGCCCTTCCGCTATGGCGAGGGCGTTCCGCCCGAATCGTCTCTCGGGCTTGGTTGCATTGAGCAACCCCCCCCCCCCCCGCGAGATTTTCGAACAGGCTGCGGTACAGCGCGTCCATGGCCAGCACGCTGCGGTGCGCGTCCAAGTGAGCCATGCCGCCGCGCCAGCTCTGGTAGCTCTGCTGCACCTGCTCGGGCGTCATGACCCCCTCGGCCACCATGCGGGCCATCTTCTTCAGCTTGCGTCGCTCGCGCGTGATGGAGTCGCGACACGGCTTCATGACGATGCGGCCCGTTTCGGTGTAGAAGATGCGCTTCTTCAGCCACGTGAAGCCGCGTGTCAGCTTCACCACGCGGGTCTTGCGCGGGTTCAGCGCGATGCCGAGCTTCGCGCACTCGTGCTCTATCAGCAGAAGGCACACTTGCAGGTACTCCTTGGACTCGTGGATCAGGTAGAAGTCGTCCATGTAGCGCCCGTAGGCCTCGGGGCGCAGCATCTCGGCCACGTAGTGGTCGATGCGGTTGGGGTGCGCCACCGCGCATATCTGGTTTGGCTCGCTGCCCAGGACCAGGCCGACCTCGCCCTGCGCGTCTATCAGGCGGTGCTCAAGGGCGACCACGCGCGGGTCGAGCAGCGCGTCGGCCACCTGCCGCTTGACTGGCTCGTGGGCAATGCGCGCGAAGTAGTCGGAGAAGTCGCCCAGCAGTATGTAGCCCTCGCGCCCATGCCGCCGCCAGTGGTCGGCCAGGTGGCGCTTGAGCAGCTTAAGGGCGTAGTCGGTGCCGCGCCCCTTGATGTTGGCGGAATTCGCGGATACGAGCGTGGGGACTATCGCGGGCACGAGGGCGTTCTGGGACAGCGACTTCTGCACCACGCGCTCGGGGAAGTGCACTGCACTGATGTGGCGCAGCTTGCCGCGCTCCCACAGGTCGAAGCGGATGAAACCCCGGCATATGTCGCGGCCCTCCAAAAGGTCTTGGCGCGATTTCACGGCGTTTCGCAGGTAGTCCTTCATGTACCGCTGCGTCGAGGCCTTCCACATGACGCCACGCGCGGCCTGCTTGGAAGCCTTGCACAGGCTGTTGAGGTCGGCCACCGTCTCAAGGGTGCACGCCTTGACGCGCTCGGCCTTGGCCCTGGCGCGCTTCTCCTCGCGGCGCTTCCGGCGTGCGGCCCGCCTTTGCTCCGAGTTCATAGAAGGCACCCCGCACGGCTTGCAATGTGGCTCTGACAGCCGCTTGA
>CATYEN010000032.1 GCA_958405565.1 uncultured Collinsella sp. | reverse complement strand
TCCATATGGGCCTGGAGCGCTAAGTTCTTAAGGGCTGGGACGGAGGGATTCGAACCCCCAACAGCCGGCACCAAAAACCGGAGTTCTACCGTTGAACTACGTCCCAATGTGTGGTGTTGCCCAAAAGCAACTCGTCTAGTTTACCTAATCTGCGAGGGCATCGCAAACGCCGTCGAGCAGGCGTACGGCGAGCGTTTGGGCATCGCTTGCGGTGAAGGTGCCGTTGTAGCGCGTCATGCCCGTAAGTTCGATGCGAATGCGTGCGGGCTTTTGCTGGGCGGCGACATTGGCGGTGCGGATGCGCTGGGCCAGGTTGTGGCACTCGGCGAGGGCAATCGTGGCGCGTGGCGCGGCGTCGGCGGGCAGCTCGTCGCTTGCGATCTCGAGCACCAGGTCAACGTCGGTTGGGACCTCGGAGTCGCAGAGCATCATGCCGCTGTTGTCGGTCGTTGCCGTGGCGATATTCCACATGCGCGACGCAACACTGCGCGCGATGGGGTCCTCGCCGATAACGGCAATCTGGAAGCGCTCGAGCACGTTGGCGGCGCGAGCAAAACCGATGCGGGACTCGGCCTCGGTGACCGAGGGCTTGCCCTCCCACACATGGTGCAGGCGGTTGATGTAGGCGTAGGTGTCCTGGAAGGCCATGCCGTCGGCAAACAGGCCGACATTTTCCTGGAACTGCTGCAGGGCGGCCTCGGTATGCGGACCAAAGTAGCCGTCGTCCTCGCCGCAGGCAAAGCCCAAAACGTTGAGAGCGCGCTGCAGGGCCTGCACATCGGCGCCATGGAAATTGGGCATGCGCAGATACAGAGTGCGGTCGCCCAGCTTATACGAGGCGTCGACCAGGGCGCTCCAACAGGGGATATCGACGGCATGACCGGCAGCAAGGCCGCTGTCGAGCCTGAAGGTGCTGACGGCCTGCTCGGTGGTGGTGCCAAAGCGCTTGTCGGCAACCTCGGTGTCATCGATTGTATAGCCGAGCTGCAGAAGGCGGGACTGGACGTCCTCGACGGCTGCTCCCTGCATGCCCGTTGTAATAGGTTCCATGAACGAACCCCTTTCGGCGTACCATTCGTACTATTTGAGCGTGTGTCGGATAGACAACGCAAAGGGATGCATAAACATGCACTCAACAGTGTAGCAAGTTGTACCCAAATACGCTGCTGACAGGTTTTATAACCCCCGCTAGTTAAGGCGCTCCACAAAGAAATCTGCCATGGAGAGGAACAGTTCACGTGCATGCGGGTCGAGCGAAACGTCCTCGATGGCCGCTTTGGCCTTGGCGGTCAGGTCGAGCGCATAAGTGTGGGCGTAATCGATAGAGCCGGTCTCCTGGAAGATCTCCACGGCGCGTGCGAGCTGCGCGGGGTCCTCGGTGCCCGAGGAAAGGATCGCTTCAATCTCGTCGTGATAGCGCTCATCAGACAGGGCGTGCACGGCAACGAGCGTGCGCTTACCCTCGGTGATGTCGGTGCGGAAGTCCTTGTTGGCGGCCTCCTTGGTGCCGATCAAGTTGAGCAGGTCGTCTTGAATTTGGAAGGCAAGGCCCGTGTGCAGGCCAAAGGCGCGCAGTGCCTCAATTTGCTCCTCGCTGCCTCCGCCAATGATGGCTCCGGCGGCAAGCGGCGTCGCTCCGCTGTAGTACGCGGTCTTGTGCGTCGCCATGTCCAGATAATCGTCGACCGAAATGTCAAAGCGCCCGTCGCGGACCCAGCCCAGGTCGAGCGCCTGGCCCTCGATGGTACGGACTATCATCTCGGTAAGCTCGTGGAGCACGCGAAGCTTCACGTCTGCGTTGAGTGTGGGGTCGTCGAGAACCGTCTTGGTGACCATGGTGAGCGCCAGGTCACCGCAGTTGATGGCAAGACCGGTGCCCTCGGTAAGGTGCATGCAGGGCTTGCCGCGACGAATCTGCCCGTTGTCGGCGATGTCGTCGTGGATGAGTGCGCCCGACTGAAAGTGCTCGATGGCCGCCGCTGCGCTGCGGGCGCTCTCAAAGCTGCCGCCCACCGCGGTGGCGGCGAGCATGCAGATGAGCGGGCGGTGGCGTTTACCGGCGTTGGCCGTAAATGCCGAGAGCGGGGTATACAGGTAGCGCTCGATATCGGCGGAAGTCGCCTGTCCGTCAAAGAACGTGGCCAGATAGTCGTTAATCTGGTCAAAGTGCTGGGCTAAAAAGCTGGTAAACGGACTGGACACGGGTTCTCGCATTCTTTGATAGGTTGCATCGTTGCATTATGCAGACAACATATTGCCACATTAGGGCGTCGAGCGCGGCGGTTGAAGACGATTGGTCCATGCGGCCGCAAGTGCGGTAGGGGCTTGGCTAGATAAGCCCAAAGTGTTCGAGCGCGGTGACGACGCCGTCGTGGTCGATGCTGTCGGTGACATAGTCGGCCTTTTCCTTAAGGAAGTCCGGTGCGTTGCCCATAGCGATGCCAACGTCGACGGCGTTCATCAGCGAGACGTCATTGCTGGCGTCGCCGATGCCGTATACGGTTCCGTGGTGGGGATCGAGGGCGTCGAGTACAGACTGGATGCCCCCGCGCTTCGTGCATTCGCGGGGCGAGATTTCGGTTACCTCGAGTTCGAGCTCGTTAAAGCAGAGCAGCGGCTCAAACGCTTGATCCTGAGCGATGCGGTTGGCAAGCGACGTGGACATTAAGATCTTGTAGGCGCTGTAATGTTGCAGCTGCGTAATTGCATCGCCCACGGTGCGGGCGTATCCGGGGGCGTCGGGCGCATCGGCACTCATGCGAACGACGCCATTGAGTCCCTCAAAACGAATCACTTCGTCCGATTGCTCAAGAATGGGAGCAAGGCGCTGCAGCATGCCGGGCGTCATCGCCAAATCGCGAATCACGCGTCCCTCAAGTTCGACATAGCCACCCGCGAGGCAGACGATGCCGGTCCAGGGCAGCTCGAGCAGCTTTGGATGGATGCAGCTCAGCGTGCGCCCTGTGCAGATAAACGCCATATTGCCCTTGGCAACAAAATCACGGATGGCTTGCGAGACCGCTTCATTGGGATAGGGGGAGAGGTCTCGCTCATCCTCGGGAAGCTCTTGTGCCACTCGAGGGTCTTGCCAGGCGAGCGTGCCGTCGATGTCGAAGAAGCAGATATCGCCGCGCTTATGGGCTGCGCTGGCGGCAGGGGAGGCCGAGGTGGTGGGCACAAATCCCGGCTCGAGGCCCATGATCTGGTCAAAATGCTCTTTAACGCGGGGAACGGAGATGCCGATAATCACCTGGGCGGTCTTGCCCGTAATGATGAGGCCCTTGGCGCCCACCGCGACAAACGACGCATTATCTGCAACGATGGAAGGGTCTGCGACCTCGACGCGCAGGCGCGTGGCGCAGTTGGTTGCGCCCACGATATTGCCAACGCCACCTAAAAGCTGAATTACCCGCTCAGCGAGGACGTGATCTTGATCGGATTGAATACTGACCTCGCCATTGGGAGATTGCTCTTTGGCAAAGCCGCTTCCCGTTAAACGGTCGATTGCCGCGCGATTGGAGACATGATCCTCGCGGCCCGGCGTCTTAAGGTCATAGACCAAGATGAGTGCTCGAAAACTAACAAAAAAGATGAGGCTAAAGGCAAGACCGATACCGAGCGCCAAAAGGTAGGAGCCGGCATGCATTCGCATGAGTGGGATGAAGTTGAAGGCCGTCATTTCCATGAGACCGCCCGAGAAGATGCCGACGATGCCAAAGAAGTTCATGGTCATGGCAAGGCAGGAGGATAGGACGGCGTAGAGCAAAAAGAGTCCAGGATAGGTGAACATAAAGAGAAACTCGAGCGGCTCGGTGACACCGCAGACCACCGAGGCGACGATGGCGGGCAAAAGGATGACCTTAAGGCCGGCGCGGCGTTCGGGTTTGGCGGTGAAATAGAATGCTGCCGCGATGGCGGGAAGGCCAAAGAGCTTGCCCCAGCCGGTGGCGGTAAAACCTGCCCAGGGCGCAAGTTCATTTAAAGGGCGCGTGCTATGGGAGAGAATGGGGAGCAGGTTGGTCCACGTGGCGTAAATACCGTCGTGAATGACCAGATTGTCGTAATAGATGGGCATATAGAGAAGGTGGTGCAGCCCCATGGGCTCGAGTGCTCGCTCCAAAAACACAAAGATGCCCACGCCGAAGGGGCCGACGCCCGCAAGTGCGTGGCGCAGCGTTTCGGTCACAGCGTATGCGAAGGGCACGATGGCGGCCGAGATGGCGGCAAGGGCAAACACGGCAAAAAAGCTGATGAGGTAGACCAGCGAGGAACCCGAGAAGGTGCCGAGCCAATCGGGAACCTTGGCATCGTAGAAGCGGTCATGGATGGCGACGACGGTTGCCGATACCGCCAGCGGGCCGATAATGCCGGTGTCGAGCGTCTTGATGCCGTCGATGACGGTGATACCGCTGGCGGGGGTCAAAGATGATGGGTACTTAAGCCCAAGGTTGTCTCCGCTCAGCTTAATGATCTCGCTCAAAAAGAAGCAATAGGCAAAATAGGCCACGAGCGCCTCGAGGCAGCAGCGTGCCGGTTGCTTTTGGGCAAGACCGATAGGCAGCGCTACGGCAAAAAGGAGCGGGAGACGTTTAAAGACCGTCCACGAGCCGCGCTGGATGATGGTCCAGAAAACGTACCAAGGGGTTCCGTATACGGCGAGGTCACCGACGATGTCTACGGTCGTGGCGAGGGCGGAGATGCCGACCATGAGGCCTGATATAGAAAACAGCATGGCGGGCGCGAACATCGCCCCGCCAAAGCGTTGGATTTTTTGCAGCATAATATGCCTTCCGGATGCAACATGCTGTGCGAGCAAGAACGTTTAAACAATGAACTCATTGTAGAGGACTGGCTGCTTGCCGCATTGACGGTTTTGATTCGGTCCGATTTGGGTTTCGGGGGAACCGTCGACGGTAAATAATCCGTGCTTTACCGATAATCGGTTTAAACAACCCAAAGAAATGCTATCGTGCCTAGCCATACATATTCATTAGAGGTGAAGTCATGCCAAAAGCGATATACGAAGGAATCTACCGAGAAATACGCTCACGCATCATTAATGGGACCTATGCGTTTCAGGAGATGCTGCCAACCGAAGCTGAGTTGACCGCGGAGTTCGGATGTACTCGCAATACTGTCCGTCGCGCCTTGGGTATGCTGGCCGACGGGATGTTTGTGCAGCCCATACACGGCAAGGGCGTGCGCGTTATTTGGCTTAAGGGCGAAACCGACATGTTGGGCGCACTCGAAGAGGTTGAGTCGTTTGGCGAGTTCGCAAAACGCAACAATGCCGTCGCATCGACCGAGGTCAAGTCTTTTGAACATTTGATTTGCACTGAGCAACTGTCGCGCCGCCTTGGCTTTAAGGTGGGCGAGGAGCTGATTCGCGTCGTGCGTGTCCGAAGCCTCAACGGCAGCGCGCGCCAGGTGGACCATGGCTACTTTTTGGAGTCGATCGCCAAGGGCCTGACCCCCGAGATTGCGGCAAGCTCTATCTACGACTATCTGGAGCACAAGCGTGGCGTCAAAGTGATGGCGAGCCGCCGTACGGTGAGCGTCGAGCTTGCCAACGATGAGGACTGCAGCTACTTGGACCTTGGCAAGTACAACTGCGTCGCCGTTATGGAGAGCCAGTCGTACACCTCGGACGGCATCTTGTTCGAGGTCACGCATGCTCGCACGCATCCTGAGATCTTCCACTACCGCGTCAACTCCAAGCGATAGCCGGCTAGCTCGCAGCCTGACGAGACTCATGCCCTCAAAGAGAAAACGCCCGGTCAAACCGACGATGCATCGGCTTGACCGGGCGTTTTCTCTGCATTCAATAACAAATAATTGTTTATACAAAACTTGTCAAGTATCAAGTCGAAATTACCGTTCACCGAAGTTTTTCTACCGCTCTAGTAATACTTGTTCAAACAACTAGCCAAATAGCGTATTGTACAAATCAGCAAAAGGGGCAAAGTCCCCGAGCCAATCTCCGAAGGCGGCGGCAAAGGGTGCCGCCACGGTGTGAAAGGGTGGATTGTAATGAAGAACGAAATGAGCAGAAGGCAGTTCCTGGGCTTTGCTGGTTCCGCGGCTGCGGTTCTTGGTCTGGGCCTCGTGGGCTGCGGTGGTTCTGCCGGCTCTGGCTCCTCTGCTTCTGGTGACGCTGCCGAGGTCTACTTCCTCCAGTTCAAGCCCGAGGTCGACAAGGAGTGGAAGGAGATCGCCAAGGCGTACAAGAAGGAGAAGGGCGTCGAGGTCAAGATCGTGACCGCCGCCTCCAACACCTACGAGGAGAAGCTCAAGTCCGAGATGTCCAAGAGCTCCGCTCCGACGCTGTTCCAGGTCAACGGCCCCACCGGTCTTAAGAACTGGAAGGATTACTGCGCCGATCTGTCCGACACCAAGCTCCGCGGCGAGCTCATCGACGACTCCCTGGCTCTGCAGTCCGATGGCAAGGATCTGGGTATCGACTGGGTTCAGGAGAGCTACGGCATCATCTACAACAAGGAGCTCCTCGAGAAGGCTGGCTACAAGGCCGAGGACATCAACTCCTTCGACAAGCTGAAGGCTTGCGCCGATGACATCCAGGCCCGCAAGGACGAGCTCGGCGTTGACGGTGCCTTCACTTCCGCCGGCATGGATGACTCCTCCAGCTGGCGCTACACCACCCACCTCGCCAACCTCCCGCTCTACTACGAGTTCGAGAAGGAGCACAACCAGGAGGACGACGAGATCAAGGGCGAGTATCTCGACAACTTTAAGCAGATCTTCGACCTGTATATCACCGACTCCACCTGCGATCCTTCGCAGCTCGCCTCCAAGACCGGTGACGACGCCACCAATGAGTTCGCAACCGGCAAGGCCGTCTTCTACCAGAACGGCTCTTGGGCCTACGCCGACCTCACCAAGGCCGGTATGACCGACGACCAGCTCGGCATGCTGCCGATCTACATCGGCGTCGACGGCGAGGAGAACCAGGGCCTGTGCTCCGGCGGCGAGAACTACTGGTGCGTCAGCTCCCAGGCTTCCGAGGATGCCCAGAAGGCCACCGAGGACTTCATGTATTGGTGCGTCACTTCTGACACCGCCACCAGCATCATCGCTGACAAGATGGGTCTGACCGCCCCGTTCAAGAGCGCTAAGGAGACCACCAACGTCTTCTCTCAGCAGGCCGTTGCTATGGCCAAGGACGGCAAGAAGACCGTCGCTTGGGACTTCGTTTACATCCCCTCCGAGGAGTGGAAGAAGAACCTCAAGCAGGCTCTCATCGCTTATGCTGCCGACAACACCAAGTGGGACGGCGTCAAGAACGCCTTCGTCGATGGCTGGAAGACCGAGAAGGCTGCTTCCGAGTAAGCAGTTGCTGCCCAAGCTATCTGATTAGCGACAGGGGGCGGGCAGACGTAGGTTTGCCCGCCCCCTGCATATTGAAAGGACCCTTCTATGGGCAAAGCACTCAAGCGCTGGTGGCCGCTCTTTATGCTGCCCACGTGCCTGGCGTTTATGATCGGGTTCGTGATTCCCTTTATCCAGGGTTTCTATCTCTCGTTCTGCCAGTTTATTACCATCAATAACGCGCACTTTGTCGGTATCGAGAACTACGTGCGCGCACTGACCGACCCGCAGTTCTCCACGTCGTTCTTCTTTACCGTGGCGTTTGCCTTCCTGTCGACGGTGCTCATCAACGTGATCGCGCTGGCCATTGCGCAGGCGCTCACTCGCAAGGCGCTCAAGGGCACCAACATCTTCCGTACGATTTTCTTTATGCCTAACCTGATTGGCGGCATTGTACTGGGTTACATTTGGCAGATTCTGATCAACTGCCTGCTCTCCAACGTGGGTGCCCAGCTTATCGCCCTCAACTCCGCCGCTGGCTTCTGGGGCCTTATCATCCTGACCCTGTGGCAACAGGTCGGCTACATGATGATCATCTACATCGCCGGTCTGCAGTCCATTCCGTCTGATTACATCGAGGCCGCCAAGGTCGACGGTGCCACGGCATGGCAGACGTTTTGGAAGGTTAAGATCCCCAACCTGATGCCGACCATCACCATCTGCCTGTTCCTGTCCATCACCAACGGCTTTAAGCTGTTCGACCAGAACCTCGCCCTTACCGGTGGTGCCCCGGCGCACTCCACCGAGATGCTCGCCCTGAACATCTACAACACGTTCTATTCGCGTGCTGGCATCGCATGGCAGGGCATCGGTCAGGCCAAGGCAGTTATCTTCTGCATCCTGGTTGTCGCTATTTCTATGATCCAGCTTAAGGCCACGAGGTCCAAGGAGGTGCAGCAGTAATGAAACGCGATAAGGTTATCAACCGCGCGCTCTCGATTTTCTTTACGATTCTGTCGCTCGCGTGGATCTATCCCGTGTTCATGATTGCGCTCAATTCCTTTAAAAAGGCAACTGCAATCAGCACCACCACGGCATTCGATCTGCTCACGCCCGAGACGTTCAACGGCCTCGCAAACTACATGCACGCCCTTAACGAGCAGGGCTTTGCCTCGGCGTTTATGTACTCGCTCATCATCACAGTCACGTCGGTCGTGCTGATTCTGGTGTGCTGCTCCATGTGCGCTTGGTACGTGGTGCGCGTCAACAGCAAGATCTCGAACTTCTTCTATTACCTGTTCGTCTTCTCGATGGTTGTACCGTTCCAGATGCTCATGTTCACGCTGTCCAATTTGGCGGACCGCATCGGCTTCAACACGCCGTTCAACATCTGCTTTATCTACCTCGGCTTTGGCGCGGGCCTGGCGGTCTTTATGTTCGCCGGCTTTGTCAAGAACATCCCGCTCGAGATCGAAGAGGCGGCCATGATCGACGGCTGCAACCCGGTCCAGGTGTTCTTTAAGATCGTCCTTCCCATCATGAAGCCCACCTATCTTTCGGTTGGCATCCTCGAGACCATGTGGGTCTGGAACGACTATCTGCTGCCCTACCTTACGCTCGACTCCACCAAGTACAAGACCATTCCTATCTTGATCCAGTACTTCCGCGGCGGCTACGGCCACGTCGAGCTCGGCCCCATGATGGCATGCATCATGATGGTCGTCATCCCCATCGTCATCATGTACATCTTCTGCCAGAAGTACATCATTGACGGCGTTGTGGCAGGTGCCGTCAAGGGCTGATGCCGTAACTGTTTTGCAAGTTTTGGCGGCGCCCCTCAGCGCGGCGCCGCGTATCGAAAGGTAAAGACATGGCCGAGATCGTTCTCAAACATGTTCAGAAGGTGTATCCCAACAACGAGTCAAAAAAGAAGGGCTTCTTTGGCAAAAAGAAGAAGACCGAGGAGAAGAAGCACAACCTTAAGGTTACCGAGGACGGTGTGCTTGCTGTAGAGGACTTCAACCTCACCGTTCACGACCAGGAGTTCATCGTCCTCGTTGGCCCCTCTGGCTGCGGTAAGTCCACGACGATGCGCATGATCGCCGGCCTGGAGGACATCACCTCGGGCGATGTGCTCATCGATGGCAAGCGCGTCAACGACGTCGCTCCCAAGGACCGCGACATCGCCATGGTGTTCCAGAGCTATGCTCTGTATCCCAATATGACGGTGTACGAGAACATGGCGTTTACGCTCGAGCTCAAGAAGGTCCCCAAGGACGAGATCGACCGTAAGGTTCGCTCCGCTGCTGAGATCCTGGGTATTACCGAGTACCTCGACCGTAAGCCCAAGGCGCTTTCGGGCGGCCAGCGCCAGCGCGTCGCCATCGGCCGCGCCATCGTGCGTGACCCCAAGGTCTTCCTGATGGACGAGCCGCTGTCCAACCTGGATGCCAAGCTTCGTAACCAGATGCGTGCCGAGCTCATTAAGCTGCGTCACGAGATCAAGGGCACGTTCATCTACGTTACTCACGACCAGACCGAGGCTATGACCCTCGGCGATCGCATCGTGGTCATGAAGGACGGCGTCGTCCAGCAGATCGCCACGCCGCAGGAGGTCTTCAACCATCCCGCGAACATCTTCGTCGCCGGCTTCATCGGCGTGCCGCAGATGAACTTCTTCGATGCCCAGCTGGTACGCTCGGGCAACGGCTTTACCGTCAAGACCGAGGATATGAACGTGGCGCTCGCCCCCGAGACTTGCGCTCAGCTTGCCCTCAACTGGGACGGTGGCGACGTGAAGGAGATTACGGCCGGCGTGCGCCCCGAGCAGATCCTGCTTGCCGACAAGGGCGAGGAGGGTGCGCTCCAGGGCACCGTCGAGGTGACCGAGCTCATGGGTTCGACCGAGCATGTCCACGTGACTGCTCCCGATGGCCAGTTCGTCCTGATCATTCCCGTTGTCGACCTTGAGGCCAAGGGCGCGCTCAAGGCTGGCGACCCCATCTGGTTCAAGTTCGAGAAGAACGCGACTCATCTCTTCGATAAGGTGTCTGGCAAGAACCTTATCTAGGCCCGGTGCATCCAGGCCCTCCCTTTGGGCGACTGCGGCTTTGCCATCCTTTTGCCGTGGTCACATATAAGGCTCCCCTCCTGTCCACTGGGCGAGAGGGGAGCCTTTCTTTGTGTTGGGGCTTTCCGTCTGTCAGTTTGTCTTGATCTGTAACAGGTAGGGCCGATTTCGGACGTTAGATGTTACAGATCGAGACGGTTCCGCTGTGCCAACCATTTCATCTAAATCTGTAACACCAAAGGCGAATTACACCTGCTAGATGTTACAGATTGAGATAAACCCAAGGGGAGGGGCCGGTATGTCTCAATCTGTAACGGCTGGGACCGTTTTGGTTGAGTAATTGCTACGGATCGAGATTGTTTGGCCGAGTCGGATCACAGGGTAACGTGCGGGCACAAAAAACGGAGCCGTGTTGCCACGACTCCGTTTCTCAAGAGGATGGGTAAGGGGAATGAGCTAGCTCAGGTGCCAGATCTCGTCGTTGTATTGGGAAATGGTGCGGTCGGACGAGAAGGTGCCGGCGTTGGCGATATTGATGAGCGCCTTGCGCATCCAAGCGTCCTGGTCCTCGTAGTCGGCCAGCACGCGCTCCTTGGTCTGGATGTACTCCTCAATGTCGAGCAGGGCCATAAACCAGTCCTTGCCCTTAATGTCGTCGTGCAGGCGCTGCAGGCGCTCGGCGTTGCCGGTTGCCATAAAGGCCGGGTTGGTGATGAAGTCCACCAGCAGTTTAATTCCGGGCTTGCGGTAGAGCGCACCGGCGTTGTAGGTGCCGTCGGCGTAGAGCTGCTCGACCTGTTTGGACGAGGCACCAAAGGTATAGATATTCTCGTCGCCCACGAGCTCGGCAATCTCCACGTTGGCACCGTCGAGCGTGCACAGGGTTAGGGCGCCGTTGAGCATGAACTTCATGTTGGAGGTGCCGCTCGCCTCCTTGGAGGCCAGGCTGATCTGCTCGGAGATGTCAGCGGCGGGAATCACGCGCTCGGCGGCGGTGACGTTGTAGTTCTCGATCATGACAACCTGCAGGTAGGGAGCCACGTCGGGGTCGTTTGCAATCCACTGCGACAGCGTCAGGATCAGATGGATGATGTCCTGCGCGATAGTGTAGGCAGGGGCCGCCTTGCCGCCAAAGATGATGGTGACGGGGTGCTTAGGTCTGTTGCCGTTCTTGATATCGAGGTACTTCCAGATGATGTAGAGCGCGAGCATCTGCTGGCGCTTGTACTCGTGGATGCGCTTGACCTGGACGTCGATGATGGCGTTGGAGGGAATGGTCACGCCCTGCTCGAGCGCCATGAACTGGCGCATGATGGCCTTGGCCTCGACCTTGGTGGCGGCCAGGCGCTCAAGAACGTCCTTGTCGTCGGCGAACTTGGCGAGTTTGCTCAGATCGCCGGTGCTGCGCCAGTCGGTGCCGATCACATCGTCGAGCAGGCTGGCGAGCGCGGGGTTGGCCCCATGGATCCAGCGGCGGAAGGTGATGCCGTTGGTCTTGTTGGAGAACTTCTCGGGATAGATCTCGTAGAACGGATGAAGCTCGGTGTCCTCCAGGATCTTGGTGTGGAGGGCGGCTACGCCGTTGATGGAGAAGCCAAAGTGGATGTCCATGTGGGCCATGTGGACGGTGTCATATTCGTCGATGATGGCGACGCACGGGTCATCGTGCTCGGCCTTCGCGATCTCATCGAGCTTGACGATAATGTCGGCGATGGCAGGGGAGACCTTCTGCAGGCTGGCGAGCGGCCACTTCTCGAGCGCCTCGGCAAGAATCGTGTGGTTAGTGTAGGCGACCATGGAGCGTACGATGGTCACGGCCTCGTCAAACTCGATGCCATGCTCGGTGGTGAGCAAGCGAATGAGCTCGGGGATGACCATGGTGGGGTGCGTGTCGTTAATTTGGACCACGGCGTAGTCGGCCAGATCATGCAGGTTGCTGCCGCGCTCGATGGCCTCGTCGATCAGGAGCTGGGCGGCGTTGCTCACCATGAAGTATTCCTGGTAGATGCGAAGCAGGCGGCCCTGCTCGTCGGAATCGTCGGGGTAGAGGAACAAGGTGAGGTTCTTGGCGATCTCGGTCTTGTCGAAGTCGATGGAGCTGCCGGGGACCAGGCCGTCGTCGACGCTCGCCAGGTCGAACAGGCGCAGGCGGTTCTTGGTGGGCTGGCCGTAACCGGGCACGTCGATGTTGACGAGCTTGGAGGTAACGGCAAAATCGCCGAACTCGACGGTGTAGGAGCGGTCATCGTCGACTAGGATGTCCTGCTCACCGAGCCACTCGTCGGGGACGGCCTTCTGCTGGTTGTCGACAAAGCGCTGACGGAACAGACCGTAGTGATAGTTGAGGCCCACGCCATCGCCGGTCAAGCCCAGCGTGGCGATGGAATCCAGGAAGCACGCGGCCAGGCGGCCCAGACCGCCGTTGCCGAGCGACGGCTCGACCTCGAACTCCTCGATCTTGTTGAGGTCGTGGCCTGCGGCGGTGAGCTGGTCCTTAACCTCGTCGTAGATGCCGAGGTCGATCATGTTGTTGATGAGCAGCTTGCCGATCAAAAATTCGGCGGAAATGTAATAGAGCTTTTTCTTGCCGTTGTTGAGCGGGCAGGCGGCGGAGCGCTCCTGCACGAGTTTGACCAGCAGCTTGTAAATGCGACGGTCGTCGAGCTGCTCGAGCGAGGTGCCAAAAGACTGCTCGGCAAGATCCGCGAGATTGATGCGGGGCATGTTTCCTCCTGTGGTGAGTTGACTACATGTCAGAAATTCAAAAGAATCCCGCGCGAGGGGATTGGGGTGGCCTCGCGCGGGAAAAGCAAGCGCGTCCGCACGGTGGGGAGGGGTCGGGCGCGGTAGCTCCTATTGAGGAAGCTCGATTTCGGCTTCCGACGGGATGCGGAAGTAGGTCTCGGTCCAGTCGGTGAGTTTGTGCTCGAGCTCGCGGGTGATGGCGCCGTCGAGCATGCGCCAGGTCCAGTTGCCGCCCAGGGTGGCAGGGGTGTTGATGCGCGCCTCATTGCCCAGGTTAAGCAGGTCCTGCATGGTGTAGATGCACGTGTCGCTCACGCTGGCGGCGATGGTGCGATTGAGTGCATCTGCCATGGGTTCGCCGGCCTGCTGATGGGTGTACAGGGCTGCCTGCTCGCGCTGACGCGGGGTGGCCGTTCCCTCAAACCAGCCGCGCGCCGTCTCGTTGTCGTGGGTGCCCACATAGGCGACGGTGTTGGCGATGTAGTTATGCGGCAGGTAGTACGAGTTGGTGCCCTCAAAGGCGAACTGCAGGATCTTCATGCCGGGGAAACCCGAGTTGTCGCGCATGTCGATGACACCGGGGGTGAGGAAACCCAGGTCCTCGGCGATGATGGGCAGCGTGCCGAGCTTTTCCTCGAGCGTCTTGAAGAACTTGAGGCCGGGACCCTGCGTCCACGAACCGTAGGACGAATCGGGCGAGGAGAACGGCACCTCCCAATAGGCCTCGAAGCCGCGGAAGTGATCCAGGCGGATGACGTCGTACATGTCGAGGGCGGCGCGAATGCGGCCCTCCCACCAGGAGAAGCCGTCGGCCTCCATGGCGTCCCAGTCGTAGATGGGGTTGCCCCAGTACTGGCCGGTGGCCGAGAACTGGTCGGGCGGCGTGCCGGCGACGCTCACGGGATTGCCGGCGGCGTCGATCTTAAAGAGCTCGGGTGTCGCCCACATCTCGACGGAGTCACGCGAGACATAGATGGGCAGGTCGCCGATGATGAGAATGTCGCGCTCGTTGGCATAGGCCTTGAGGCGGCTCCACTGGCGATCGAAGAAGTACTGCGTCATCTGGTGGTAGAGCATACGCGCCGGATGGTCGGCGCAGACCTTGGCGGAAGCCTCGCCGCGGGTGCGGAGCTCCGCGGGCCACTCCCAAAACGCCTTGAGACCGCACTCCTCTTTGACGGTCATGAACTCACAGTAGGGGATGAGCCAGTCCTCGTTGGCCTGGATAAAGTCATCGAAATCGGCCGGCTTGTCGGCAGCAAAGCGCTCGGCGGCGCGGTCGAGAATCTGACGGCGGCCGCCAAAGATAGCACCGTAGTCGACATTGCTGGGGTCGGATCCCAGATACACGCCATCGATATCGCGCTGCTCCAGATACCCTGCCTCGATAAGCTCGGCAAAGTCGATAAAGTTGGGGTTGCCTGCGCGGGCCGAGAACGACTGATAGGGCGAATCGCCATAGCTGGTCGTCGTAAGGGGCAGAATCTGCCAGTAATGTTGTTTGCACGAGGCGAGAAAATCGACGAAGTCGTAGGCATTCCAGCCAAAGCCGCCGATTCCGTATGGTCCGGGCAGAGATGAGACGGGCATGAGGACGCCGCTTGCACGCTCCATGAATGCGCTCACCAACCTTCTTGTTGTGGGGTCGGCCTGCCGATGGGTATGCAGTCCGCCTCCGATGTTCTGATTCGATACGCCTATTGTAAAACATGTTGTTTAAACATGTACAGGCAAGATAAAAAAGTTGGTCGATTTTCGGCGAATGGCTACATGCCATGAAAAAGCCCCGACCTCACAACGTGAGATCGGGGCAAGAACGGTATGTAGGTTTTTGCTACTCGGCGTCGGCGAAGCCGTTGGGGTTGTGGCTCTGCCAGTTCCAGCTATCGCGGCACATGTCCGCGATGTCGTACTGGGCCTTCCAGCCCATCATGCGCTCGGCCTTGGAGGCATCGCACCAGTTGGCGGCGATATCGCCGGCACGGCGCTCGCGAATCACGTAGGGCAGTTCCTTGCCGCACGCCTTGGAGAAGGCAGCGACGACCTCGAGCACCGAGGTGCCGGTGCCGGTGCCCAGGTTAAAGATCTCGACGCCGGTTTTGCCGTTCATCCAGTTGAGGGCGGCAACGTGACCAGATGCCAGGTCGCACACGTGGATGTAGTCGCGCACGCCGGTGCCGTCGGGGGTGGGGTAATCGTTGCCAAAGACCTGAACGGCCTCGAGCTTGCCCACGGCGACCTGGGCGACGTAAGGCACCAGGTTGTTGGGGATGCCCTTGGGGTCCTCGCCGATCAAGCCTGACGGATGGGCACCGATGGGGTTGAAGTAACGGAGCAGCACGACGTCCCACTCGGGGTCGGCGGTGTGGACATCCATGAGGATCTGCTCGATCATCCACTTGGTCCAACCGTAGGGGTTGGTCGCGGGTTTCTTGGGGTCTTCCTCGGTGACAGGCGGATTGTCCGGATCGCCGTAGACGGTCGAGGAACTCGAGAAGATGATGGACTTGCAGCCATGGTTGCGCATGACGTCAATGAGCACCAGGGTGTTCTCGATATTGTTGTGGTAGTACTCGACGGGCTTGCTCACCGATTCGCCGACGGCCTTAAAGCCGGCGAAGTGGATGACGCGGTCGATCTGGTGGGTATCGAAGATCTTGTTCATCGCATCGCGGTCGAGCACGTTGGCCTCGTAGAAGGTGAGGTTCTTGGCGGCCTCGTCGCCCACGATGGTCTTGACGCGGTCGATGGCGACGGCGCTGGAGTTGGAGAGGTCATCGACGACGACGACCTGGTAGCCGCCCTCGAGCAGCTGAACGACGGTATGGGAACCGATGAAGCCGGCACCGCCGGTAACGAGGACGCAGGTGTCTTTGGGGTCGAGTGCTTTGGACATGTAGTCTCCTATCGAATCAGGAACACTTCTTGAGGGGAGTATAGCGCAGCTAGGGGCGCCCAAAACGCGCGGGGCAGGAAAACCAGAGGATTGATGTTAACGTACTCATAGGGTGTTACTTGCATAATCCTTGCCTTTGGCTTGGGACGCATTTGCGAGCCGCCGACCATGCGATTTGCTGCCGTTCGTGGAAATCGTTGGGATGCGCTCTATGTACGCTAATATGTTTAAGTTGAGCGACATATAAATAAACATGTAACGGAGTACATATGTCACCAAACAATGATTCCATCTTTACGCAGGAGCTTTCGCGCCGCACTGCCCTTAAGGCTCTTTTCGGCGCTGCTTCCGCGGCTGTTCTTTTTGGCTTGCCCGCTCGCGCCTATGCGGCTGAGGCCACAAAGGAAACCACTGACAAACTGAATGCCGCCCAGGCCCAGCTCGACGAGGTCCAGGCCCAGCTCGACAGCATCGCCAACGAGTACGCGGCGCTCGCCAACAAGAATGCCCAGACCCTCAGCGATATCGAGGGCGTTCAGGGCCAGATTGACGAGACGCAGGCTCAGATCGACACCAAGAAGTCGGAGCTCAAGAAGAAGCGTAACGACCTTTCCGACCGCGTGGCGGCAAGCTACAAGTCGGGCGGTACTAATATCCTGTCGTTGCTGCTCGCTTCTGGCTCGTTTGAGGAGCTCGTCGCCAACGCGCATTACGTCGAGAAGATCAACAAGAGCGACCGCGACGCCATCGAGGACATTCAGACCATCCAAAAGGAGCTCGACACGCAAAAGTCCGAGCTCGAGTCGCAGAAGGCCGACCTGGAGAAGCTCAAGGACCAGCAGACGGCCCAGATGCAGGACATGCAGGCCAAGCAGCAGGAGGTCCAGACGGTTCTGAACGGCCTCTCCGACGATGTCAAGGAACTCATGGCCCAGCGCGATTCCGAGATTCTTGCTGCCGCCCAGGCAGAGGAGGCTGCCAGGAAGGCTGCCGCTGCCGCGGCTGCCGCAAACAAGAACAATTCCTCTTCGGGCGGCTCGAGTTCGGGTGGCGGCTCGTATGCCGGCGGCACCCCACAGCAGAATGCCGGTTCGGGCAAGCAGCAGGCTGTCGTCAACGCATGCTACTCCACGCCTTCGCCTGGCCTGAACTGGTGCGCCGCTTGGGTTACCAATGTGTTCCGCAACGCCGGCGTGGGCTACTTTGGCGGCAACGCGTGCGACATGTTTAACGCCTGGTGCTACAGCTCCGATCGTTCGGCGCTGCAGGTGGGCATGATCGTGGCCGACTCGTCGCACAGTGGTACCGGTACGCCGGGTCTGCTGTACGGACACGTGGGCATCTATGTTGGCGGCGGCATCGTTATGAGCAACGAGGGCGCCATTACGTCTAAGTCACTTGATGCGTTTATTCGGTTCTACGGCACTGGCTCTGGCGTGCGTTGGGGCTGGCTCGGCGGTATTGCGCTGTCGTAAAGCCGACTGGGCCGCGTACCCGCCCGCAATATATTTGATTGCCTGCTCGGGCAGTTCCGCACGCAAAGAAGGCCACATTAAGTGGCCTTCTTTGCGTGCGGAACTCGTGATCAATCAAATATATTGCGGGCGGGCACGCGGCCCTTTTGGGTCCAACGCGCTACATACCGGACTGGTTGTCTGAATATAAGAAAGAGACGGCCCCTTGGACTAAATGCTTAGTTTTACTTTACACTGCGCTTTTTGTTTCTGCCGTAAACGGTTGTAACGATTGCTGTGCCGCCGCTGACGAACAACAGGGCGATCCACAAAGCAAGGCTGTTTGTATCGCCAGCCTGCGGAAGCTTATCGGATGTTCCCGGTTTGGTGCTGGCAGGTTTTTTCTCTTTGGTGCTAGCAGGTTTTTTCTCAAGAGCAGCAATCGCATCTTCGATAGCCTTTGCCATTGCATCAACTTCGCTCTGTTCAGTGATGTTCTTGTCACGGACAACAGCCTTGACAGCAGCTTCCACACCGGAGAAATCTTTGTACTCATCCTTGTTCAGGGCATTTGCTTTGGCAATGGCTGCATCGACTTTGGTGTAGTCGGCAGGCAAATAAGTCATTGCGATAGTATGCGAATGAGTTGCTGTATCAGCCGTAATCGTAATATTGGAATTGGAAACCTGGCAATTATCTGCGCTGATTTCGACTTGATAAGTACCTGCCTCTAAATTGACGGGGTTTGTTGCTACCTGACCGTTCACTTTGATGATTACATTTGTCAGTTCAGCAGGTGTTACAACAAAAGAAACTGCATATTTCGGTGCCGGCAGAATAGGCGTGCCATTTGGGTTAAATCGATAATTACCGCCAGCAGCAGTGATTTCATTAAAGAAATCTTCCGTTTTCATGGAGTCAAGGGTCTTTTCTGTTCCAGCATTCTGGTACTTAAAGCAAGCCGGGACATTCTCAGATCCTACGAAATAATTGTTGTCAAAAGCAGGTGTATCAGAAGAAACACCGCCTGCAATGCCACCCAAACGCTTATAAGGCGTAGTGGCAGAATATTGAGTTAAATCCACTTCACCAGCGAAATAACAATGTGTGATTTCTGTACCTGCACCAACTGTCCCTGCGATGCCGCCGAAATCTGTGGTTCCGTTGCCAAGAGGAATCATTTTCCCTGTGGAATAACAATTGATAATTTTTGAGTTGTTATACAACTGCCCAACGATTCCGCCGGTACAGGGTGCCCAAGAGGTCATCTCGCCTGTATTAGCACAATACTGTACGGTACTGTTGTCAGCAACACCTACGATACCGCCCATCTGGAAAGAGCTGACATCCTTCGTTATTGAAAAATTCCCCTTGTTTTGGCAGTACTCAATCGTGCTATTTATTGCATATCCGCACATAGCCGCAGTACCGTTAATATATTTGTCTGTATCCGTGAACGACACATCTGAAACGCAGTCAGAAATTTTGCTGTCTGCTGCAACACCCGCTACCGTTCCAAAATAGACATACCCCGAATTAGATACATCCAGCTTGCCTTGAATTGTCAACCCGGAAATTTCAGCGCCATAAACCTCACTGAATAATCCGAAAGACGGATACTCTGTCTTTCCATAGTTTTCGGAAAAATCTAAATTGGAAATCGTATGCCCGTTTCCATAAAATTTGCCGCTGAAGTAATGCAACAGAGTTCCGTCAGTAGCAAATACGCTACCAATTGGTGTCCACGCAATACCTGTTAAATCCAAATCTGCATCAAGAGATACAACCGCATCTGTCTTATCGTCGTATTCGCCATTGTCCACAGCTTTTGCAAATTGCAAAAGCTCATCTACTGTTGTGATTGATGTTTTGCTGCTTTGCGCGTTCTCTTCTGCAGAGGCTGTCATCGGAACAAGTGTCATCGCGAGGCACAACGCAAGCAGAATGCCTAGAAGCTTTTTCTTCATCTTCATTCCTCCCAAATAATGCTATCCGCTACTTACTTCCTCCGACAGCGGACACGCCGGAGAAGATAGAAGGTTTAACCGGAAAAGAAAGATTTGACGGTCGCGGTTAGAACTTCAATATCAAGCCACCATCCTTCCGGTAAACGCAAAAAGCCGAAGCCAGGGCATACTGCGCCCTGTCTCCGGCAACTGGATCGTTGTTAATTGTATGAAATAAGACTTGAAACGCTGAAAAAGCGGCGCTAAGCTCCTGCCGAGCCGAGCCGAGCATAGTCACTGCATTTCCATTCGCCATAGTCAAGCCCTCCTTCCCTATTGTAATTCTCCACTTATGATTTTACCTGCCAATTCAATCATAAGTGGGGGATTATAAAAGCCGAAAGGGAGAGGACTTCCTTACGAAGCCTCTCCCTTTCGGGGCCTGCTTTTTTATAAGAATTCGCCGACTCGGTGGACTTCGGGTTCTAGGTCTACGCCGAACTGCTCTTTGACTTTGGCTTGGATGTCGCGGATGAGTTCGTCGACGTCGGCGGCGGTGGCGTGGTCGGCGTTGACGATGAAGCCGCAGTGTTTTTCGCTCACCTGGGCGCCGCCGACAGCGTGGCCGCGCAGGCCGGCATCCATGATGAGTTTGCCGGCAAAGTAGCCCTCGGGGCGCTTGAAGGTGGAGCCGGCGCTCGGCATGTCGAGTGGCTGCTTGTCCTCGCGGCGCTGGCGGTAGTCGTCCATGTCGGCCTTGATCATCGCGGCGTTGCCTGGGGCGAGATTGAAGGTGGCCGAAAGCACGATGAAGCCGTCGTCGGCGATGCGGCTCTTGCGATAGCCCAGGTTAAGCTCGTCGACATCAAACTCAATGATATTGCCGCTACCGCGGGTTCCGTCGTCGAGCACGCGGGCGGGCTTATAGACGCGCACGGACTCCAAAACATCGGCCATGCAGGCGCCGTAGGCACCGGCGTTCATATAGCAGGCGCCGCCGACCGATCCGGGGATGCCCGAGATGGGCTCCATGCCGGTAAGACCGGCCTCGGCTGCCGCGGCCGCTACGTTCGAGAGCAGCGCGCCGGCCGCTGCCGTAACATGTGTGCCGTCGACCGTAATGTCGGAGAGGCCCTCGCCCAGCGCTACGACGACGCCGCGGATACCCTTGTCACCGACGAGCAGGTCGGAGCCGTTGCCCACAATGGTGAGCGGCAGGTCGCAGCGGTAGCAGGTGTCAAGCGTGGCGACGAGGCCCTGCTCGGTATCGGGCGCGACAAAGACATCGGCCGGGCCGCCGATCTTAAACGTGGTGTGCTCGCGCATGGGCTCGCTCATGAGCACGTTGTCCTCGCCGGCAACGCCAGCGAGCGCGCAGAGCAGGTCCTCGTTAAAAAAGTCATTCTCGTGCATACGAATATCCGCCTTATGGTGGTCGTTTTCATCAATCGAATGCAATATACCCCACCCGGATGGATTTGGTGCAAAGCAACCTGACCCCAATGCATCACATGATGCAAAGGGGTCAGGTTGCTTTGCACCAATCGCGGCGATAAAACAGCCGTCTACCGGATTGGTAAAGTGTTTATCATCGAGGTAGAGGGACGGTCGCTATACTTTCAAGAGATTGCGCGAATACTCGGAAGGAGCGAGATGGGCAACAAAGTTACTCTCAAGCAGATTGCCCAGGAGGTGGGGCTTTCCCCCTCGTCGGTCTCGCTTGTTCTCAACAATCGGCCTTGTCGCATCTCGGAAGAAAACCGCAAGCGCATCAAAGAGGTCGCGGCGCGTAACCACTATGTTCCTAACCAGATTGCGCGCAGCCTGGTCATGCGTGAGTCGCGCACGCTGGGCCTTATCGTTCCCAACATCGAGAGCCGCTTTTTTGCCTCGCTTGCCGGCAGCCTGGAAAAGCGCTGCCGCGAGGACGGCTACGCGCTCTTTATTACCAGCTCGGGTGGAAGTGCCGAGGACGATCTGGAGCTCCTGCGCCAGCTGGTGACGCGCGGTGTCGATGGTGTGTTCTTGGTCGTGGGCGACGAGTTCTCGGACGACCGCGCCCTGCGCGAAGAGGTCAGCCATCTGCCTATCCCTGCTGTAATGGTCGACCGTGCCATTGAGGGACTCGAGTGCGACAAGGTGATGTTCGATCACGAGATGGGTGGCTACATGGCTACCCGCTACTTGATCGAGCAGGGGCACCGTCGCATTGCCTGCTTGGTTAACGCGCGCCGTTCCAATACGGGCCGCAAGCGACTTGCCGGCTATGAGCGCGCGCTGCGCGAGGTTGGCCTGCCGATCGACGCGCGCTTGGAGTTTGAGAGCGAGTACTACATTTCGAGTGCCTACGAGGCCTCGGAGGCGGTGCTCGCAACTGACGCCACCGCCGTGTTCGCAAGCTCGGATAACATTGCCCTCGGTTTGCTCAAGCGCCTGCACGAGATGGGGAAGAGCATTCCGGGCGATATCTCGGTGGTGAGCTATGACAACTCGGCAGCCGACGTTCTCTTTGAGCCGGCGTTGACCGCGATCGAGCAGGACCCCGGCGTGCTTGCCGAACACGCTTTTGGCTGCATGTCCAAGCGTCTTGCCGGTAGGGGTGGCAGGCGTGCCGAAGAGGTTGTTCTGGAGCCCGCGCTCATCGTAAAGGACAGCGTGCTCGAGCTTACTAAACACAGCTAAACACGTTTATCAATTCATGCAGATTGAATATGGAGTACCTGTGACAGATAATGCCGCAGGTGAATGTCGCGTTTTGCCAATCGATGGGATCGATAAAGATGATAAAACGTTTTTTCACCATGATAAAACGTTTTATCAAATATACTAGTCCCAATGAAAGGTTGCCGTATCGGAAGGCGACCGCGCAGCGAAGGGACATAAACAATGGCTAAAACACTGGGAACGCCGTGGCAAAAACTGGGACATGAGGTTCCCGCTTCCGAGCTCGAGAGTGTCGACCTGTACTGGCGCGCCTCGAACTACCTGTCCGTCGGCCAGATTTACCTTCGCTCCAACCCGCTGATGCGCAGCGACTTTGTCGACGAGAAGACCGGCGAGACGCGCGACTTTGGTCGTCCGGACGTTAAGCACCGTCTGGTCGGCCACTGGGGCACCACGCCCGGCATCAACTTCCTGTTCGGCCACGTCAACCGCCTTATTGCCGACCACAACCAGAACGCCATCTTCCTGATGGGCCCGGGTCACGGTGGCCCCGCCGGCACCGCCCAGTCGCTGCTCGATGGCACCTACCGCGAGATCCGCCCCGACATCACCAATGACGAGGCCGGCCTGCAGAAGTTCTTCCGCCAGTTCTCCTACCCCGGCGGCATCCCGAGCCACTTTGCGCCCGAGACGCCCGGCTCCATCCACGAGGGCGGCGAGCTCGGCTACACGCTCAGCCACGCCTACGGCGCTGTCATGGACAACCCGAGCCTGCTCGCCGTTGCCGTGGTGGGCGACGGCGAGTCCGAGACCGGTCCGCTCGCGACCTCTTGGCAGTCCAACAAGCTCGTGAACCCGGCAACCGACGGTATCGTCCTGCCGATCCTGCACCTCAACGGCTACAAGATCGCCAACCCCACCATCCTCGCCCGCGTGTCCGACGAGGAGCTCACCAAGTTCTTTGAGGGCATGGGCTATAAGCCGCACTTCTTTGTCGCCGGCTTTGACGACGAGAGCCACGCAAGCATTCATGCGCGTTTCGCTGCCCTGTTTGAGCAGGTCTTTGACGAGATCTGCGACATCAAGGCCGCCGCACAGGCCCAAGCTGCCGCTGGCGAGACCGTGGTCCGCCCGGCCTACCCCATGATTGTGTTCCGTACGCCCAAGGGCTGGACTTGCCCCAAGCACATCGACGGCAAGAAGACCGAGGACTCCTGGCGCGCGCATCAGGTGCCGCTGGCGAGTGCCAAGGACACCCACGAGCACTTCCGCGTGCTGCGCGAGTGGCTGCGTTCCTACAAGCCCGAGGAGCTCTTTACGCCCGAGGGCCAGGTGCGCCCCGAGGTGACGGCCTTTATGCCGACCGGCGAGCTGCGCATCGGCGCCAACCCCAACGCGAACGGCGGTAAGGTGCGTCGCGAGCTCGAGCTGCCCGATATTCATGCCCACGAGGTCCCCGTCGCAACTAAGGGTCATGGCTGGGGCTCCACCGAGGCCGCCCGCGTCTTTGGTGAGTACACTGCCGACGTTCTGGCCAAGAACATGGATGACTTCCGCATCTTTGGTCCCGACGAGACCGCGTCCAACCGTCTGCAGGCTGCCTACAAGGTGACCAAGAAGCAGTGGGACGCCGGCTTCTACGAGGACGAGGCCAACGACGAGCTGCTGGCAGGCTCCGGTAAGGTCGTCGAGCAGCTGTCCGAGCACCAATGCGAGGGCTTCCTCGAGGCCTACGTGCTCACTGGCCGTTCCGGCGTGTGGAGCTCCTACGAGAGCTTTGTCCATGTGGTCGACTCCATGGTCAACCAGCACTGCAAGTGGCTTGAGGCTACCAAGCGCGAGATTCCGTGGCGTGCCCCCATCAGCGGCCTTAACATTTTGCTGTCGAGCCACGTCTGGCGTCAGGACCACAACGGCTTCTCGCATCAGGACCCCGGCTTTATCGACCTGCTGCTCAACAAGGCCAACGACACGCACATCGTAAACGCCTACTATCCGGCCGACGCTAACATGGCTCTCGCCGTGGCCGAGCGCGTCTACCAGTCCACCGACTGCGTCAACGCCATCTTCTGCGGCAAGCAGCCCGCCCCGACCTTCCAGACGGTCGACGAGGCCAAGGCCGAGCTCGCCGAGGGCGTCGCGACCTGGGAGTGGGCATCGACCGCCGACTCGCTCGCCGAGGCCGACGTCGTCGTTGCCACCTGCGGTGACGTGCCGACCCTCGAGGCCCTTGCCGCAACCGACATGCTGCGCGAGCTGGGCATCAAGGTATGGTTCGTCAACGTGGTCGACCTGCTCAAGATCCAGAACGTCTGCGAGAACGACCAGGCCATCAGCGACGAGCGCTGGGCTGAGCTGTTCGGCTGCGGCGAGAAGCCCGTTCTCTTTGCTTTCCACGCCTATGCCGGCACGATTCGCCGCCTGATCTGGAACCGCCCCGGCCACGACGCCTTCCGCGTCCACGGCTACGAGGAGAAGGGCTCCACGACCACACCGTTCGACATGCTGCGCCTGAACAACATGGACCGCTGGGCCCTGGCTGCCGACGTGCTGCGTATGGTCGACGCCGATAAGTTTGCCGAGCAGATCAACGAGTGGGAGGCCTTCCGCACCGAGGCCTTCGAGTTCGCCTGCGACGAGGGCTACGATCACCCGGCCTTCACCGACTGGGTCTGGCCCGACGCCGCTGCCGCAACCGCAGCCGACGGCGCACTCTCCGCAACCCAAATGACCGCCGGCGACAACGAATAGCATCCGGGACGGTCTCGCGCTGGGGCCGCCTCCGGGCGGGTTACCTTGCTCCGGGA
>CATYEN010000031.1 GCA_958405565.1 uncultured Collinsella sp. | reverse complement strand
CCCCCAGCCCCGGAGACCCTCCCTGCCGTCACATGCTTCAAGCTGTTGTTGTTCCTCGCCGCTTCCGCGGCTCGAGGCCCCCGTTCTCCTCGGCGGGGTTGTCTAAGGGTCTTGTTGAAACTCTGCCTTTTGCTGAAAGAAAAACGGGGGATGCGGTGTGCATCCCCCGTTTTTGTTGCGGTCAGTCTAGGTCAATAAACTTGGTACTTATGATCTTGCCGTCTTTAACGAGCATTCTGGCCATGGTGGGGCCTCGGGTGCCTCTGGGGTAGCTGGCGCTGCCCGGGTTGAGGACTAAGCAGCGGCCCACTTGGGCTTCTTTGGTTACGTGGGTGTGGCCGTTGATGGCTACGTCTACGGATCCCACCGGAAGGTCTTCGCGGTAGTGGGCTACGGCGAATTTGAGGCCTTCGTAGGTAAAGAGCGCAAGACGGTCTACATCGGGGCCGTAGTCGCGGTAGTAATCGTTGTTGCCCAATACGGCCCGCACGGGGGCGATGGTGCATAGGTGCTCGTAGTCCATCTCTGACGTAAGGTCGCCGGCGTGGATGATCAGGTCTGCGCCCTCAAGCTCATCCAAGAGCGCAGGCGATAAATAGCCGTGGGTGTCCGAGATGATGTCGATACGCTTGGCGCTTGCACTGTTCATGGGATCCCTTCCGCAAAAAACGATTCGGCAGATACATACAAAAAAGGCCCCACGGCCCCGCAGACGATGGGTCTACAGGGCTGCGGGGCCAGTGTGCTAGAGACTCAGAGCCTTCTTGAGCGGCACGACGCGGCGGCGCGAAACCGGCACGCGTTCGTCGACGCCCGTAATGCCCAGCTGGATGGCGCCCGAGGGCACCGTCTCAACGTCCGTGACGCACGCCAGGTTGACGATATAGCGGCGGTGAACACGGAAGAAGCCAAAGTCGCAGAGCTTGGCCTCAAACTGCGCCAGCGAGGTCGTCGACAAAAAGCGATCATCGACGGTATAGATGCAGGAGTAATCGTCCTTGGCCATGATAAAGCGAATGTCGTCCACGGGAATGAGCACCTTGCGGCCGCCCTTTTCCACCGGGATACGCTCGATGGTCACCTTGCTGTCCGTGACCGGCTTGGCGCGCTGCATAACCTTCTCGATCGCGCGATCCAAGCGAGCTTCCTCGACAGGCTTCATCAGATAATCGACGGCATCGACGTCGAATGCCTCGACCGCATGGTCGCTATACGCAGTCACAAACACGATCGCCGGCGGATTTTTGAGCTTATGCAGCGCCTCGGCAAGTTGCAGGCCCGAGGCACCGGGCATCGAGATATCGAGAAACACGACATCCACGCGACTTTCCATAAGCATCTCGATGGCGGAGCGGACGCTCGACGCCTCCGTGATCGTGCCGATCTTGCCCGTTTGCTCGAGCAAGAAGCGAAGCTCCGAGCGAGCCGGCGCTTCATCATCCACAATCATCGCACGCAGCATAGGGATAAAACCTTTCGTCAACTAACTACGCCGGGCATCCGTCGCATGACGTTGAGCCCGTAGCCTTTTATTTTACTCTTGAATGTCAAAGATGCTCTCTGACAAATCAAGATGAAGAAGCACTTTGGTGCCCTTGCCCGGCGCCGATTCGACACGCGTATAGGAGTGCGGCCCAAAAAAGCGATGGATGCGCTCCGAAATATTGTGCATGGCCACACCGGCGCCGCCACCCTGGGGAGAGCTGGCGTCGGGACGGGCAGAGCGCTCGTCAAACAGTCTGGCGGCGGTACCCTCATCCATGCCCACGCCATTATCGGCCACGGCAATCAAGATTGCATCCTCGCCGTCTTGGTGAACGGTCACGTCGATCCTCAGGGCGTCGTCATCGCCCATACCATGACGCACGGCGTTCTCGACAATCGGCTGGATCACGAACGCCGGCACCAGCGTATCTTCCACGTCCTCGGACACATCGAACGTCGCAAGCACGCGGTCCTCGCCAAAGCGGGCCTTCTCAAAGGTAAGGTAGCGCTTGGTCTGTGCGACCTCGCGCGAGACCGGAATAAGCGATCCCGAGTTGTCGAGCGTGGCACGATAGAACGATGAGAACTCACGAAGCAGTTCGCGGGCCCGCAGCGGGTCGGTGCGCGTAAACGATGCAATGGTGTTCAGCGTGTTGAACAGGAAGTGCGGGTTAATCTGCGCCTGCAGCGCACGCACCTCGGCGCGCGCTGTGAGTTCCTTTTGCACCTCGAGCTCGTGGATGGCGAGCTGCGTGGACAAGATCTCGGCAAAGCCCGAGGCAAGCGCGTACTGGGTACGGTCGACGGCGCGCGGGGTCTTGTAGTAGAACTTGAGCGTGCCGACGGTACGATCTCCCACCTTGATGGGGGCGATAATGCCGGCGGGGACTTGGTTGTGCGAGCCGTCCGAGCCTACAACATCCACCATACGGTTGAACGACTGCACGATGCCATGTTCGATAACGTAGCGTGTGGCAAGCGTGTGGATGGGAGTATCTGGCAGTAGTTTTTCCTCAAACTCGCCCGCGCAGGCAAGCACGTTGTCCTCGTCGGTGATGGCCACCGTCATGGCGCGCGTCTCGGGCAAAATGCGCTGGCACACCAAACGCGCCGATTCCTGTGTCAAACCGCCCTTAATGTCCTCGAGCATGGCCGAGGCCACCGAGAGCGTCTCCTCGGTGTACTGGGAGCGCACCGAATCGGGATTGAGCGTCAAAAAGATAAAGATGCACAGAAAGATGCACAGCAGCGCGCAGGCAATCACCGTGGCGATCGGCTCGATACCGGTCACCAGGGCAAAAATAAAGTACACCAGCACGCAAATGGCGCAGGCAACGGCAATGATGCGAAAGATTGATATTGAACTATCGCGCTGGGCGCGGCGGTCGATCATTCGGCCCCCTCCAGGATACTGATCAGTTGTGCGTCACGCCAAAGCCCGTCCATGATCTTGGGCCAAAAGCTCTGGAAACGCAGATAGCTTGCAGCGTTTTGGCGCGCATAGGCCTTTGCCTCGTCGATACCATGGCGCCAGATGCGCAGGTAGCCCTCATGCTCGCGGGTAAACACGCTGCGGACCATAGCGGTCTTGCGCACGCGGTCGTCGAGCTCGCGCGAAATCCACGGGCCCGGGTAGGGCATGAGCGATGCCGCCGTAACGGGAATGAGCTCCTTTTGATGCGCGGCGAATGTCAACTTGGCCCGTTCGTAGTACCAACGGTATACATCCTGCATAAAGCGCGGTGAGCGCTTTTCGGACTCCGGAGGCAGATGGCGCACGGTCCACTCGTTATCGAACCACACGTCGTAGCCAAACATGCGCATGTTAAAGAGGTAATCCAAGTCCTCGCCGCGGGTGATAAACGGGTCAAAGGCCACACGCGTAAAGGCGCGGGCGTGCAGGGCCATCAGGCCACCGCACACGTAGTTGGAGCGCGAGATGCGGGTGCCCGAGAGCGCCTTTTTCATCCAACGGTTGAACTCGATGCGCTTGGTCCACCAACGATGGCAGATGCCCGCCTTGTCCGTGGGAGCCAGCGGCGAGCCGTCGCGATCGTAGAAATAGCCGCTCTTGACCAAGATAGGCAGGCCCTGACGCGTCTGCTGCCCCAACGCATAGGTCGCGCGCTTCATAAAGTCGGCGTCGATGACAGTCTCATCGTCATCCAAAAAGATAACCGCGTCATGCCCCAGCACCGCAGCACAGGCCAGCCCCATGTTGCGGATGGCACCGTAGCCTCGCAGGCTCACGCACTCGCCCGAACCCTTGGGCGCGATCTGAGCAACCCGGTCTGCGATGCGCGAGGCCTGGGTGTTGGTGACAACGGTGACCTTGAGCGTGGGATGCGCGTCGACAATCTCGTGCACGCGCAGCGACACATCGGCTGTGGCAGAAACGGGACAGACCACCAAAAGGATGATGCGCGGGATGTCGCGCACCTGCTCAAGCGAGGCCAGGCAGCGGTCGAGTTCGGGATTGTCGGCGTTGAGTCGTGTCGAATGGTCATAGGTGCCAGGGGCGTTTGCGCGAGCGTCATCGCCCGCCCAATACGTTGGAATCACGACCGTGGCGTTCATGCCTTACCCTCCCTGCAACACAAAAACGGGACGCCGCCAAACACAGGCGACGCCCCGCGACCTAGCTGACTCCATCATACCCACTTGGGCTAATCATTGTTCGAAAGTCAGAATGTTTATTGTGGATAACCCCAAAAGAGTGTCGCGGCGGACGCAATTACCGGCAAGTTCCTATGCGGCCTGCTCTGCCGTCTGAGCCATGCGGGACAGACGAACTAGCAGCACAAAGCCAACAACCAGCAGAACGCCAATAGAAAGGACACCCAGCGACGGGTTGCCGGTCAGCGAGGTGACGACCGACACCAGGAAGGTGCCCATAACGCTTGCGTAACGGCCAAAGATATCGAAGAAGCCGTAGTACTCGTTGGACTTTTCCTTGGGGATGATGCGGCCAAAATAGCTGCGGCTGAGCGCCTGCACGCCACCCTGGAACAGGCCGACCAAAATGGCGAGCACCCAGAACTCAAAGGCAGTCTTTAAGAAAAACGCGGCAAAGAGCACAATGCCCATGTAGGCGGCGACGGCCACCAAGATCATATTGAGTGTGCCCACGCGACCGGCGAGCTTGCCGTAGATGATGGCGGACGGGAAGGCCACAAACTGCGTAACGAGCAGAGCCAGCACCAGCTGGGTCGAGTCGATAGCCAAAGCCGATCCGTAGCTGGTTGCCATGGAGATGACCGTGTGCACACCGTCGATGTAGAAGAAGAACGCGATCATGTAGACCAGCACAGTCTTGTTGTGGGCGATCTCGCGCATGGTGTGTCCGACCTCGGAGAACACGCCGCCCACGATGTGACCGATGGTGTCCTGGGGACCGCGCTCGCGACCGTACTTTTGCTTATAGGTGCGAATGAGCGGCATGGTAAAGATGAGCCACCAGGCACCGGTGATGATAAACGACAGACGCGTTGCCAGCATGGTGGGGACGCCAAGAGCGGGGCCACCCATGATAAGCGCCAGGCAGATGATGAACGGCACGGTGGAACCAATGTAGCCCCAGGCATAGCCCGAGCTGGACACGGCGTCCATGCGCTCGTCGGTGGTAATGTCGGGCAGCATGGCGTCGTAGAACGTCATAGAAGAGTTAAGGCCGATGGTGCACAGCACGTACACGGTCAAAAATGCCATGGCGGACATTGGGATAGCCTGCGCCAGGCAAAGGACCAGGCCCGTGAGGAAGAAGCCCAAGAAGAACTTGATCTTGTTGCCGGCGTAATCGGCAAGCGCGCCCAGAATGGGCATGAGCATGGCGATGACTAGCGAGGCAATCGTCTGCGCGTTGCCCCAAGCGACCACCAGGTCTGCCGAGGAAGCGCCGGTATTGATGGCGTTAAAGTAGATGGGCACCACCGAGGTATTGAGCAGCACGAGGGCCGAGTTGCCCACATCGTACATAACCCAGTTACGCTCGAGCTTGGTGTATTTCATGGACAGGGCCCCTTCGTAATCGCCCGATATGCAGTTAGTTCATCGTACCCCAATTGTCCAGAGGCGCCGGTAAGGATTCGGCAAAGGGGCACGCACGAGCCCTACTCCTCGCGGTCGAACTCTTCGTCGGCGCCGAGCACGCGACCGCTGTAATTGACGTGGTTGGTCACGGCCTCCATATCGCCGGTCTCGATAAAGCGGGCGACCGTGCACTCGTAATCGACCAACGCGCGGTCAAAGACCTCGGGGAAGCTCTCGGTCGAGACTTCATCAGTAAAGGGGTTCTTCCATGCCAAGTGGCCCAAGTTGCCGGTACGCTCGGGCAGCTCGGTCGTCACGCGGTGCGCAAGGCCGTCGAGCAGCGAATAATCGTGCACCAAGCCCTCGAGCAGGGCAATCGCGCGCGTCTTGGCCGAACCGGCCGGCTCGATAGTGCGGTAGAGCAGCTGCATGTCGGCTACGGCGCCGGCGTACTCCCCCGCCGGGATGTCGATACCGTACACGCGCCCGGCGACGTAGCTCATCAGCACGCCGGCAACGCGATTGATGCGGTCGGTAGTGACGATCTCGCCCGCCGGCGGATAATCCTCGACCGTTGCCCCATCGCGCTTGAGCTGCAGCATCAGCACGTCCAAGTCGCTTTCGAGCACGGCATGAACTTGGCTGCCCGAAGCCTCGAGCTCGGGATCGGACTCGACAATGCCAAACTGCTGCTCGTAGACAAAGGGATGGGCATTGCGATCGAGCACATAGTGCGACAGCAGGCCCAGCGCAAACGCACGACCCAGGTTGGCATCGCGCGGCAGCAGGTGCGACACGCCATCGCGCAGACACGAGAACTGACGCGACATGCGCGAGCGGTGCATGACCTGCGCCAACAGTGTGCAGTCGGAAACGCGCGGCGTCAGGATGTGGAAGAAAAACGGGTCGGGACCCTGGTTGCCCAGGATAAAAGCAATGCGTTCCTCGTCGGACGTAATAACGCCCTGAGGAAGACGGTCGATGCTTTCCTCGCCAAACAGATGATGGGTGATAAGCGCGGGCATATTGTTCCTTTCGATTTCATTCGATGTCACCCATTATGCCCACCGCACGGTCACGCCAAACCTACGGCGGTAAACGTTGGCATGCGAACCGCCTACCCAAGCCCAAGGTGCGCCTTAACCTCGGCAGCGCGACGACGCGACACGGGCACCGTCGAGCTCACACGGTCGAGCCTGAGCTCCATCAGGCCCGTGGAGCCAATCTCGACATTGTGCACGTCTTCCAAATTGACCAGATAGCTGCGGTGGACACGGATAAAGCCCTCGGAGGCCAAGCGACGCTCGAGTGAGGAAATCGACTCATTGATCAGATACGTCCCCTCGGCACAGACCGCATTGCAAAAGTCGGCGCGCGCCTCAAAGTAGCAGACATCCGCCACGGGAATGAACACCTTTTTGCCCCCGCGATCCACCGTCAGGCGCAAGGGCCGGCGCGGAGCATGGGCGACACGGCGAGCACCCAGGGCAGTCTCAATCTTGTCGAGCGCCTTTGACAAGCGGGCATCCTCGACCGGTTTGACGACGTAATCGACAGCGTCGAGGTTATAGGCATCGGCCGCATACTCGGCAAATGCTGTCACAAACACCACGACCGGCGGCGTCTTTAGGTTCTGCAGCGTCTCGGCAAGCTCAATTCCCGAGCGACCGGGCATGGTAATGTCTAAAAACAGCACGTCGGGCTTGTTCGACAGAATCGACTCCACGGCTTCGGTGACATTGCCCGCCTCGGCAATCTGACCCACACGCGTATCCTTTTCCAACAGATAGCGTAGCTCAGCCCTAATTGGAGGCTCGTCATCAACCACCAGGATGTTCCAGCCTTCGGACATATGCGCTTCCCCTCTTTTTCTCTCAATCCAACTGCGTGCTACACCGTCAACGGCGCCGGCTCATGCGGCTCGCCGTTCAACTCAACGATGACCTGCGTTCCCACGCCCTCCTGGGACTTCACGCGCATGCCGGAATCTTCTCCGTAAAAGAAATGGATGCGCTGAAGCACGTTGAAGAGCGCCAGGCCGCAACCTCGCTTGATGGAGCCGTCGGCGGTAATGCTCTCGGGCTCCTCTCGGCGATGCTGCTCAAACAGATGCGCGCAGACTTCTTCGCTCATACCGATGCCGTCGTCTTCGACGATGATCTCCAAACCGTCATCGGTCTCGAAAGCCCTTACATGAATAGAAAGCGGCTCGGTCTCGCGCTGCGCATGCTTGATGCAGTTTTCGAGCAGCGGCTGCAAGATAAACGGCGGTACCAGGCTGTCGCGCACCTCAAAGTCGATGTCGACCGAAACGCGCAGACGGCCGTCGCCATACCGGGCCTGCATAAGATTGATATAACGAGTGCCCTGTTCCACCTCGTGCTCGAGCGTGGTGAGCGTATCGGAGTCAGAAAGCGTCTGACGATAGTAATTGGAAAAGTCGATGAGCAGCGATCGCGCCTTGTCGGGCTCGGTTCGCACGAGCGACACGATGGTGCTGATGGTATTGAATAGAAAATGCGGGTCGACCTGCGACTGCAGGGCGCGAAGCTCAACGCGGGCCGTGAGCTCGTCCTGGCGCTCGAGCTCAAAGCTCGCGAGTTGCGTGGAGATGAGATCGGCAAAGCCCGAGGCCAACGCCGTCTGGCGCATATCGATGCTGCTCAGGCGGGGGTAATACAGCTCGAGTGTGCCCACGCAATGCCCGCGCACGGTTAGCGGCGCGACAATGCCGGCGCGCAGGCGGGGAAAATAGCCGCCCGTCTCATTGGAGGTGTCACGCGAAAATACACTCTGTTCGCCGGACTCGATCACGTTGAGTGTGGTCTTGAGCACGACCGGGGTGCCGGCAGGGCACTTTGCCGAGTCCTCGCCCCAGCTTGCCAACACTTGTTTGCCATCGGTAAAGCAGATGGCAGAGGCGATGGTCTCGGACAGGATAATTTTAGAGGCGCCCAGGGCCGCTTCGGGCGTAAGGCCGCGCGACGTGTAGGCGAATATTTTTGATGCGATGGCGAGCGTACGGTCGGTTGCGCTCGATGTGAGGTCGTCGGGGACCACAAAGACATACGAGAAAAAGAAGCACAGCATGACCAGACCGGCAATAACGACAACGCCCGGGACGGGATTGGGATTATCGGTTAAATCCCAGATAAGCAGCAGGATAAGCGCCGGAACGACAACACCGAGCAGGATGGCCTGGACCACATGCTGGGCCGTACGAAAGACCTTGGTAGAGTTGTAGCTCTTGCCCAGAATCAGCCTGTTTAAATCCACCGTCATCCCCTTTTATCTATCGCACCCATAGCAATAAAGAGGGCCGCAAGCGACCCTCTCCATTGCATTATGCAATCAAAAACTGTGTTTTACATCCAGCCATCGACAAACGGTATCTTAGGCGCTGTATTTGTTGGCCTCGCCAAAGGTGCCAGCCTCGACGATCCAGCCGTCCTTCATGATGACGTCCATGTTGTCGGTGTTGAGCACGTGGATGTCGGCGGCGACGTCACCGTTGACGACCAGCAGGTCGGCGCTCTTGCCGGCCTCGATGGAACCGGTCTCGTCCTCGATGTGGCACATCTTGGCACCGTTGAGGGTGGCGCAGGTGATGGTCTCGACCGGGGTGAAGCCGATCTTGTCGACGAACTCGTACATCTCCTCGATGGAGCAGGTGCCGTACGGGGTGACAAAGGAGAAGGAGTCGGAGCCGATCGTCATGACGACGCCGCGCTTCTTGGCCTCGCGCAGGCAGTCGTAGTTGCGCTGCAGCTCCTTCTCGACCAGAGTGCCCTCGTACTTGTCGTGCAGTTCGGGGACGTAGACGGGCGGATAGGTGGCGTACCAGGTGGGCAGGAAGGCGATCGTCGGGGTGAAGAAGGTGCCCTGCTCGGCCATGAGGTCCATGGTGCGCTCATCGATATCGAAGCCGTGAATCAGCTGCTCGCAGCCAAAGCGAACGGAATCGTAGGCAGCGGCGTGGTTGTTGTAGCAGTGGCTCCACACGGGGATGCCGACCATCTTTGCCTCTTCGACCACGGCCTGGATCTCCTCGGAGCAATAGTGCTGGTCGCGACCGGAGTCCCAGCGCCAGATGCCGCCACCGGTAGCCCAGATCTTGATGGCATCGGGGTTCTCGCGCAGGCGACGACGGACGGCCTTGCGCAGATCCCAAGGACCGTCGACCTGGTCGCCCCAGGGATGGGATTCCTTGTTGAGCTCCTGGGTGCAGTGGTGGGAGTCACCGTGGCCGGCAACACGGCAGAAGCCGAGGCCGGTGGCCAAAACGCGCGGGCCCTTAAAGACGCCCTTGTCGATGCAGTCACGGATCTGGATACCAAAGCGGCCGATCTCGCAGACGGTGGTGAGGCCGTGGGTGAGGCAGTCGTACGCCTGCTTGACGGCGACGGCCTGCTTCTCGAGGAGCGGCTGCATGACCCAATCGGTGTCATCGTCGGTCAGGTTGCCCGAGAAGTGCAGGTGGGTGTCGATCAGGCCGGGAAGGACGGTCTTGCCGGCGGCGTCGATAACCTCAACGCCCTCGGGAAGGTCCTGCATAGCACCGGCATACTCGATCTTGCCGTTGTCGTCGACGAGAACGAGGGAGTTCTCGACCGGCTCGGCACCGGTACCGTCGATGAGCTTGCCGCCAACGATTGCGTACTTAGTGGACATGGTTCCTCCTTATGGATCCATATAGTGGGCGAGGCCGTGTTGGGTTAAGGCCTCACAAAGCTACCCAAGTGGTGCCGGGTTCGGTGCGCGGAAGAGAGGGGTCCGCGCACCCGATCCGCCCCGGCTAGGCGTTATTTTTTGCGGGAATTGGTGAAGGCCATGAGGGCCAGGCCAACGGCCAGCCAGCCGATCACGATGCTCCACTCCACCATGTTGAGGGAGGCGGGAGAGAACGGAATCACGAGCAGGCCGATGATGACGGCGCAGGCAGCAACAGCGAGACTGATGCCAAACTTGCCGCCGGGCACCTCGTAGGGACGAGGCAGGTCGGGCTCGGTGAAGCGCATGCGCAGGCAAGCGAGGGCGACCATGCCGCAGGAGAAGATGAAGGCGAGAGCCGACACGTTGGTCAGAGGGATGAGCATGTTCTTGCCCAGGAACGGGCCGATGACGGTGATGACGCCCAGAACGGCGCAGGCGAGCTTGGGAGCGCCGGACTTGGGATCGACCTCGGCGAACTTCTCGGGCAGCTGGCCCTTGCGGCCCATGGCGAGCATGATGCGGCTCGTGGCGCCGTAGAAGGAGTTCATCGGGCCCATGGGTCCAAGCGTGGCGATGACGAGCATGGCCAGGTACAGGAGCATGTTGATGCCCTTGAGGCAAGCAAGCGCGGGAACCGGGCTCTTAACGAACTCATGCCAGTCGAGGATGGTGCCGAACGAGTAGATGCAGACCATGTAGAAGCCGCCGGCGGCCAGCAGGGCCAGGGAGATGATCTTGCCGAACTTGTTCCAGTTGAGGCCCTCGGCTGCTTCCTCAGCCTGCTGAGGAATGGTATCGAAGCCGGCGTAGAAGAACGGGGTCAAAACCAGGACCGACACGATGCCGGCGAACAGGCTGGTGCCCTCGGTAGCGGGCTTGCCGCCGCCAGCACCGGTGACCTGGGAGAACACGGGCATGGCGTGTTCCGGCGAACCGGTGAACAGCGAGACACCCATGGCGAGCAGCATGCCGCAGAGCAGAGCCTTGGTCAGGAAGGCCTGGAGCTTGGCGGCCGAGCTGGCACCGCGGAAGTTGAGGAAGATGACGTAGACTGCAAAGCCGAGCGCAATCAGCGTCGGGAACAGGTAAACATCGGCGCCCAGGATGGTGTAGAGCTTGACGGCGCGCAGCCACTCAAGGCCGGGCAGGCTGCCGAACATCTCGGATACGAGGGTCGAGATGGCGATGGCCTCCCACGGGCACAGGATACCGTTGCCCAGGGCCAAGAGCCAACCGGTGATGTAGCTCAGCGTACGGCCAAAGCTACGATCGACATACTCGACGATGCCGCCCGAGATGGGGATAGCAGCCGTGAGCTCACCGAAAACAGCTCCGACGGGCACGAGGAAGATTGCACCCAAGAGGAATGCGATCATAGCGGGAACGGGACCGCCGCCCACGACCATCCAGTCGCCGACCTGCAGAACCCAACCGGTACCGATGATGGCACCGAAACCGATGGTGAAGAAGTTCCAGAGCGAAAGCGTTTTCTTCATGCCGCCGTTACCTTCGACTGCAACTTCTGCGTTCTTGTCCGCCATTGTTCCCCTCCTTTCCTTATTGACGCCTCTTTGGCGTCACCCCTTGCGCGGTCTGTTTTGCCGCGCGCTTTTATTTCGTGGCTTTAAGATACGGCCTTGGCACAGCAGCGCCGCTTGTGGCTCGACCGAAGGCAGAACTGTAAAACGAGCGGCGCCGTTTTTGGGACGAACGGCACGGTTTGCCACTCATTGTTGCCGCCCGTCCGACGGGCGTACGCTCATCGGACGCATAGAGAGATGTTTTTGAGGCCGTGTGTTTTGCGCCTTTCGTACCGTTTACCGAGCTTTTGACGCGCAGACCCATTTGTTGCACATCTTTTTTGTAGGATAGACAGGTTATACATGAGACAAGGCGGTACGAATGGCATACGGATACAACGACGGTGATCAACGGCGACAAAGCGTTCGCCTTGCTGGCCGTACCACGCCGACGCCCAGAAGTGCCACGAGCAGCAATCCGCAACGCCCTCAAGAGCAACCCAGGCCTTCGTCTCGGCAGCAGACAAGCAGAACACGGCAGAGTGGCCGTCCTAGCACGGGCACAAGCGTGCAGCAAGATAGCCGCTTGGGCGCGCGCACTCGACAGCGTCAGGCCGAGGTTCCACAACTGCGCCGCAACGGTGCACGTCAGCCCGGCATCCATATCAACCGCTTCTTTTCGCATCCCCAAGGCGGACGCGGCGGCAAGCCTTACCGCTCGACATCGCACGCGAATGCCCCCGCCCTGCCGGCTCGTCGACTTCGCCTCGCACTGTGCTCTATCCTCACCTGTCTGGTCTTTGTGCTTATGAGCTCCTGTATGTCCCACGGCTCGGCCGGTCTCGAGCCCACCGCCGAGGACAAGCTGCTCAAGGCCCCCGTCGCGCCCGGTTATTCTTTTGCCTTTTCGACCCCGCGCTCGCAATGGCAAGCCGGCACGATGCCCCATATCTATCAGATCGACCCTGTGTGGTCGGAGCTGCCTTACGCCGGCGGCACCATCCGCCAAAATGCCTGCGGGCCTACGTGCCTCACCATGGTCTATATCTTTAAGACGGGACGCATCGATATGACCCCCGTCGATATGTGCGCGCTTTCCGAGGCGGGCAATTACGCCCCCACCGGTGCAACCGAATGGTCGTTTATGACGAGCGGCGCGTGGCAGTTGGGACTTAACGGAACGGAGCTCCATAACGACCGTGACTCGATGACTCAGGCGCTGCGTTCGGGAGCGCCCGTCATCGCCGCCGTTCGGCCGGGCACCTTTACCAACGTGGGCCACTACATTGTGCTTTACGGTATTGACGACGCCGACCAGATTGAAGTCTTCGATCCCAACTCGGCCAGCCGCAGCGCCCGCCGCTGGGGCGTCGTAGAGGTCCTTAACGAAGTCGAAGCCATGTGGGCCTACTACTAGTCATTGGGGACAGACTTAAATGAGTGGTCTCTGGCTGCCCGGAACTGCTGGCACGGAAAATGCATCCCGCTTTGAAGTTCGATAGCGGGATGCACTTTCCGCGCACGGCCTGTTTGGGAAACCGAGAGCCACTTTTCGGCAAAATTCCGGGATGTACTTTCCGGTTGAGGGCCTCAAAGGAAACTGTGCCCCGCTTTGGACACTCATTGTGGGATGCACTTTCCGCAGTTGATTGGTGCCACTCATTTAAGTCTGTCCCCAATGACTACCGATAGCAAAAGCCCCGCGGTCGGAGCGGACCGCGGGGCTCATGAAGAGAGGCTAGTTTGCGGGCGCCTTGCCTGGCGCCCACGAGAGAGGCGACAGAGTAGAGACTACTCGTGGATGCGGGTACCGGAGAGGCCGGCCATGGTCTCGGCGGCCTTGTCCAGGGCGCCGATGATGCAGGTGCGGCCCTTGCGGGAGCGGGCGAACTTGATGGCGGCGCGGACCTTGGGCTCCATGGAACCCTTGCCGAACTGGCCCTCGTCGGCCAGGCGCTCGGCCTCGTCGGCGGTGATGTCCTCGAGCTCCTCCTGGTTGGGCTTGCCAAAGTTGATGGCGACATGCTCAACGGCGGTCAGCAGGAACAGAACGTCGGCGTCGCAGTCCTCGGCCAGCAGCTCGCCGCCCAGGTCCTTGTCGATGACAGCGGGAACGCCCTTGTAGCAGCCCTTGTTCTCGTAGTCGCGGACGACGGGGATGCCGCCGCCACCGCAGGCGATGACGATGAACTCGTTGTCGAGCAGGTTGAGGATGGAGTCGGCCTCGACGATCTTCTTGGGATCGGGGGAAGCGACGACGCGACGCCAGCCGCGGCCGGAATCCTCGACGAAGACCTTGGAGGGATCCTCGGCCATGAACTCCTTGGCCTGCTCCTCGGTGTAGAAGGGGCCGATCGGCTTGGTCGGGTTCTTGAACGCGGGATCGTCCGGGTCGCACTCGATCTGGGTGACGACGGTTGCGGCGTGCCAACGCTTGTAGCGCTTGTGCATCTCGCGGCCGATGCCCTGCTGCAGGTGATAGCCGATGTAGCCCTGGGACATGGCGCCGCACTCGGGCAGCGGCATCTCGGGGGTGCCGATGGCGTCGTGGGCGGCGGCGAAGGCGTTCTGGATCATGCCGACCTGCGGGCCGTTGCCGTGGGTGATGATGATCTCGTTGCCCTGCTCGATGAGGCCGAGGAGGGCGTGGGCGGTGTTGCTCACGGCCTCGATCTGCTCGACGGGGTTGTTGCCGAGGGCGTTGCCGCCAAGGGCGACGACGATACGATCGGGCTTACCGTACGGTTTACTCATAGTGTTCGCTCACTTCCCAGTTACTAGCGGAGCGTCGCGTACATAACGGCCTTGATGGTGTGCATACGATTCTCGGCCTCTTGGAACACGCGGGACTGCGCGGACTCGAAGACCTCATCAGAGACCTCCATCTCGGTGACGCCGAACTTCTCGGCAATCTCGGCGCCGATGGTGGTCTGGGTGTCATGGAAGCTCGGCAGACAGTGCATAAAGATAGCGTTGGGGTTGGCCTTGGCCATAACCTCTGCCGTCACACGGTACGGAGACAGAAGCTCGATACGGCTCTTCCACAGCTCTTCTGCCTGACCCATACCGACCCACACGTCAGTGTAGATAACGTCGGCATCCTTAACGCCCTCGTCGATATCCTCGGTCAGCTGGATGGTGCAGCCGTTCTGGGCAGCAATCTCCTGGCAGCGCGCGAGGAGCTCGGGATCAAAATGCGTAGCGCCCTCGACATCGCCCTTGGGACCGCAGGAGCAGAAGTTAATACCAAGCTTGGCGCAGATGACCATCAGGGAATCGCTGACGTTGCCCTGTTCCTTACCAAGATACGTGAGCTTCATGCCGCGCGTATCGCCAAACTCCTCGCGCATGGTGAGAATATCGGCGAGGGCCTGGGTGGGATGGTACTCATTGGTCAGACCGTTCCAGACGGGGACGCCGGCCTTGGCGGCAAGCTCCTCGACGATGGACTGATCGGAACCGCGATACTCGATGCCGTCGTACATGCGGCCGAGGACGCGAGCGGTGTCCTCGATGGACTCCTTCTTGCCCATCTGCGACGAACCGGGATCGAGGTAGGTCACGCCCATGCCCAGGTCCATACCGCCGACCTCGAAGGCGCAACGGGTACGGGTGGAAGTTTTCTCAAAGAGCAGGACGATGTTCTTGCCCTCGAGAAAACGGTGCGGATAACCGGCACGCTTCATATCCTTGAAGTTTTTGGAAAGGTCGAGCATGTACTCAATCTCCTCGGTGGAGAAGTCGAGAAGCGTCAGAAAATTGCGGCCAGAAAGGTTAAGAGCCATGATATGTCCTTTCGAATGAACGATGTCTTGAGAAGGCGGGCGACGCAGATGCACATGCGCGCCCGCATGAAAAAGCCGAGACTTAGATCTCTTCGCGCCAGAAGGGCATGGTCATGCAGCGCGGGCCGCCGCGACCACGGGAGAGTTCTTCGGAAGGTGCGACCAGAAGCTCGACACCGGCCTTGTACAGCGCATCGTTTGTGATGACGTTACGCTCGTAGACGCACACCTTGCCCGGGGCGACGGCAAGCGTATTGGAACCGTCATTCCACTGCTCGCGAGAGGCCTCAATGGGATCGCCGCCGCCGCACTCGATCATGGTGATATGGTCCATGCCAGTTGCAAGCTCGAGAATGTGCTGGAGGGTGCCCTCGAGCTCCTCGATATGGACCTCGCCCTCGCTGTCGCCCTTGGTCAGGCGATAGGCGCGCAGGGTCTGATAGATGCCCGGATATACGGTGAACTTGTCACGATCGACCTGGGTGCAGACGGTGTCGAGGTGCATGTAGGCATAGCCGTGCGGAATCTTGATGGCGTAGATGTTCTCAATCTCGGCCTCGTCCGAACCCCAGAACATATTCTTAGCGAGCTCGTCGATCGCCGCGGTCTGCGTGCGCTCGGAGATGCCGATGGCAAGCGTCTTTGCGTTGATGTTGAGGATGTCGCCACCCTCGATGTGCCACTCGCTGTTGTGGTCATACCAGATGGGGCTGCCGGCATAGTCCGGATGGTTGCGCAGAACGGTCTCGTAGAAGATGACCTCGCGGTTGCGCTGGTTCCAGTACATGCGGTTCATCGTGGCGCCCTTGCCGACGACGGCCATGGGGTCACGCGAGAAGTAGGAAGCAGGCATGGGGAACAGTACCATGTCGTCGGCCTTCAGCTCCTCGCCGTCCATGCTGGCAAGCGAGCCGGTGACCCTGGGGATCTCAAGGTCGCGGACATAGAGACCGCCCATGGCGGTAAGGACAAACTCCTTGTTGTCCTTGATGGAATCGAGCTTCTCCACAACAGCCTGACGCAAGGCCGCATTGGAGATACCGGCCTCGGCCATAAACTTGGTCATGAACTCGGCGCGCGTACCCTCAACCTTGTCAAACGTCTCGGCGAGCAGCTCCTCCATGTAGACGACCTCGGCTCCGGCACCGCGAAGCAGGTCGGTAAACTGATCGTGCTCCTTCTGAGCATAGTCCAGATAGAAGGCGTCGTGGATCCAGACGCGATCGAAGTCTTCTGCCTTCATGTTGACCAGGTCCATACCGGGACGATGCACGCAAACTTTCTTGAGAGCACCGATTTCGCTATGGACGTTCAGTCCCTTACTCATTTTTCGTCCTTTCTGTTAATGACCTATTAATTGATTTCCAAAAAACCTTATGGGCTACGCCAGGGGGATAAGACCCGACACGGCGGTAAATGCCAAGCAGACGATGCTAACGACCACGAAGAACTTCCACGCGACCTTCCACCACTGACCGAGGGGAATCTTGCACACGCCGAGTCCGGCAACGAGCATGGCGCTCGTGGGCGAGATAAGCGACATGGCCGCACTGCCCATGGAGAGGCCCGTCACAGCGGCCTCGGGGTTAAGGCCCATGAGCTCAACGAGGGGTCCAAAGATGGGGATCGTAAGCGCCGCAATACCCGAAGAGCTCGGAACGAGGATCGAGAGCAGGTTGTCGATCACGTAGAGAATGCTCGTGAACACAACCGGGGGAACGCCGGCAAGAGCCGTTGCAAGCGTGTTGAGGATCGTGTCAATGATCATGCCGTCATTCGCAATCACGAGGATGCCGCGCGCAAGGCCGACCACAATGGCAGAGAAGGCGAAATCCGCGATACCCTTGACGAACTCACCGGCGATCTCCTTTTCATTCATGCCGGAAACGACGCCGGCAAGAAGGGCCATAGCCAAGAAGATGGCAGAGATCTCGTTCATGTACCAGCCCTGGGTCACGAGTCCCCAGATGATTGCAACGAGGCCGAGCACAAAGATGGCCATGACGGCCTTCTGCCTGCCGGTGAACTCACTTTCGAGAAGGTTCCCGTCGGCGCCGAACTCCTCGCGCTTCTTGATGTCGTCATGGTATGCGAGGGAGGATTCGGGGTTCTTCTTGACCTTGAGGGCGTACACCATGACCCAAGCGACGCCAATGGTCGTAAGGACCACGAGCGCGATCATGCGCAGCCAAAGCTGGGGATTGCCCTGGATACCCAGGATTCCCTGAGCGATCAGGACGTTGAACGGGTTGACAGTCGAAGCGATATAGCCGATTCGAGCACCTACAAATACCGTCATAAACGCTGTAATGGAGTCGAAGCCCATGGCCATCATGATTGGCATGAGGATTGCGAAGAACGGGAGCGTTTCCTCAGCCATGCCAAAGGTGCTTCCACCCAGAGCGAAAAGGATCATCAAGATCGGGATGATGAGAACGTCTTTACTCTTGAACTTCTTGACGACACGCGCCACGCCGCTCGTAATCGCACCCGTCGCGGTGATGACCTGGAACGAACCTCCCACAATCAGGATGAACGCAACAACCTCCACGGCCTGCTGGATACCGACCGCAGGGGCTTCCAAGACATCAAAGACACCTTGACGAAGATCGACCTCGTTGCCGTCCTCATCGGTATAGACCTTGTCGATGGGTTCATAAGTGCCCGCGACCGTCACCTCGCGACCGTTAACTTCCTGACGTTCAAACGATCCCGAAGGAACCAACCAGGTCATAACCGCAAAAATAGCCATTAAAGCAAGGATGATGGTGTATACATGGGGGACGCGGATACCGCGCTTCTTCTCTGTCTCTGCCATTTCCCCTCCTTAATTCGTTGGTGTAACCTCTGCCGGCGATTTGATTTTTTCATCAGCCGCATTCCCCGCGTGCTTTTCGTCCACCAGCGCGCTGGTTTTCGCTATAAACGGTTTTCTACTTGACGTTATTTATCAATTATTGCTTTGGATTGATATTTAATATCAATTCCATGTCTTGAAAAGCATCTATGAATACTCAATTTATGACAAAAGGTGAAATGATTTAAAAATGTGTCACCATAAGAGTCGAGATAACGCTACATCCGGAACGAGGATTCATGTCTGCTCTCCAGGTCCAAAATGAAATAGGAAAGCTTCAGAAAGCCCTCCTGCACTGCCCCGGCAACGAAACGCGCAACTATCCAGACGGACAATTCAACCAGGTGTTTACGCTGCGCCCCTCAAACAGCTCCTTTGACCTCGAAAAAGCGCTGGCAGAGCATCGCTCCTATTCGGACATCCTAAAGAACGAGGGGGTGGAGCTCTTCTATGTCGAAGACCTGCTCATCGAAGCCCTCGATCAGTCGAGCCAGGCCCGCCAGTCTTTTATCGATCTGTATGTCTCCGAGTGCGGAGTCAGGGGAATCGAGCTTCAATCGGCTATACGCGATCTTCTCGAGGGTGCCAAGAACTCTCTCGACCTTGTCCAAACAGCCATCAAAGGCATTCGCTACGGCCAGGTCTTTGATACCGAGAGGGAGGCGCATAGCCTCGCGGCATTGACTGGAGACGCTTACCTCCCCGAGGACCTTCTCGTAAACCCGCTTAACACCATGTGGTTCACGCGTGACCCGGCAAGCGTCATAGGAAGCGGCGCGACACTCAATCACATGTACTGGCCAGAACGAAACCGCGAGGTCATCGCCTACCAGACGATCTTTAACTACCATCCGATCTTTATGGGAACGCCGCAGTTTTTCAAGCACGAATCTACATATCATCTCGAAGGCGGCGACGTTCACAATCTAAACAGTGAAAACGTAGCTATCGGCATCTCGCAGCGCACCGAGCCCCTGGCCATAGACTCGCTAGCACGAGAGGTGCTGTGGAATAAGGACTCGACCATCGAATCTGTCTGGGCGATCAAGGTCCCCTATGACGAACTCTGCATTCACTTAGACACCTATTTCAGCCGCGTCGACTACGATACGTTCCTCCTCGATCGAACCCTGCTGGAGGAGGCAGAAGTCTACCGAATCACGCGAGGGAGACGCGAGTGGACGACCCGTGCCTCAATCGTCGAGGGAGGGATCCGCGAGGCGATTGGGATGGCACTTGGCTCAAATAATCTGAGGTTTATCCTCTGCGGCGGATCGAACCCCGCTGCCGCCGAGCGCGAAAGGGCCAACAACGCCGCGAGCACACTCTGCCTTAAGCCCGGAAAGGTCTGCGTTTACGGGGAGAACACCGAGACCAACGCCGCTCTCGAACAGGCCGGGATAGAACTCGTGCCCATATCGATCTTTGAGCTCACAAGCGGCTTTGGCGGGCCCGACTGCCTCTGTCTCCCCCTAGCCCGCTCAATCTAGCCATGGGGGTCGGAGAGAACATCAAGGCCCTTCGAAAGAAGAGCTCCCTCACGCAAGAGGAGTTTGCAAAGCTCATCGGCGTCTCCAAGGAGACCGTATGCCGCTGGGAAAAGGGCCGGTCGGCGATACGTCAATCGACGCTGCAAACAATAACTTCGGTGTTTAACCTGCAGCCTGACGACCTGACCTCAGAGGCCGCAGGTCTTGCAGCACAGAATGAGTTTCCCAAGAAAAGTAGGCCAGAGGAAAACTGCCAGCCGAGCGAAATGTGCGATGCGTTTAAGATCACGATGAGCAGCGGCAGAACAGGCCTTAAACGGACGGGAACGGTACCATCGGCCCCCTCGCTACTCGCCCGGCACCCCAACTGCTTCTTTGTCCAAATGGACACCTCAGCCATGTCGAAATGCTACCCAATCGGCTCGCTCCTGCTTGTCGATCCTAATAAAAAGCCATGGAATGGCTGTACGGTGTTAGCAATTGCAGACAATTCGAGAATGGTGATCAGGCGCTACAGCGTCGGCACAAGCTCGATAATGCTTTCGTCATACTCCTACCGAACGGCCGAGCCCGACATTGTGCTCGACAAGCGCAGGATTAGAATCCTCGGTGTCATTGTTTGGTTTCAAGCATCCCATGACCTAGGCGAATAATCACTTGAAATCAGCACTTATTACAGCAAAAGCCCCGCGGTCGGAGCGGACCGCGGGGCTCATGAAGAGAGGCTAGTTTGCGGGCGCCTTGCCTGGCGCCCACGAGAGAGGCGACAGAGTAGAGACTACTCGTGGATGCGGGTACCGGAGAGGCCGGCCATGGTCTCGGCGGCCTTGTCCAGGGCGCCGATGATGCAGGTGCGGCCCTTGCGGGAGCGGGCGAACTTGATGGCGGCGCGGACCTTGGGCTCCATGGAACCCTTGCCGAACTGGCCCTCGTCGGCCAGGCGCTCGGCCTCGTCGGCGGTGATGTCCTCGAGCTCCTCCTGGTTGGGCTTGCCAAAGTTGATGGCGACATGCTCAACGGCGGTCAGCAGGAACAGAACGTCGGCGTCGCAGTCCTCGGCCAGCAGCTCGCCGCCCAGGTCCTTGTCGATGACAGCGGGAACGCCCTTGTAGCAGCCCTTGTTCTCGTAGTCGCGGACGACGGGGATGCCGCCGCCACCGCAGGCGATGACGATGAACTCGTTGTCGAGCAGGTTGAGGATGGAGTCGGCCTCGACGATCTTCTTGGGATCGGGGGAAGCGACGACGCGACGCCAGCCGCGGCCGGAATCCTCGACGAAGACCTTGGAGGGATCCTCGGCCATGAACTCCTTGGCCTGCTCCTCGGTGTAGAAGGGGCCGATCGGCTTGGTCGGGTTCTTGAACGCGGGATCGTCCGGGTCGCACTCGATCTGGGTGACGACGGTTGCGGCGTGCCAACGCTTGTAGCGCTTGTGCATCTCGCGGCCGATGCCCTGCTGCAGGTGATAGCCGATGTAGCCCTGGGACATGGCGCCGCACTCGGGCAGCGGCATCTCGGGGGTGCCGATGGCGTCGTGGGCGGCGGCGAAGGCGTTCTGGATCATGCCGACCTGCGGGCCGTTGCCGTGGGTGATGATGATCTCGTTGCCCTGCTCGATGAGGCCGAGGAGGGCGTGGGCGGTGTTGCTCACGGCCTCGATCTGCTCGACGGGGTTGTTGCCGAGGGCGTTGCCGCCAAGGGCGACGACAATACGATCGGGCTTGCCAAGAGGCTTAGACATTGCTGGAATCCTTTCTGTAAAAGGCCTACAACCCATTAATAACCCGCGTCCGTGCAATACGCGAGTTTATTAAGGTTTATATTCTCTTTATCGCTCATTTTATTCATTTTGAAAATAGTTGAACGGTGAACGGTCGTTTTTATCCGCTCAGCGTAAAGAATGCCAGCTCAGATATGTTTACGCCATTTACGTGCGACTTTATTTAAATGGAGCGAGGATTAGGCTGGATTATGCAAACTATATCTTTGCTAAACACAAATCAGATAGCGCAAAATCTTACTCGCACTATACGAGATTCTATGCACTTATTGAACGAGTATGCAACCCTGCAATAACATGGCGTTTTTCATCCAACTTAAGGAATAGACGAGGCCTATGCCCACGCGTCGACCGGCCACCGGCGAGCCGTCTCGTCGATTGCCGCTTCCAGAAAATCAAAAACTGATATTGCGCGCGCAATTGCGGCATGGTACTTTAGCGAAGAACAGCGCGGGCTGGGGCGACAGAGATCTGTCGTGAAGTTTGGGTTCGGCGACCCCGCTGCTGTCTTCTCCTTATCCGCCAGCGAGCCCCTTGAGCGACGGATTGAGGAGGTCCTTACTATGACAAAAATGCTCAAGATCACGTTGAATGGCGAGACGTTTCTCGCCGACATGCTCTGGGATGAAGCGCCCGAAACATGCAAGCTGTTCGAATCGTCCTGTCCGGTCGAGTCGCGTATCTTTTCGGCAAAGATTTGTGATGCCGAGGTGACGTATCCTGTCTCGGGCCCCATCGCCAACTATGTACACATCGAGAACCCCGTCTTTCACGAACCGGCGGGCGCCGTGAGCTGGTATGGCGGCTGGTCGTCAATTTGCATCTTCTTTGACGTGTGCGAGCCCTTTGGCACCTGCAACATGTTCGCCCGCATCTGCGAAGCCGACCGCGAGCGCTTTGCCGCCGCCTGCCGCAATGTCTGGGACAACCAGGGCATGTACATCAAAAACGAAATCGTCGAGATCGAAGCGGAGGCCTAAAGATGATGGATATCAACACCCTGCTCACGCTCGACCTTGCTGAGTACACCACTGCACTTGAAGCCCTCGCCGACCAAATGATGCTCGAGGAGCCCCGCGACATCGACTACATGCGCCGCCGCAAGCTCGACACCGGCCGCGAATTCGCCGTCTGGAACTTCACCGTCGGCTACTGTATGAACGCCACCGACGCCCTCTCCCTCCTGCGAGCCCAGGCCAACGAAAACGCCAACGACGGCACCGCCGACCTCGCAACGATCAACAACAGCGCTGCGCGCCTGTGCGACTGGTTCTCGGGCGCCTTCGACGTCACCGGCAAAATGGATGACACCACGGCAATCCTCGCCCACAGCCGCGACCTCTACGCCCAGGTCGAGACCCACGAGCAGTTTGCCACCCTCACCCGCGCCACCGAGCGCTATCTGGTCCAGCTCCAATCTTGGGTCGACCGTCAGATTCCCTGGCCGGCCATCAGCGACCTGGTCCACGGCTACCGCCTACGCACAGAAAGCGGCGAGACAAGGTAAAACAACCAGGTAGCACTAACAAAGTCCCACCACGGGACCCAAAGTAGCAATCAGAGGGCTGGAGACGCCAACAACAGCGTCCCCAGCCTTTTCGTATGGCACTGCGCTGGTTCGATAGCCCAGAGACCTAAGCATATCTTTGCTATCTGCCAATCTTTGTATGATTAGAGCCAAATCTATTTGCCAATTTTTGTATGATTAGGGGCAAATCTATTTGCCAATTTTTGTCATTTGGGGGTTTTAATGCTACGCCGTAAGGTCACTAATAGGCTTTTGAACTGGAAAAATAACTCTCATAAGGCATTGCTTGTTACCGGTACGCGTCAAATTGGCAAGAGTTATGCGATTCGCGCGTTTGGTAAAGACAACTACGCGTCGTATTTTGAGGCCAATTTGCTGCTCGATGCCGAGGCAAGAGATGTGCTTATTGGCGCTAAGAACGCCGTTGACTTTATCAACCGCGTGGCCCTTCTTGCGGATGCACCGCTTGTTGAGGGAGATACGCTTATCTTTGTCGATGAAATACAGGAGTATCCGCAGATCGTCACGCTCATGAAGGCGTTGGTCGAGGACGGGCGCTTTAGCTATGTCTTCTCGGGGTCTATGCTTGGGACTGAGTTTAAGGGGATCTCTTCTTTCCCGGTGGGGTATGTCGAGCACATTGTTATGCGGCCAATGGATTTTGAAGAGTTTTGTTGGGCAAACAGCATCAGCGAGAATGTGCTTGCAGACATCCGCAGCTGCCTTGTCGAGAGGCGTCCCGTCGAAAACTATATTCATGAGGCGATGCTCAAAAACTTTAGAGCTTATATCGTTTGCGGCGGCATGCCGGAGGTCGTACAGAACTATATCGATTCGGGTTATTCGCTCGTGAGGACGCGTGAGCTTCAAATTCAGCTGGTCGATCAGTACAAAAGCGATATCTCTAAATATGCATCGACTCGAGCGTTTAACGTTCGCGCGATTTTCGAACAAATTCCCGTTCAGCTTGAGGCAGAGTCCCATCGCTTTGTTATTTCATCCCTGGGCGAGGGGGCTCGCCTTCAAAAATACGAGCAGGATTTCCTATGGCTGGTGAACGCGGGCGTCGGTTTGATGGTCGCCCAGGTGACGGAGGCCCGGAGTCCTCTTAAGAGGACAGAGAAGGCGACCGCCTTTAAACTATACGAGTCTGATACAGGCATGCTCGCATCACGGTATCCCGGCAGCACGGCACGCGCTGTCTACCTTGATATGAAAACCCCCAACCTCGGCGGTCTCTATGAGAACGTGGTCGCGCAGGAGCTTGTCGCCCTTGGAACTGATGCATGGTACTACCAGACACGCGAGGTCGGCGAAGTTGACTTTGTGATCGAAGGTACCCGCGGGCACGTTGTCCCAATCGAGGTCAAATCGGGCAAGAAGGTTCGAGCACATGCGGCCCTCGACCGTCTGATGAACGTGAGCGAGTACAAAATCCCCGAGGCAGTTGTGCTAAGCCACGAGAACCTCAGCAAAGAGGGCAAGGTCCTGTACGTTCCAATCTATATGACATTCTGCCTCGATGAGTTTATGGAAAAGGACGACCCCAACAACGATTTCTCGTTTGCACCCATATCCCTCTAGGTCATCTGGGTCCGCAACCAGGTCCCCCTCTATGCCCAAAGTAACGCGAGTTTTCGCGGCAAAGCCGCGAAACAGCGAAGGGGACAAAAGGCCCCACCGACCACGTCCTTCATTCAGCCCCACAATCCGAGGACGTAGTCGTAGCAGGATCTGAGGGCTAACCTTCGCGGACACTCCGCAGGACGAAAGAACCCCCGCCGCACGTTGAACTGCGCCCCAATTCTTGGACGGGCTAATAAGCGGCCTACGCCGCACATA
>CATYEN010000030.1 GCA_958405565.1 uncultured Collinsella sp. | reverse complement strand
AGCCCGTGTCCCTTTGGGATGCGGGCTCGCTTCTTTTGGACGCCGGTGGGGCTCTAAGTTGCGATGGAATAGTTCTTGTTTATGCCGCTTACCAGCCCATTTAGGAACCATTTCACCGCAACTTATGGGGGGAGATGGCTAAAGGACGCTGAGGCCGGGGGTCCAGCCGATGGTGGGGGTCGCACCGTCGAGAACTTCGTTGATGGTGGCAGCCATTCCGGCGAGTAGGCTGTTCTCGCTTACGGTGAGCGTCTTGTAGCCGCCGGCACGCATGAGTTCGCGGATCACCACGGTGCCAGCCAAGATCACGCCCGCGCGTTTAGGCTGTACACCCGGTAGCGCGGCGATGCCTTCCGCATCCAACACAGACATGCGCTCGATAGCGGCCGAAACCTGCTCCATCGAAAGCTCGCGCAGGTGCACAAAGCTCGAATCATACGGCTCCAGCTCGTGAACGAGCGCAACGAGTGTGGTGACAGTGCCACCCACCGCGACCAAGCGTTCGGCGCGCTCAAAGTCGCTGGGCAGGCCTTCAAAATAGGCGGCGAACTGCTCGCCTGCCCACGCGGCAGCGGCAGTAAGCTCGCCGCGTGCGGGTGGCAGCACCGAGAAAAACCGCTCCGTCACGCGACGGCAACCGATATCCAGCGAGCGCGTTCCCTCCAGCGCAAAGACACCGCGCTCCGGTGCATAGACGCCCGTCGCGAGCTCTGTGGATCCGCCACCCGAATCGGCAACAATGATGCGCTCGCCGGCAAAGTCGTGCGCCACGCCAAAAAACGTCAGGCGCGCCTCGACCTCGCCCGGAATCACCTGTGGCTCGAGCCCCAGATCGCGCAGGCCGTCCAGCAGCAGCGCGGCGTTGGACGCATCGCGCGCGGCACTCGTGCAGGTGGTGCAGACGCACGCGGCCCCAAAGGCTCGGGCCTCATCCACAAACATGCGACACGCAGCGAGCACGCGCTCAACGGCCGCCTCGCAAAAGCGCCCCGTCGCGTCCACGCCCTCGCCCAAGTCGGTAATCTCGGTATGCTTGGACGATTCCACAATCGCTCCGCCCTCGACCTGGGCCAACACCAGTCGCGACGACACCGTCCCCAGGTCGATCGCGGCCACCTTATAGCGTTTGCAATTTGTCATTGCGGGCTCCCCTCCGGGCGCTATTTGCCGTTGGACACGACTGTCTGACCCTCGACGCCGTTAAAACCAAACAGCATGTCGAGCGCTTGGATGTACCACGGTGCGTCCTTACCGACTTCTTCGATTTCCTTGGCAACTTCGCTGGCCTTCTTGGCGTTTGAGGACTTTTTGCTCGACGACGAGTCCGAATCGTCGTCGAGGCCCTGCACGTCAATCCTCTTCTCGCCGGGCATCACCAAGCCCAGCTCCTCGGTTGCCGCGTCCTTAATGCCCTCCTCCGAGAGCAGCTTGTCGACGCTTTTTTGCAGCCCGTCGTTGTATTGCTGGCGAATCTCGACCTGCTTGGCCAAGATGTCGCTCGAGCGTTTTGCCACGTACAGGTCGCGCACGGGAAAGTACAGGCTCACGAGCGCCAGCGCCACCACGATACCAATAAACAGCACGCGCTGGGGTCCATGGGTAAAGTCGTAGATCGCCTTGACCACCGCGTTGTCGTTGGCGTAGCGCATAAAGTCCGAGCCCGAAAGACGGTTCGAGGGCCTGGTCGGCTTTTCGTGCGTTTGAGCCGAGGGGCGCTGAGCATGCTCCGAGTGCGTCGAACGTGGCGCGCGCTCTACCGGCGTATTCATTTGAGCACGGGAGTGTGAGGTACTTGCCGGACGCTGCGCACCGCGATCGGCGCCAACGTAGTCGAACCCGCCGAGCTGCACGGTACGTGCACGGCGAGACGACGGCTCGCGCGAACCGGCGGAATAATACCTGTTGTCGTAAATCTGATCCATGTGCGCCTTGTGCGGTTGAGGTTTGTTTGCGCTAAGTCCTTTAGTTATAGCACGAGCGCCCGCACCGTCTTCGCCAGCCTTTGCTCGACATAAAAAAGGCGCTGAGCCGTATGGCCCAGCGCCCATGGCGCTTTGCGGCATCCAGCCAAGGCGGGGAGGAACCGAGTCAGCCTCCCCCCCCCTCGTCAAATTCGCCCGTTTAGCGAATGTTGTAGAACGCGGCCTTGCCGGCGTAGCGCGCGCTGCCCTCGAGCTCGTCCTCAATGCGGATGAGCTGGTTGTACTTGGCGATACGGTCACTGCGGCACGGGGCGCCCGACTTGATCTGGCCGGCGTTGACGCCCACGACCAGGTCGGCGATCGTGGAGTCCTCGGTCTCGCCGGAGCGGTGGCTCACGATGCAGGCGTAACCGGCCTCCTTGGCGGTCTCGATGGCCTCGAGCGACTCGGTGAGCGTGCCGATCTGGTTGACCTTGACCAGGATCGCGTTGGCGGCGCCCAGCTCGATGCCCTTCTTGAGGCGCTCGGTGTTGGTGACGAACAGGTCGTCGCCCACCAGCTGCACCTTGTTGCCAATGCGACGGGTAAGCTCGACCCAGCCGTCCCAGTCCTCCTCGGCCATGCCGTCCTCGATGGAGATGATGGGATAGGTGTCGACGAGCTTCTCCCAGTAATCGACCATCTGGGCACTCGTGTACTCCACGCCCTCGCCCTTGAGCTCGTACATGCCGGTCTCGGCGTTGTAGAACTCGGTCGATGCCGGGTCCATGGCGTACATGAAGTCGATGCCGGGCTTAAAGCCGGCCTTCTCGACGGCCTTGGTGATGTACTCGAACGGCTCGGCGTTGGTCTTGAGGTTGGGCGCAAAGCCGCCCTCGTCGCCCACACCGCCGCCCAAGCCCGCCTCGTGCAGCACGCCCTTGAGGGTGTGATAGACCTCGGCGCACCAGCGCAGGCCCTCGGCAAAGCTCGGGGCGCCCACCGGCATGATCATGAACTCCTGGAAGTCGACGTTATTGTCGGCATGCACGCCGCCGTTGAGGATGTTCATCATGGGCGTGGGCAGCAGGTGGGCGTTGACGCCGCCCAGGTACTGGTACAGCGACAGGCCCGCCGACTCGGCAGCGGCACGGGCGACGGCCAGCGACACGCCCAGGATGGCGTTGGCACCGAGCTTGGTCTTGTTGGGGGTACCGTCCGCGGCGACCAGCGCGGCATCGACGGCGCGCTGGTCGAAGGCGTCGAGGCCCACGACGGCGTCGGCGCACTCATTGTTGACATGTTCGACGGCCTGCGAAACGCCCTTGCCCAGGTAGCGACCCTTGTCGCCATCGCGCAGCTCGCATGCCTCGAAGGCGCCGGTCGATGCGCCCGAAGGCACCATCGCGCGACCGAAGCTGCCGTCCTCGAGTACGACCTCGACCTCGACGGTGGGGTTGCCGCGGCTGTCGAGCACCTCGCGACCGTAGACATCCAAAATATCGCTCATGTTGTCTCCCTCTCACTTGGAAACGGGTTGAATGCTTGGCGACCGGCTGACCGTGCGCCATCGGTGTGCCTCCGTAAGTTAGCCATGTCGCACTTTTTGCATTATGCCCTAAGTTAGCCAAGGGATACAATTATTTTTCGAAAAATTTAGCGGGAACGATGAGGCATGCCAGCCCGTCGTTCCCGCAGTCTTACTCCTCTGCCTTGGCGGCATCCCAGAGGTCGTTGAGGCCGTGAGTCGAAAGCTCAGCCAGATCAACGTGGGCGTTGGCAGCCATCTGCTCCATCGCGGCCCAGCGACGGCGGAACTTGGCCGTGCTGGCACGGAGAGCGCTCTCGGCATCAATCCCCTCTTTACGCGCCACGTTGACCAAGGCAAAGAGTAGGTCACCAAACTCCATCTCGCGCTCGGGTGAACCGGGGGCCTCGGCCTCAAACTCGGCGCGCTCCTCGGCGACCTCGTCCCACACATCCTGGACCGTCTCCCACTCAAAGCCCACGGCAGCCGCCTTGCGCGACACCTTCTGGGCCTGCATCAGTGCCGGCAGATGCGTGGGCACGCCGTCGAGCAGGCCCTCGGGCGCAGCCTCGCCTGCTGCCACGGCCTTGTCCTTGGCAGCCTTCTCGGCAAGCTTAACCTCGTCCCAAATCTTGAGCACCTCGTCGGAGTTGCCGGCATCCACATCGCCAAACACGTGTGGGTGACGACGGATGAGCTTAGCGTCGATATCGCGCGCCACATCGGCCAGCGAAAACTCACCGGCATCCGCCGCAATCTGCGCATGCAGCACCACCTGCATGAGCACATCGCCGAGCTCCTCGCGCAGATGCGCCACGTCGTCCGCCTCGATGCAATCGAGCGCCTCGTAGGCTTCCTCGATCATGTTCTTGCCAATGCTGCGGTGCGTCTGTTCGCGGTCCCACGGGCAGCCATCGGGCTGACGCAGGCGCCAGATGGTCTGCACCAGATGTTGCAGCTCGGCCGACGCGTCGACCAGCGTGGACAGATCGCGCGAGCTCTCGACATTTTGCTGAGCCATATGCTCGGCCATGGTTATTCCTCCTCCAGGATCACGTGACGGAACGCGCCGGCCTCGTAGATGCCGTAGCTGTGCGTACCGTCCTTGGGAATGCTCACGCTGCCGGGGTTGAAGAGCCACAGGCCCGGGTGCGCCTCGCTTGCCTCGTTAACCTTGATGTGCGTGTGGCCGTAGACGAGCGCGGAGCCCTCGGGCAGCACGGGCGCGTGGTCGACGCTGTTGTGCATGCCGGCGCCAAAGACGTGGCCATGCGTCAGGAACAGCTCGCGGCCGACCTCGTCGAACAGCGTGGCGTAGTCCGCCATGACGGGAAAGTCGAGCACCATCTGGTCGACCTCGGCGTCGCAGTTGCCGCGGACGGCGATGATGCGGTCGGCCAGGGCGTTGAGCAGCGGAATCACGCGTTTGGGGGCATAGTCGCGCGGCAGGTCGTTACGTGGGCCGTGGTAGAGCAGGTCGCCCAGCAGCACGATGCGGTCGGGCTGCTCGGATTCGATGGCAGTGCACAGGCGCTCGGCCCAGTATGCCGAGCCGTGAATGTCGGAAGCGATGAGGTATTTCATGGTGGTCCTTTCGGGTGGGGCTGATGTGGCCGGGCGCGAGATGTCGCCGGCCGCGCTATTCAAATCGCAGTGCCGAGGCTTGTGCCGCCTGCATCACGCGCTGGAGCGGCACGTTGTGCTCGCGGGCAAGACGGGCACAATCCTCGTACTCGGGTGCCGCGCGCTCGCTGCCGTCGGGCAGGGTAGCTACTTTGACGGCCACCTCGCCCCAAGGCGTCGCTACCTGCTCAAAACGACGCGGCAGGCAAACGCGCTCCATCACCTGGCGACGAACAGCGTTGGTCGTGGTCTCCAAAAAGATAATCGTCTGTAGGCGCTCGATATCCTCGTGCGAGCAGATCACCTGCAACTGCCATCCGGGGCGGCCCTTTTTGCAGTAAAGGGGCAGCCAATGCACCTCGCGGGCGCCCGCCTCGCGCAGGCGGTCGGCGGCATAGGCGAGCACCTCGGGCGACGCATCGTCGATGTCGCACTCCAGCTTGACGATGGTTTCGGGCGCATCGGTCTCGCGAGACAGCGGGGATTTGCTATCGCATTGCATACGGTCCGGGTCCTTTCCGCGCGGGCTCGTTTCGTTCACCCAAACGCTAGCACATCGCGGGCGGCGCAAGTGTGGCGGCGCGCGATGAGCGCGATTTTCCTTGTCCGCAAGAAACCGACACTCCACCGCCCCATCCAAACATGTACATCAGCCTCCAAACATGTCATTTTTTGCAGCTTTTGGAGGCTGACGTACACGTTTTGGAGCGGGGCCGCACACGATCAGAATTGCGCCCGCACTCCGTCCACCACAAAGTTCGCCGCACTTAACAGTTTTGAACTTTCTACGCAGTTCATCGGCCAAAAATAACCCTCGGCATACTTGCCCGCTGCACGATGTTACCCTAGTTGCATTTGGCTAACTAAGCGGCTGCCGAGGACCCCGCCCGGCACCGTTACGGCATCGGAGGTTTCATGTTCGAGAAGCGGCTCTTCTCTCTTGTCCCGCAGGCAACGCCCCACATTGTGGCAAGCGTCCTGTTTAAGTGGATCGCGCTCATGGCAAACATCACGGTGATGTGGGTACTTGCGCGCATCTTGGGCGGCATCGTCACGGACGGCCTTTCCGCCGCGCTCGCCGTCGATGCCCTCGCACAGGCGGCCTTGCCGCTCGCCGCCGCCATCATCGTGCGCGCCGCCTCCATCTACCTGGCCCAACGCGCCGGCGACAAGGCCGCGTTCGAGGCCGTCCGCCGCGTGCGCTCGCTCGTCTACGACAAGCTCACCGCACTCGGCCCCTCCTACACCGAAACCGTCCCTACCGCCGAGGCCGTCCAGACCAGCGTCGAGGGCGCCGCGCAACTCCAGGTGTACTTTGGCGGCTACCTGCCGCAGCTCTTCTTTGCCGGCTTGGCACCCATCACGCTGTTTGTACTGCTCGTGGGCCAGGCGGGTCTTCCCGCCGCGCTGCTGCTCGCCTGCGTTCCGGTCATCCCCGTCTCCATCATGATGGTCATGCGCAACGCCAAAAAGATCGGTGCCGAGTACTGGGGCAGCTATGTCGATCTGGGCGGCATGTTCCTGGAGGCCGTGCAGGGTCTCACCACCCTTAAAGTCTACCAGGCCGATCGCAGCTGGCACGAGCACATCAACGCCGAGTCCGAGCGTTTCCGCACGGCGACCATGCGCCTGCTGGTGATGCAGCTGCGCTCCATTTGCGTTATGGACCTGGTCGTCTATATGGGCGCCGCGCTCGGCATTATCGTAGCCGCGCTGCAGCTCGCCACGGGCATGATTGGCTTTGAGGCGGCCTTCCTCATCGTCTTTCTGTCGCAGGAGTTCTTTTTGCCCATGCGCCGCCTGGGATCGCTGTTCCACACGGCCATGAACGGCATGGCCGCCTCGCGCCGTATGTTTGGCATCTTGGATACGCCCGAGCCCGCGCGCGGCGATGTTGAGCTTGACGGTCGCGGCGATATCGAGCTCGCGGGCGTGAGCTATGCATACGGCGACCGCACGGTGCTGGACAGCGCCAGCGCGACCATTGCGCACGGCTCGCTCGTGGCGCTCGTGGGCGAAAGCGGCGGCGGCAAGTCCACGCTCGCGGGGATTATCTCGGGCCGCAAGGGCGCCTACCGTGGCAGCGTTCGCATTGGCGGCGTCGAGCTGCGCGATGTCACGGTCGCCTCACTCATGCGCGCCGTCACCCTGGTGCCCACCAACGGCTACCTGTTTGCCGGCACCCTGCGCGACAACCTGCTGCTCGCCCAGCCCAGCGCCACCGATACCGAGCTTTTGCGCGCGCTCGACCGCACGCGCGTGGCGGCCTTTGTGCAGGCCAACGGCGGGCTCGACATGGTGATTAACGAGGGCGGCACCAACCTTTCGGGCGGCCAGCGCCAGCGCATGTGCATGGCCCGCGCCCTGCTGCACGACTCGCCGATCTATGTGTTTGACGAGGCTACGAGCAACGTCGATGCCGCAAGCGAGGCCGCGATCGGCGAGGTCATCGCGTCGCTCGCAGGCGAGCACACCGTAATCGTGGTGGCACATCGCCTGTCGACAATCGTGGACGCCGACCAGATTATGGTGCTGGAGCGTGGCCGTATTGCCGAGCACGGGACTCACGGCGAGCTCTTGGCCGCCGCGGGCGCCTATGCGCGCATGTGGAACAGCCAGGAGCAGCTCTCGGCATATGCGTATGCAGAGGGTGATGCCGAGGATGCCGGCGCGGTTGAGGCTGTTGACGGCAGCGCCGCCTGTGCCGATGGCCTCAACGGTGCCGGCTCGTCTTCTGCTGCCGCGGCGCCTGACTCCGGCCGCGCCCGTCGCTCGGCGCCGTCCATCATGTGGCGCATGATGGGGCTCGTCCGACCGCTTGCCGGCTGGCTTATGCTAGCTGTCGCGCTGGGCAGCATTGGCATGCTCACCGCCGCGTTCGTGCCGGCCTTTGGCGCCTTTGGCCTTATGGCCGCGCTGGGCCGCAACGCCTTGGGGCTTGGTCTTATCGTCACATGCGCGGCCTGTGCCGCCTGCGGCATCGCACGCGGGCCGCTCCACTACGGCGAGCAGCTCTGCAACCATTACATCGCATTCCGTCTGCTCGCGTACATTCGCGACCTGGTGTTTGGCGCCCTGCGCCAGCTCGCCCCCGCCAAGCTCGAGGGCCGCGGCAAGGGCGAGCTCGTGAGCCTGGTCACCTCGGATATCGAGCTGCTCGAGGTCTTCTACGCGCACACCATCTCGCCCATTGCCATCGCTCTGGTCTGCACCGTTGTGTTTGAGGGTTTTTTGCTGGCTGTGAGCCCCGAGCTCGCGGGCATCGCGCTCGTGGCCTACGCGGTCTTGGGCGTGCTGCTGCCCCTGACCTCGGCCAAGGCATGCGGCACCACCGGCCGCCAGAGCCGCGAGGGCGCCGGTAAGCTGGGTGCCTTTGTGCTCGACAGTCTACGCGGCGCATCCGAGACTATCCAATTTGCCGGTGGCGTCGATCGCAGCCGTGCCCTAGGCAAGCTGACCGAGCAAGTCGGCGCCGTGGACGCGCGCCTCAAGCGCCGCCAGGCGGCCAGCGAGGCCGTAGCCGATGCGCTTATTCTTGCGGCCAATCTGGTGATGCTCGGACGTGCGCTGCAGCTGGTGGCTGCGGGAACGATTGATTTTGCCGCAGCGTTTGTCGCCGTCTTTACCTTTGTGTCGTCGTTTGGCTCGGTGATGGCAGTGAGCCGCCTGGGCGCCTCACTGCAGGAGACGCTCGCCTCGGGCGTACGCGTGCTCGATTTGCTCGACGAGCGGCCCCAGTGCGCCGAGGTCGCCGATGGACAGGACGTTGAGTTTGCCGGCGCCGCAGCCGAGCATGTGAGCTTTAGCTATGCGGGCGGCGTGGACGCGGGAGGTGCCGACGCCACAGAGCAGGCCGCGAACGACCCCGCTTCGAGTCTCATCCTCGACGACGTGACCTGCACCTTTGCGTCCGGTACCATGACCTGCATTATGGGGCGCTCGGGTTCGGGCAAATCGACGCTGCTCAAGCTGCTCATGCGTTTTTGGGACCCCACCGCCGGCGACATCACGGTAAGCGGCGTTGACGCCCGCCGGATCAACACGGCGAGCCTGCGCGACAACGAGGCCTACATGACGCAGGATACGCATCTGTTCTGCGGAACCGTACGCGAGAACCTGCTGGTCGCGCGCTCCGGTGCCTCCGATGCCGAGCTGCTCGACGCTTGCCGCTCCGCCTCACTCACCACGCTCATCGACCGTCTGCCGCAGGGCCTCGACACCCCGGTTGCCGAGCTGGGCGACTCGCTTTCGGGCGGCGAGCGCCAGCGCATCGGCCTTGCGCGCATCTTCCTCAACGACGCACCCTTCATCTTGCTCGACGAACCCACCAGCGCGCTCGATGCCCTCAACGAGGCGTCCGTGATGCAGGCGATTGACGAGCTCAAGCGTCGCGGCAAGACCATTGTGCTCGTAAGTCACCGTGCCAGCACCTGCGCGTTTGCCGATTTCTCGCTTTCGGTCGAGCACGGGAGGCTGAGCTAATGGCGCGCCAGGTCGACACACCGGAGCTGGCACGCAAACGTGAGCGCGAGGCCCAAATGGTGTCGCAGATGATTGCACTGTGGTGTCGTGGACATCATGGCGGCGGACACGGGGGCACGCGGGTTGCCAGCGACGATGAGCCCACCCGCGTCAAGCTCGGCCTTCGGACCATTACGCTCTGCCCCGAATGCGCCGAGCTGCAGAAATACGCCGTCGCGCGCATTGAGCACTGCCCGCACATGGGCACCAAGACATTTTGCTCGGCCTGTCCTTCGCATTGTTACCGGTCTGCCATGCGCGAGAAGATCCGCGAGGTCATGCGCTGGTCGGGACCGCGTATGATCTGCTATCGCCCCATCACCGCCGTGCGGCACGCGATGGTAACGGTGCAGGCCAAATGCGCAGCGACACGAAGCAAGTAGTCGCCGGCGCCGGCACGCGCCGCGCAGCCTTTCCACTCGATTTCGGCACCCGGCGCGCACGACGCGGCGAGGCAGCGCCATTACAATGGAGCAGATTCGCCAAATGCAAAGGAGTCGCCATGCCCGCGTGCCCGCTGGTCGATTGCCACACCCATACCTCGTTTTCGGACGGTCATGCCACGTTCGAGGATAACGTCCGCGCTGCCGCGGCCGCCGGCTGTCGCGTCATGGTCTCGACCGACCACCTCACCCTGCCCGCCAGCATGGACGCCAACTGCGAGGTACAGGTTGTCGAGAGCGACTTGCCGACACATCGCCTGGCCTTTGAGGACGCCTGCAAACTCGCCGCGCAGATCGCGCCAGAGCTCGAGCTTATCTATGGATTTGAATGCGATTGGTACGAAGGCTGCGAGCCTTTAGTTGAGCGCTGGTCCGCGGGCGCCGCGGTGCGCCTAGGCAGCGTGCACTGGATTGGCGATCCGGGCGATATTATGGTGGGAGCCGCGGGCACGGCGGGAACGGAGGTCGTCACTCGTCCCGATACGCCCGATTCGCCCTGCGGCTGGATCGACGACGATACCGATCTGCATGTTTGGGAAAACCTGGGCGTGCGCGGCGTATGGGAGCGCTACGTCGACGACTGGTGCCGCGCCTGCGAGAGCTCGCTCAACTTTGACGCGATGGCCCACCCCGACCTGGTCATGCGCTTTTCGAAGGAAGGTTTTGCGCCCGACTTTGACCCCATGCCACTCTGGGAGCAGATGGCCGAGTGCGCTCACGACACGGGCCGGCGCGTTGAGGTCTCGACGGCAGCGCCGCGCAAGGGCCTGGACGACTACTATCCCGCGACCGGCCTCTTGCGCTGCTTCGCCCACGCCGAGGTACCCATTACCTTTGGCTCGGATGCGCACCGCACCTGCGATATTTGCTGGAACATCCGCGAGGCCCAGGCCCACGCCTACGACTGCGGCTACCGAACCTTCGACATTCCCCGCTCCACCGGCGAATGGGAGCCCACACCCCTCGCCTAAGACTAGTCGTTAGGGATGTTCTTTAACGACTAGTGGCGGCGGGCGTTGAGTTCGCCGGCCAGCTCGTCGAGGGTGATGCCGTAACGCTCGAGTGTCACGAGCAGGTGGTAGACCAGGTCGCCGGCCTCGTAGCGGATGTGGTCGTGGTCGTTATCCTTGCAGGCCATGATCACCTCGCTTGCCTCCTCGGCAAGCTTCTTGAGCAGCTCGTCCTCGACGTCGGTCAGCAGACGCGCGGTATAACTCTCCTGCGGCGATGCATCGCGACGATCGTGAATCACCTCGGCCAGTCCCGTCAGCGTCTCGCCGATGTTTCCCGGCTGCACGTTAGCTGTTCTGACTCCCATGGTTATTTCCTCTCGTTACTGCAGCGTAAAGTAATTACCGGTCTCATCGAACCGAGGCTTTGCGCCCTTTTTCTCAAAGAACTCGACGATGACGGCATGGGCCTCATCGAGCCTTTCCTTCTCGGCCTCGAGCCAAAGCGACTGCGCCCCGCAGGCATCAGTCAGGTGCACGCGGCATGGCACGCCCGCGCGGAGGAGCTCGGTGTTGCAGTCGGCGACCTCGAACGGCGTCACGACTTTCATCGCGCTCCCCCTTCCACGCGCTTAAAGAAGCAGGTACGGTTGCCGGTGTGGCAGGCCGGACCCGGCGAGTCGACCTTGACCAGCAGCGTATCGCTATCGCAGTCGGCCCAGAGCTCCTTGACCTCCTGCATGTTGCCACTCGTCGCGCCCTTGTTCCAGAGCTCCTGACGGCTGCGACTCCAAAACCACGTGGTCCCGGTCTTGAGCGTAAGCCCCACCGATTCCTCGTTCATCCAAGCAACCATAAGCACCTCGCCGGTGTCATACTGTTGAACCACACAAGGAATCAGCCCGCGGGCGTCGTACTTAAGATCCGCCGCCTCTACTACCTCAGTCATCATTTCTCCCAAGTTATTACCGTAAACCCCACAGGTCGGCGAGGGTTGCCCAGGTGCCCGAGATTCCGAGCGACAAGCCCGACGACGCGTACTTAAGTACGCGAGGAGGGTTGGAGCCGGAAGGTCGGGTGCCTGGGCAAGCCGCAGCGCTAAAAGTCCAGCCTGACAGGGATTCCTTGGCTGGCCATGTACTCCTTCACCTGGCGAATGCTGAAGGTTCCAAAGTGAAAGACGCTTGCTGCCAGCACGGCATCGGCTTCGCCCTCGATCACGCCCTCGGCGAAATGCTCGAGCGTGCCCACGCCGCCGCTCGCGATGACGGGAATCGGCACTGCGCGCGCCACGGCGCGGGTGAATGCCAGGTCAAAGCCGGCCTTGGTGCCGTCGCGGTCCATACTGGTCAGCAGAATCTCGCCGGCGCCGCGACGAGCCGCCTCCTCGGCCCATGCCACCGCGTCGATACCCGTGGCGTTGCGGCCTCCTGCGGTAAAAACCTCCCACTTGTCGGCATCCGGCTGCCCAGGCAGGCCGACGCGCTTGGCATCGATCGCCACGACCACGGCCTGGCTGCCAAACGCCGCGGCAGCTTGGCTGATCAGCGACGGGTCGCGCACGGCGGCAGAGTTGAGCGATACCTTGTCGGCACCGGCCGCCACCATGGTTCGCATGCCCGCCAGGTCGCGGAAACCGCCGCCCACGGTATAGGGAATAGCGAGCTCCTCGGCCGCGTGCGCCGCCATCTCGATGGTCGTCGCGCGGTTGTCGCTCGTGGCGGTAATGTCCAGGAAGACGACCTCGTCTGCACCCTCGCGGTCGTAGGCACGGGCAAGCTCCACCGGGTCGCCAGCATCGCGCAGGCTCACAAAGTTGACGCCCTTGACCACGCGGCCGTCCTTAACGTCCAGGCAGGGAATGACGCGTTTGGTAAGCATGGGCTACTCCTCCCCTCGAGCGGCTGCTAGCGCCTGGGCCAGCGTAAAATTGCCCTCGTAGAGCGCACGACCGGTAATGGCACCCTCGATAGTATCCTCGCCCACCGCGGCCAGAGCGCGGATATCGCCGAGCGTCGAGATACCGCCCGAGGCCACGACGGGAAAGCCCGCGACCTCGGCCACATGGCGATATGCCGCCACGTCGATGCCCGTCTGCATGCCATCACGCGCGATGTCGGTATATACCAGATGCTTAAAACCCAGCTCGGAAAGCTGCGCCACGGCATCGTCGAGTGCCACGCCCGCGCCATCGCGCCAGCCGTTCACCTTGACCTGGCCGTCACGGGCGGCAATGTCTGCCACCAGTAACTCGCCAAAGCCTTGGGCCGCCACCTCGGCAAAACCCGGCTCGGTCACCAGCACGGTGCCCAGCGCAATGCGGCGAGCACCATAGCCGGCCAGCTCGTCGATGCGTGCAAGTGAGCGAACGCCGCCACCCACGTCCACGGACAGACCGTCGACGCCGCAGATGGCCTTGATCGCCGCCGAGTTGGCACCGCACGCGTCCTCGTCCTCGCCAAAGGCAGCGGACAGGTCGACGACGTGCACCCAGCTCGCACCCTGCTCGGCAAAGGAGCGGGCGACGGCGACGGGGTCGTCGGAATATACCTTGCAGCGGCTCCGGTCGCCGCGCTCCAGGCGCACGACCTTGCCACCAATCAGATCGATTGCGGGAAACAGGATCATCGGCCGGCCTCCTCGACGATGTTGACGAAGTTCTTAAGGATGCACTGACCAAGCGCGGAGGATTTCTCGGGATGGAACTGGCAACCCCACACGTTGCCGTGGCGCACGATGCACGGGAAGCTCCGCGTGTAGTGCGTGCGCGCCAGCACATCGGCGGCATCGGCATCGTCTGCCACCGCGTAGCTGTGGGTGAAGTACATGTTGGCGCCCTCGGCAAAACCGGCGAGCAGCGGATCGGCCGCGCCGGCAGGCGTCATGTGCACCTGATCCCAGCCCACATGCGGGACCTTCAGACGGCTCGACTCCAGGCGCGTGCACGAGCCGCGCATGATGCCCAGGCCATCGACCCAGGGGCCACCGGCCTGCTCGGAGGCATCGTCGTCTGCGTCCGTACCCTCGTCCGCAGGCACGCCCTCGTCGCCGCGCTCAAAAAACAGCTGAAGGCCCAGGCAGATGCCGAGCAGCGGAGTTCCGGCGGCAACGGCGTCGAGCACCGCGTCCGCCTCGCCGCTCTCGCGCATAAAGGCAATCGCGTCGTAGAACGCACCCACGCCCGGGATGACCAGGCCGTCGGCATTGCGGATCTGCTCCGGATCGTCCGACGTGCAAGCGGCGGCACCGGCGCGCGCAAGCCCGCGCACGACGCTCGACAAGTTGCCCTTGTGGTAGTCGACCACCACGATCTTCGGTTCGCCCACGCGACCCTCCCGTATCTCATTCAAAACCTGCCAAAAAGGGACAGGTTTATTTTGGTCGATTAAACGTTCACCCACCGTATGAGGCAGCATTTCCGCAGATAAAACCTGCCAAAATAAACCTGTCCCTTTTTGGCAGGTTACAGCGAGCCCTTGGTGCTGGGGATGCCCTGCACGCGGGGATCGAGCTCGCAGGCGTGGCGCATCGTGCGGCCCACGGCCTTAAAGGCGGCCTCGATAATGTGATGCGAGTTACCGCCCGCCAGCTCGCGCACGTGCAACGTGAGCTTGGCGTCGCGCGCAAAGGCGTAGAAGAACTCAACGGCCAGCTCGGTATCAAAGTTGCCCACGCGCTCGGTTGGCACGGGCAGCTCGCAGTAGGCCTGCCCGCGGCCCGAGATGTCAACGGCGGCCATCACGAGCGTCTCGTCCATCGCGATCGCCGCGTCGGCAAAGCGCGTAATGCCCGCCTTGTCGCCCAGCGCCTGGCAAAACGCCTCGCCCAGCACAATACCCGTGTCCTCGACGGTGTGATGCGCATCGACCTCGACGTCGCCCACCGCGTGCACCGTCAGATCGAACAGACCATGGCGGCCAAAAGCGTTGAGCATGTGGTCGAAAAACGGCACGCCGGTCGAGATATCGCACACGCCGGATCCGTCCAGATCGAGCTTTACGACAATGTCGGTCTCGCCCGTTTTGCGGGTTACCTCGGCATAGCGGTCCATCTACATCTCCTCCTTCACCAGCGCGGCAAACGCGGCCAGCACCTCGTCGTTTTCCTGCGGGGTACCCACGGTAATGCGCAGACAGTCCGCGAGCCCCGGCGCGTAGCTAAAGTCGCGCACCAAAATTGAATACTCGTCGCGCAAACGCTCGCGCACGCGCGTGGCATGCGGCGTGCGCGCGAGCACAAAATTCGCCGCGCTCGGCCATACCTCCACGGGCAGGCCCTCGGCAGCCATTGCGCGTAGGGCGCACAGCTCGCGCTCGCGCTCGGATGCAACCTGCGCCACCACGAGCGCGTATGCATCGCGGGCACGCACGCAGGCAAGCGCTGCGGCCTGGCTCAGCACGTTGACCGAGTAGATCTGGCGAATCGCCGCGAACACGTCGATGACCTCGGACGCCGCGATCACATAGCCCAGACGCGTGCCGGCGGCGCCAAACGCCTTGGACAACGTATGCAGAATCACCAGGTTGGGATGCTCGGCGATAAGTCCCTGTGCCGTGGTGGCCGCGCCAAACGAATCGTCGGCAAACTCAACGTAGGCCTCGTCGACCATCACCATGCCGGGGCACGCATCGCACAGGGCCGCGACAAAGTCGAGCGGCGCCACATCGCCCGTGGGATTGTTGGGCGAGGTCACAATCGCAAGGTTGCACCCGGGTGCGGCCGCGAGCACAGCTGCCTGGTCGAGCTCAAAGGTCGCGGGATCGCGCCACACGTCGCGCACCTCGGTCTGACAGAGCGATGCAAAGAACGCATACTCGCTAAAGCACGGCGGGCAGTTGAGCAGGGTCCGCCCCACGCCACCAAACGCCAGCAGGTAGTTATAGAGCAGCTCGTCGCCGCCGTTTCCCACGCAGATGCTCTCGCGCGTCACGCCATGCCAGGCAGCAAGCTCGTCGCGCAGGTCGTTCGACATGGGATCGGGATAGCGGTTGAGCGGCGTGGCAGCCAGGGCCGCATCAACAGCCTCGCGCACGCCGGCGGGCACGGGATAGGTGTTCTCGTTGGCCGAAAGATTGATGCGCGTGGGCGTAAAGTTAGGATCGTAGGGCTCAATACCGGCCAAGTAGGGCTGGACGAGCTCCTTCATGCGGGGCGTCAGCTCGGCCATATTAGGCCTCCCCGCCGGTCGCACCGGCGCCATCCGCGCCTGCAGCCGCCAGGTCCACGCCCTCGGCAACCGTCGCCACGGCGTCGCCCGGCCAGGCAACCTTGGTCAGGTCGGCCGCGGCCAGCGACTCGGCACTCACGGCATCCTCGCCCTGCTCCAGCACACGGCGACGCAGAGCGGCGGAAAGCGCGTGTGCCCACAGGCCCTCGGCCTCGGCCAGGCGCTGCGTAGCGGGAGCGTCGGAGAGCAGGCCCTCGGGCGTATAGCAGATAACGCTCGAGCGCTTAACGAACTCTTCGACCGAAAGCGGGTTGGAGAACATGGCCGTGCCGCCGGTCGGCAGCGTGTGATTGGGGCCAGCAACATAATCGCCGAGCGGCTCGGAGCTCCAAGCGCCCACAAAGATGGCGCCGGCGTTGCGAATGCCGCCGAGCAGGCTCATCGCGTCCTTGCAGTGCAGCTCAAGGTGTTCGGGTGCCACGGTGTTCACGGCCTCGACGGCGGCAGCCATGTCGGCGGCAACCACGATGGTGCCCTCGTTATCGAGCGAGGCACGCGTGATCTCGGCGCGCGGGGACTGCGCCACCAGAATGTCGATACCCGCCTCGACCTCGCGCGCAAACTGCTCGTCGCAGGTCACGAGATAGCAGGCCGCCAGCGGATCGTGCTCAGCCTGGGCCATCAGGTCGGCCGCGACCACCATAGGCTTGGCCGTGGCGTCGGCCAGCACGCAGACCTCGGAGGGGCCGGCGACCATGTCGATGCCCACATCGCCCGAAACAATCTGCTTGGCCGCAGCGACAAAGGCGTTGCCCGGGCCGGTAATCTTGTCGACACGCGGAATGGTCTCGGTACCGTACGCCAGCGCGGCCACGGCCTGGGCGCCGCCCACCATATAGATCTCGTCCACGCCGCCGAGCTTGGCCGCGGCGAGCGTGTAGGGGCTGATAAGGCCGTCCTTTTGCGGCGGGGTCACCATGACCACGCGTTTGACGCCGGCGACCTTGGCGGGAATGGCATTCATGAGCACGGTGGAGGGATACTGCGCGCGACCGCCCGGCACGTAGATGCCAGCCGCCGCGAGCGGGGTCACCTTAACGCCGAGCATCGTGCCGTCCGGGCGCGTGGTAAACCAGCTCTGCTCGACCTCGCGCTGGTGGAACTCGCGAATCTGACGCGCGGCTTTCTCGAGCGCGGCGACAAAAGCCGGGTCGAGGCCTTCGAGCGCGGCATCGATCTCCTCCTGCGGCAGACGGAAGCTCTGCAGCTCGACACCGTCAAAACGCTGGCAGTAATCGCGCACCGCGGCATCGCCGTTGGCGCGCACGTTGGCCACGATATCGCGGACGGCGTCGACGATGTTTTGCGGCAGCACACCCTTGCGGTTGAGCTGGTTGGTGACGAGGCGCTCACCGGGAGCAAGCTTGATGGTCTTCATATCGGTATCCCCTATCGGTCGAGGTTGTGTTCGAAAAACGAGAGGCCGGGCGGCGGCGCCAATCGACCCGCAGCCCGTACGTTGGGGCGCCCGTGCGCGCTCGCGCTATTGTGCCGAGCCCGCGACGGGCTCAAAATGCTTGTCCTTAACGGCCGCGGCTAGGCGATCTGCCAGATTGCGTACGCGCGGATCCAGGCGCGCGGCACCCGGATTGACAAAGAAGCGGGCCGTGCAGTCCATGATGCGGCCGGTGATGACCAAGTCGTTGTCGCGCAGCGTGGCACCCGTGGCGGTAATGTCCACGATGCGATCGGTCATGCCGACGATGGGTCCCAGCTCGATGTTGCCGTGCAGCGAAACGATGTCGGCGTTCACACCGCGCTCGGCATACCAGGCACTCGCGATGCGCGGGTACTTGGTGGCCACGCGAAGCGATCCGCGACGGGCGTAGTTGCGCTCGGCCTGACCGGCGCGCCATGCGGGCTCCGCCTCAATAAAGGTGCACAGGCCGTAGCCCAAATCGACCAGCTGCAGCAAGTTGAGGTCGGCTTCGATGAGCGAGTCCCAGCCGCAGATGCCGCAGTCGGCACCACCGCAACCCACAAAGGCGGGTGCATCGCTGGGTCGCACGATGACAAACTCGATATCGCCGACCGCGCCCTCGCCGGCACGCGTGTCGCGACCGCGCACGATCAGGTGACGGCCGGGGTCGCGCAGCTCAGAGACGTCCAGACCCGCGGCCTCGAGCACGTCGAGCGTGTCGGCCTTAAGCGAGCCCTTGGGCACGGCGATGCGCAGCGGGCCCTCGGCGCCACGACCCACGGCGTGGTCGCCATCGGAAGCGGCATCCTCGGCCGAGGTGCGCGCGGCCTCCAGGCGCTCGAGCGAAAAGGCGAAGCCCGCCGCCGGCACCTCGATACCGGCGCCAAATGCGCCGGTAAAGATGGAGTCATAGCGTCCGCCCGAACCGACCGGATCGGGCAAGCCGCCGGCATAGGCCTTAAAGACCAGGCCCGTGTAGTAATCGAACGAGTTCATGATGGAGAAGTCGAACGACAGCACCTGGGCGTCCTCGGGTGCCAGGCCCTCGACCAGGGCACGCAGCTCGCGCGTCAGCGGCGCGACGATACCGGCGGCCTCCAGCAGCGCGTCCACGCGGTCGAGTACCTCGGCACCGCCGTGCAGACGCGGCAACTCGCTAATGGCGGCCTTGACGGCATCGGACTCGGCGCTTGCCGCCACGCGGGCATCGAGGCCCACAAAGTCGTTGGCGTGCACGCAGCGCAGGGCCTCGGCAGCCAGCTCACGATCCTCGCATACCGCGAGCAATTCCTTAAAAGGACGCACGCTGCCTGCGATGATGCGCGCATCGGGAAGTGCCAGCTCACGCACGGCCTCGGCGACCAGCGAGACAATCTCGACATCGCCCGCGGTATCGCCCGCACCGATAAGCTCAAAGCCCAGCTGTGTAAACTGGCGCGAGCCACCGGCGTTGCGCTGGCACTCGCGAACCACCGGCGCCTCATAGCGCAGGCGCAGGGGCAGGTCGGCCGCGCGCATGCGGGTCGAAACCAGGCGCACGATCGGTAGTGTGTTGTCGGGGCGGACCACCAACAGACGCCCGTCGTCGTCAAAGAGCTTAAACGGCGTGTCCGCGATGCGGCCGCCTTCCTCAAGCGAACCCTTGTCCTCGAGCAGCGGCGTCTCGACCGGAAGGTAATGATGCTCCCTGAAGCAGCCCTTCACCGTCAGCGCAATCTCCTCGCGCGCCTGAGCCTCCTCGGGCAATATGTCCCGGAATCCCCACGGTGTGGCCGTCATCTGGTGAGCCTCCTCATGCTGTGTTTCATATAGAGCAGAAGACCGGCATAGCTCCGCCGGTCTTCTGGGTACTTTAGCATACTAGAGTGCTTGCGGGGAGAATCGTCTCTCACGGCTCACAGCGTATTCATTTGGAAACATAGGGAAAGCGCATCCCATTTCGAGCGGCTATTCCGGAACACGCTTTCCCGACCAGCCCGCGGGACCGGCCGCGGCCCCACGCCACAAACGCAAAAAGGGCGCCCGCGCGAATGCGGACGCCCTTGTGTGGGGTCGAGATATCAACCAGCCAAGATATCCGAACCTGCGACCAGCTCTTAGTAGTCGAACTGGTGGTAGTAGCGGCGGTACTTGAGGTTGTGCTTGGTGACCAGCTCGTAGTTGCGCGCGAGGCGGTCGGTGGTCAGCGCCGACAGGATCCAGGGGGACACGATGACGCGGAAGTCGTCGTCCAGGCCCGGGATCGCGTACTCGGCGGTGTCGATGACGACGTAGTCCTCGTCGCCGGTCACGCCCCTGGTGAGGAAGGCGCGGACGCGCTCGTCCAGGGCGCGGCACTCGTCCTCGCCCATGAACAGGAACACCGGGACGCCGGGCTCGAGCAGCTCGAGCGTGCCGTGGAAGAAGTCGTGCGAGGTGATGTGGCGGATGCGCTTCCACTGCATCTCCTCGAGCAGGCACATGGAATAGAGGATGGTCTCGCCCCACAGGGCGCCCGAGCCGATGAACATGGTGTAGTCGGCAAGCGCGTACTTGCGGGCGAGCTCCTCGGCGCGCGGCTCGAAGCGCTTGCGGATGTCGAGCATGTCCTTCCAGACGTCCCTCGTCTGCTCGATGAACAGGTCGAACTTGGGGAAGCAGCCGCGGCGGTTGAGCAGGCGCAGGCCGAAGCAGTCGGCGAGGTAGTAGCCCTTCTCGCAGCCGCCGGCGCCGTGGTCGGAGGCCATCATGACGCAGTTCTCGGCGCCCACGGCCTGCCCGATCTTGCCCTCGGGGTTGGTCATGGCGTAGACGCGCACGCCCATGGCCTTCATCTTGCCGATGGCCTCGAGGACCTCGGGGGTGGTGCCGGACTCGGAGGCGGTCAGCACGACGGAGCGCTCGGTCATGCGCTTGTGGCCCATGACGTTCCACTCGGCGGCGTGGATCAGGTAGACCTCGAGGTCGCGGTCGCCGAACTTGTTCATGAGGTACTCGAGCTGCATGAACTCGTCCCAGGTGCCGCCGACGCCCATCAGGAAGACGGCGTCGTAGCCCTCCTCGTGCACGCGGTCGGCCAGCGCCGTCATCCTCTTGCCGGCCTCGTAGACGTTCCTGCCGTCCTCGAGGTAGCCCTCCTGGTCGAAGTGCACGATCTCGATCTTCTCGGTCTCCTTCATGTGTGTCCTCCCATCACATGTGCACGATTCTATACATCGCGCTTCTTGCTGATACCAATTATAGCCATACGTTTGCGCGTTATTTAATACCAATCCAAACTCACGAGGATTTGCGGCGAACGGTCGATTTCACCACCCGAGTGGTATTACAACGCCCTGAGTTGTCTAATTCGAGCATCGCAGCCGACGGATACTCCACAACTCACCGCCCAAAAGCACGTTGCGCCGAAACCGCCCAAGCGTTTCCGGCGCAACCGCGCAGCCTCGTTATTCGGCTTCCATCTCCGCCGTCACACGGCGATACATCTCAATAACCTGGGTCGTCGCCTTGGACGGGTCCTGATAGTAGCGACCGTCGCACGTCTCGGCCGAAGCATAGCCCGTATAGCCGTGACGCATGAGCGCCTCGAGGTCGGCGCGCATATCGCGCTCGCCGTCGCCCCAGGCAAGGTGCGTCGTGCCGCCGCCCACATCCACAAAATGGGTGTGAACGATCTTGTCGCCCAAAACCTCAAAATAGCTGTCGATCGTATCGCCGGCAACCTCCATGGCGCCAAAGTCGATGCAGGCCTTCAGGTTGGGACGGTCGACATCGGCCAAGATGTGCGCCACGTCCTGTGCGGTGTTAACCAGCACGGACTCCGACGGCTGCAGCGCCTCGAGTGCGACGCGAATGCCGCGCGAATCGGCGTAATCGCATACCGAGCGCAGCATGGCCACGCTGCGGGCCCAGGCATCCTCGGCCGGCTCATCCAGATAGGCCCAGCCGCTCGTCACCAAAATCTGCGGCGCACCCAGCTCGACGGCAACGTCGATAACGTTCTTAAAGTAGGACAGGATGCGCTTCTGACCGGCCTCGCCACGCACGGCAACGTTCCACGGCTTGGGGTTGTTCTGTTCGGGGCAGACGCACACGATCTTAATACCGTACTGGGCGGCCAGGTCGCGAATCTTGTCCACCGAATCGTGCTCATGGCAATCCACATACAGGTGCATCGAGCCAGTCCACAGCTCGATATTGCGATAACCGGCCTCGCCGGCAGCCTTAAAGAACGTCTCGATGCTGTAATAACGATGATTGATGTTCATGAGCGAAAGCTCGGGTACGGCCATAGCCCTCCCCTTTCGTACAAACTTGGAAAAAACAGGGGGCTGCCGCACCTGCGACAAGCCCCCAAAGATCGACGCTACCGTTAGACGCGATGGAAGCGCGATGTAAACATATTAGGCAAGCACGCCAAAGTAGGCGCCGATGATGCCCACGACCATGGTGCAGAGGATCAGGACCATCGGGTTGATCTTCTTGGAGAGCAGCCAATAGTAGAGCCAGAAGGCGGCCATGCCGAGCATGCCGGGCATGATGCCATCCAGGATGTCCTGGAGGGTCTGGGCGGAGTCGCCCTGGCCGATGGCGATGGGCATCGAGGCCCAGAACATGTCCTTGCTCATGGCACCGACGACCATGACGCCGACGATGCCGACGCAAGCCATGATCTTTTGCATCAGGCCGGTCTTCTGAGCCTCGTCGAGGAAGCCGATACCCAGCTCATAACCCTTGATGGCGCCAAAGATACGAATCAGGAACGCCGGGATGTTGTAGATGAGCAGGAAGGCGATGGGGCCAAAGGCGTTGCCGGCCTGGCACAGGCTGATGCCCACGGCAGCGGCGACGACGCGCAGGGTGGACAGGAAGAAGGAGTCGCCCAGACCGGAAAGCGGGCCCATGAGGGCGGCCTTGATGTCGTTGACGCTCTCGGGCTCGACCTCACCGCGAGCAACCTTCTCCTCCATGGCCATCGCGATGCCGCCCACGAAGGGAGCGAGCTGCGGGGTGATGTTGAAGAATGCGCTGTGGCGATGCAGGGCCTCGGCGTAATCGTCGGGACGGCCGGCGTAGATCTTCTTGAGCATGTTGGCGACCATCAGGCAGAAGGCGATGTTCATCTGCTTGTAGTAGGTCCAGGAGAACTCCATGCCCAGAGCGCCGGTGTTCAGAGAGCTCTTAATGAGGTCGGAGCGAGTAATCTGGTTCTCGGAATTAGAAGTCATCGTCCTCATCCCCTTCCACAGAAAGCTGGGGCTGGGCGCCACCGAGGCCCAGCAGGTCGAACTTGTCGATGCCGATGATGATTGCGATCAGAGCGACACCGAGGACGGGCACGTTGGCATAGGAGCACAGCAGGAAGCCCAGGAAGTAGAACGGCACGAGCTGCTTGGTAAGCACCAGACGGCCGAGCATTGCGAAGCCCATGGCAGGCAGGATGTTGGCTGCGACGCCAAAGCCATCGAGGACGAACGTCGGGATGAAGTCGAGCAGGCCCTGAACGGCGTCGGCACCCAGATAGAAGGAGACAGAGCACAGGAAGAAGGCAAGGACGACGATCACGAGGCCGATGATCCAGTGCATGGCGTAGATGCCCTTGAGGTTGCCCTTGCTGGCAAAGACGTCGGCGCGGTCGACCAGAAGGGGCATACCGGCGTTGACGACGTTCTTGATGGCCAGGCACAGGGTGGCGATGGGCATCGCGAGCGCGATGGCGGCCTCGGTGCTCTGGCCCAGCTGGATAGCGAAGGCGCAGGCGAGCACGCCGCCGATCGTCTCATCGGGCGGCACGTAGGCGCCGATGGCGATAGAACCCATGAAGAGCAGCTCGAGGCTCGCGCCGATGGCGAGGCCGGACTGCAGGTCTCCGAGCACTATGCCCACGAGCGGGCACAGGACGATCGGACGGAACGCATAGAGCGTACCGAGCTGATAATCGAGCTTACCGAAGGCAGCGATAAGTCCGATGAGGATCGCTTGAACAAGCATTGTTCCTCCCTTTGATCCCTCTTGGATCTGTGCGGCGATTACCGACTTGTCAGCGCGCCCTTTTCCATGCCGACAATCGCTTGCCCAGACCCAGCTTGTACCGGTGTGCTGTTAACACCTAAACCGGTACAAATGATTTCATACCAATTATATAGTCATGCGGAAACTATTTAATACCAATCGCTCAACGGGCAGGTACTCCCGGTGAACGGTAGGCGGGCTATCGGATAAAACGTTTAGCCGGTACGCCCACCGATGGGGCGACGCCGTGCACGCCGCCCCACGGCCCCTCATTTAGAGGGCGCTTACGGCATCGACCTTGGGGTCGTCGGCCAGAGCGCGAATCTCGACCTCGATACCGCGGCCGGCGAGCTCGCGAATGTCCTCTTCCTCGGCGGCGGTCACAAAGATCTGACGGGAGATCTTGCGGGCGTCGGGACGCTGCTCGTCCTTGGACTTGGTGTTGCCCAAGTTGATGGAGGTGATCTGCGGGCAGCCGTCGGCGAGCTGCTTGGCCTCGGCAATGCTGGCGACGCAGATGATCATCTTGTACTTATCGGTCACGCCGGAGTTGATGGCCTCGATGGCGTGCTCCATGTCCTTGATGACGAGCTTGGCATTGGCCGGCTTGCCCATCTTGAGCGTGGTCTTCCAGACGGGATCGTTGGCGACCTTATCACCGACGCAGAAGATGCAGTCGGAGCCCAGGCCCTGAACCCAAGAGACGGCCACCTGGCCATGAAGCAGACGATGGTCGACGCGAAGCAGTTGAATCATGATTGACCCCCAAAGGTCTCATGCCGGAAACCCGGCGCTGTTAATAGCAAGACGGTGACTAGAACTCTTCCTCGTCATCCGTATCGGTCAGCAGGTCGTTGACAAACTTGACGCGCGTGTCGTCGGCAGCGAGGATCTCGCGGATGACCCGGTCAGCAGGAGCCTCCTGGTCGGAGAACAGCAGCTGGATCAGCAGCGGCAGGTTCATGTTGGCGATCAGGTAGGTGTTGGGACGCGTCTGGACGATCTTGGTGAACTCGTTGTTGACGCTGCCGCCAAACAGGTCGGTGCACACGATCACGTCATCGGCAGGATCGAAGGTCGCTAGAAGTTTGGCGGCCTCCTCGGCGACATCGGTGCGACCGTCGACGAACATCGACAGATCGTGAACGTTATCGCGCGCGCCCGAGAGCAGCTCGGTGCTCTCCTTGATGCCGGTCGCAAAATGCGCGTGGCTGGCGAAGATGTATTGCCTCATTGCGGTTTCCCCCAAATGGAATTAGTAGTCGAACTGGTGGTAGTAGCGGCGGTACTTGAGGTTGTGCTTGGTGACCAGCTCGTAGTTGCGCGCGAGGCGGTCGGTGGTCAGCGCCGACAGGATCCAGGGGGACACGATGACGCGGAAGTCGTCGTCCAGGCCCGGGATCGCGTACTCGGCGGTGTCGATGACGACGTAGTCCTCGTCGCCGGTCACGCCCCTGGTGAGGAAGGCGCGGACGCGCTCGTCCAGGGCGCGGCACTCGTCCTCGCCCATGAACAGGAACACCGGGACGCCGGGCTCGAGCAGCTCGAGCGTGCCGTGGAAGAAGTCGTGCGAGGTGATGTGGCGGATGCGCTTCCACTGCATCTCCTCGAGCAGGCACATGGAATAGAGGATGGTCTCGCCCCACAGGGCGCCCGAGCCGATGAACATGGTGTAGTCGGCAAGCGCGTACTTGCGGGCGAGCTCCTCGGCGCGCGGCTCGAAGCGCTTGCGGATGTCGAGCATGTCCTTCCAGACGTCCCTCGTCTGCTCGATGAACAGGTCGAACTTGGGGAAGCAGCCGCGGCGGTTGAGCAGGCGCAGGCCGAAGCAGTCGGCGAGGTAGTAGCCCTTCTCGCAGCCGCCGGCGCCGTGGTCGGAGGCCATCATGACGCAGTTCTCGGCGCCCACGGCCTGCCCGATCTTGCCCTCGGGGTTGGTCATGGCGTAGACGCGCACGCCCATGGCCTTCATCTTGCCGATGGCCTCGAGGACCTCGGGGGTGGTGCCGGACTCGGAGGCGGTCAGCACGACGGAGCGCTCGGTCATGCGCTTGTGGCCCATGACGTTCCACTCGGCGGCGTGGATCAGGTAGACCTCGAGGTCGCGGTCGCCGAACTTGTTCATGAGGTACTCGAGCTGCATGAACTCGTCCCAGGTGCCGCCGACGCCCATCAGGAAGACGGCGTCGTAGCCCTCCTCGTGCACGCGGTCGGCCAGCGCCGTCATCCTCTTGCCGGCCTCGTAGACGTTCCTGCCGTCCTCGAGGTAGCCCTCCTGGTCGAAGTGCACGATCTCGATCTTCTCGGTCTCCTTCATTCCCGCTCCTTTCACGAGCAGTTTGAATTGTTGCACAGGCGCGAACGGGCTTGCCGTCCCATTCGCCCCGCTTTACCTTGCGGTCATCTTGGCCACAAACTCAACAATTCAAAGGTTCTTAATACCAGTGAACGATTACAGGTTAGTCGTTTTTAATACCGATTTTTCGATTTCATCCTTCTCTCTCGGTAGACGGTCAGTTTTGGCCGCTCATCGGTCAAGCGGCACATATCCTCAAAAAACGAGCGCCCCGCCGTGCGCGAGGACGCTCTCAACGCTAATAGTTGTAGGAATAACCGCCGGCATCGCCGCGCGTAAAGGACTTGGCGCACTCGATGACCTGCCCGCTCGCATCGTAGGTCAGGCATTCCAGCACAAGTGCCAAATCGCCCGCCTCAAGATCGAGCAGGCTCGCGTCGCGCGCACCCAGCGCCTCGATATCGAGCTTCTCGATCGACTTGTCCGGCTTTCGGCCGAGCATATCGTATGTCTCGTACAGACTGAAGACCGAAATATCGACATCCTCGATACCCGGGAACAGCAGGCACGGAATCAGCGTCATCTCGATCGACACGGGCTCGCCGTCGATGCAGTTAAGGCGGCGCACCGAGTAGAGCAGGTCGTCCTCGGCAATGCCAAACAGGTCGGCAAAGTACGGTCCGGCGTAGCGCTTGGAGCGCGCCAGAATACGCACGGACGGCGTCGCGCCCGAAGCCAAGACCGTCTGACGGAAGCCGCCCTTGCGAACATGTTCGTCAAACCACTTGTGCCCCACAAAGGCGCCCTTGCCCTGCACACGACGGATCTGGCCGCTCTTGACCAGCTCGTCCATAGCGCTGCGGATCGTCAGGCGCGTGGTGCCAAACTCCTCGGCAAGCTCGTTTTCGGACGGAATCATCGAACCCGTCGGGTAGTCACCGCGTTCGATTCGCTCCGCAATACAACGGCGAATTTGCTTGTAGACCGGCAGGCCCTCTACTGCTTCAGCCATTCGACACCCACCTTCGTCGCAACGCCGTTCGCCTCACCATTATCGGCAAACCGATACTTGGTAGGCAGAATCACGGCCTTGCAGTACTCGACAAAACCATTGTTCTCGTCGCGCTCGTGCGAAGCCTTGTAGAACACCGGCGTGCCCTCCTGGGCATCCAACAGCTTGGCCTCGTCGGCGTTCAGGCGGCTGATGGAGATATGCTCCTTGCCATGCGTTACGTGAACGTTGCCCTCTTTGAGCAAAACGTCGTAGAGGCTCTCCTGCTCAAAATCGTGATCGGGAAGCGATGGGCACAAAGACAGGTTGACGTAAGCCGTCTCGATCGACGCCGGGGAACCATTGACCACGCGCACGCGCCGCATGCAAAAGAGCGGCAAACCCAGATCGATCTGGGCCTTTTGGGCCATATCGATATCGGCATACACGACCTTGGACCAGACCAGACGTGCGGTCGACTTTGAGCCGACCCTCTCGACAGCCTGGGTATAGTTCCACGTTTCCTGGAAGATGTTCAGCGGCTTGGGAGGGCACACATAGGTGCCCGAGCCACGACGGCTTTCCAGGGTTCCGCACGAGATAAGGCGCGTAATGGCAGCGCGCAGCGCCGTGCGCGAAACGCCAAGTTCCTCGCAGAGCACACGCTCGGCGGGCAGCCGATCGCCACCTTGCAAGTTATAGTGTTTGATATACCAAAGAATGCCCTCAAAGGCGCGATCTTTGGGCGGAATCGCATATGGTTCGCTCGACATGGGCAAGGCTCCTCAACCGCTTGATGATGCGGGCATCATTTCTCCGAACACCCCATGGCGTCGAAGGCTTCCTTAATCTGCTCCGCAACGTTCCGATACGACCGATACAGGCCGGAGTCTCGCTTGACTTCGCCCGCGGTCACCGGAATCTCAAGCTTCGAAATCTCATCCTCGCCGGTTTGCACGGCAACGATGACACCCATACCAAGGCACATATTACGCTTGGCGGCGTTATTTTTGGTAGCCTGAGCTGGATTAATCAGAATCTGCTGAGCGAGCTCACGATTGCTGAGCTCTGGCACATCCTCGGGATTTCCGGTCTCGACGATCTCGCATTGCAGCACATCCGCATAGTCAAAGATCTTTGGCTCGGCACCGCGCTGATGCACAGCCCACTTGCGGCGCGTGGCATCCTGGTAGATAGCCGGCAAAAACGTAAACCGCGGCGGGTCCAAAATCGTATCCGTGATGGTAAACACATCGGGATCAAAGGCATCCTGCGGGTTTTTCTTCTTGAACAGCCCCATATCAGCCTCCCGTACTAGCATTAAACAACTCAAGCCGAATATAGCACCAATTTCAAGCCGCTGCTTTAGCGTATCGGCGCGTGGCGCCTTTAGCTCGCTCAGCGGGGTAATACGGGCGAGGGCCGGGGAGACATACTTTGTTTTGAGAAGTGGGCTTCGCGAACCTCTCAAAAC
>CATYEN010000029.1 GCA_958405565.1 uncultured Collinsella sp. | reverse complement strand
GTTGATGGCGTCGCAGACGAGGTCGGTGTTGAGGGCCTCGAGGATGGTCTTGCCGGGAAGGATCTCGGAAGCCATGGCGGCAGAGTGGGTCATGCCCGAGCAGCCGATGGTCTCAACGAGGGCCTCCTCGATGATGCCGTCCTTGACGTTCAGCGTGAGCTTGCAGGCGCCCTGCTGAGGTGCGCACCAACCCACACCGTGCGTAAGACCGGAGATGTCGGAAATCTCCTTAGCCTGGACCCACTTGCCCTCCTCGGGGATGGGTGCGGGGCCGTGGTATGCACCCTTGGCAACGGGGCACATGTTCTCCACTTCCTGTGAGTACTGCATGCCTCTCCTCTCTATCGTGTTGGCGTCCCGTCTGGGGGTCGTGGCTGGCGATTGCCGGGCGGCCCTTCGAAAGGGACATGACATGCAGCCCCTATAATACCGCGAAATGCACGGAATATTCGGCGAACGGCTCAGTTTTCGTAGCGAGAAGTCCGGAAGTTTTAATTGAAACGGTTTAACTATATGTTCTGTGGTCGCGAACTTCCGTAGAGGGGGTTCGTCTTGGGCAAGCTTTTGGTCAGCTCTTGTATGCGTTGCGGGGTCTGACCTGTTGCAACGGTGCCGTTCGCCGCCCGTTTACTGCCTTTGGCCGCGCGAGTGTATTGTTTTGCGTGAATGTTTTGATGGCACGCTTCAATCGTGCTGTATTGGATGGCAATCAGATCCCGGCGAAGGGAGCGCCATGCAGCGCGTTTGGAGAACGGTTACCGGCTTTTACCATGTCTGTGCCCGCGGTGTGGGCAAGCAGCTCATCTTTGAGGGCGATGAAGACCGGTGGGAGTTTTTGGAGCTGATGCGCGAGTGCTGCCGCGAGGCGGGCGTGACGGTTATCGCCTGGTGCCTTATGGGCAATCACGTGCATCTGGTGCTTGCAGATTACGAGGACGCGATGAGCGCGGCGATGCACCGGCTGCTTTTGACGTACGCGCGGCGGTTCAATAAACGCACGGGGCGCACGGGTCATCTGTTCCAGAACCGTTTTGACCGGCGCTCGCTCGATACCGACCGTTATCTAATGGCTGCCATTCGCTATGTTCACGCTAATCCGCAGGAGGCGGGTATCGCCCTGATCGAGCGTTATCCCTGGAGCAGCTTTGCCGAGTATCTGAGAGCGTACGACAACGATACGACGAGGGGATTTTCGGACCCTTCTTGTGTGCTCGAGCTCTTTGAGTCTGCCAAGGGGTTTCTGGATTATTCTCTGTCGATGCCCGATGGTTCCGATCCGGTGATTCACGATATGGATGAGACAGAGTGGGAGCGGCGTGCGTTTGCCGACAAGATGGCGAAGCGCCTGGGTGTGCCGCTCAACGAACTCAAGACCGTAGCACCCTCGCGGCGAGACGGAATCGTTTTCGCCCTGCACGATGGCGGCTACACGGTGCGCGAGATCGAACGGTATACGGGAATCAGCAAGAGTACCGTCTCTCGTATCGTGCGCGCTTATGCGCGGGTGAATGCTCAGGCTGAGGGCTCGGAATAGAAAATGGCCGAACCACTCTTGTCAAGTGATTCGGCCAACAAAATTCTTAAGATTTGGGACAAATACTACTGATTATTTTGTCCCGTGAGCATGCCGTCGAGGGTGCGCCAGGCAAGTTCGGCGCATTTGACGCGGGCGGGCATGTGCGAGATGTCCTGGAGCTGGGCGGCTTCGTCCAGGTCTTCCAGGTCTTCCTCGGAGAGCTGCTCGCCGCGGATCATGGCGAGGAAGAGCTCTGCCAGGCGGCGAGCTTCCTCGACGGTCTCGCCGGTGATGAGGTCGGCCATAATATCGGCGCTGGCCTGGCTGATGGCACAGCCGTGGCCGGTAAAGGAGGCCTCCTCGATCACGTTGTTCTCGACACGTAGCTGTAAGGTGAGCTCGTCTCCGCAGCTGGGGTTGATGCCGTCGTGCTCGTGCGTGGGGGCATCCATCTCGTACTTGTAGTCGGGGTGCGAGTTGTGCTCCATAAATGTGGTAGAGGTGTACAGATTACCCATTGAACGTGCTCCAAACGTGATGCAGGCCGGTGATGAACTTGTCGATGTCGGCCTTGTCGTTGTAGAAGGCCACGCTGGCGCGGCAGCAGGCAAGGTTCTCGACGCCCAACCAGGTGAGCAGCGGCTGCGCGCAGTGGTGGCCGGCGCGAATGCAGACGCCGTCCATGTCCATGATGCTCGCGACGTCGTGCGGGTGGATGCCCTTGACGTTAAAGCTCACGACGCCGTGGTGGTTGTCCCAGTAGATCGAGCCGATGATCTGGACAAAGTCGAGCTGCATGAGCTCGCCCATCAGATAATGGACGAGTGCCTGCTCGCGTGCCTGGATGTTCTCGTAACCCACCGTGTTGACCAGGTAATCGAGTGCGGCGCCCGTGGCGAAGATGCCGGCGGCGTCCTGCGTGCCGGCCTCGAACTTCTCGGGGACGGGCGCCCAGACGGCGTCCTGCTCGGTGACCGAATCGATCATCTCGCCGCCGGTGAGCATGGGCGGCATGGCGTTGAGCAGGTCCATCTTGCCCCACAGCACGCCGATGCCCATGGGGCCCATGGCCTTGTGTGCGCTAAAGGCAAAGAAGTCGGCGCCCAGATCGGCCACATCGACCGGCATGTGCGGCAGCGACTGCGCGCCGTCGACGACCAGATAGCCGCCGTACTTGTGCACGAGCTTGCCGAGATTCTTGACCGGGTTCTCAACGCCCAGAACGTTAGAGACCTGACCCACGGCCAAGATCTTGGTCTTGGGGCCCACCTTGGACAAAACCTCCTCGGTGGTAAGCTGGCCGGTCTTGGTGGGGTAGAGGTAGACGAGCTTGGCGCCGGTCTCGCGGCAGACCTGCTGCCACGGAATCAGGTTGGAGTGGTGCTCCATGATGGTGATGACGACCTCGTCGCCGGGTTCGAGCACCGTGGGCGCAAAGCTCTTGGCGACCAGGTTGAGCGACTCGCTCGTGTTGCGGGTGAAGACGACCTCGTTGGCGTTGGGGGCGCCGATGACGTCGGCGATTTGCTGGCGGACCTTCGCGATGGCTTCGGTGGCCTCGACGGACAGCGAGTACAGGCCGCGCAGGGGGTTGGCGTTCATGCGCTGATAGAAGTCGCGCTCGGCGTCGAGCACACAGGCAGGTCGCTGCGCGGTGGCGGCGCTATCGAGGAAGGCGATCTCGGGGTGCTGCTGGAACAGCGGGAACTGGCCCTTGTAGGGGTTGGTCTCGATGTCCACGGTGGGCCAGCCGCGCGAAGCCTCGTCGCTGGCGTCGAGCTCCATGGGCTCGGGGGCAGTGCAGGTATCGCATTTAACGTGCTCGGTGTCGATCATGCAAGCTCCTCTTCAAAGTTGTCGATCAGGTTGTTGCCCAGGCGGACGACGGCGGCGCGGGTGCGCTCGTCGGTGGCGGAAAGCGCGGCGTCCTCCAGCTTGGCGCGGATGAACAGGTCCTCGGCGGCGTTTTGGTCAAGGCCGCGGCAGGCCAGGTAGAACAGCTGCTCGTCGCGGACGTGACCGATGGTGGCGCCGTGGTTGCCGGCGACGTCGTCCTCGTCGCACAGGATGACGGGGACGGTCTTGTTGTCGACGCCCTTGTTGGCCAAAAGCACCGTCTCGCGCTCGGTGCCGGTTGCACCCTTGCAGCCGTGCACGAGGTCGATGGTGCCGCGATAGACCTTCTTTGACGTGCCGGTCAGTACGCCGTTGGCGTCGATCTCGCACTCGGTTTTGCGACCGCGGTGGCGCAGCTCGTAGTTAAAGTCGCGCACCTGCTCGCGGGCGCCCAGGTAATCGGTATCGATGGTGACCTTGGCGGTATCGCCCAGCAGGTCGCCGGCAAGGCCGGTGGCGCTGGCGCCGGCACCCAGGACGGTGTGCTGCACGTTGACGCGCGCACCCTCGTCCAGGAACAGGCCGGTGTCGTCGAGCGCGATCCAGCTATCGTCGAGCGTCTGCGTGCAGGTCACGTTGACGATGGCGTACTCGTGGGAGCACACGCGTAGCACGGAGCCCACGACACCCTCGCCGGCAACGGGGGAGTCCAGGGCAATATGCAGGTCGAGCGTTGCCTGCGGGCGGGCGACGACGTCGATGGCGGCGATGGCCGCGGCGGCATCGACACCGCTCACACGCACGGTAACCGTGGCGTGCTGGTATGCGGGCACATCGATGACGATGCGCTTGGTAGCGTGCTCGGCCAAGTAGGCGTAGGCAGCCTCGCCCATGCCGGTTTCGAAGGCTTCAGCAGGGGAGAGCTCCTCCTCGAGCTTGATGGCGCCGGCCTGGTAGACGGAGGTGGCGGGCACGTCGAGCTCGGTCTCGGGCGTGATGCGGGCGCGGTCGGCGGCATCACCGGGGGCGGAGGAGCGGCGCTCGGGGAAGCGCTCGGCCATGGCGTCCATGGCGGCGTCGAACGCGTCTGTCACGCCAATAAACTGCTCGCCCAAGCCTTCGACCTCAACGGCCTCCGCGGGAGCGGCGGCAAGCTCGTCAGAGAGCTCGAGCTTGGTCTGATTCATCTTCAGCCAGCCCCAAGTGGCAGCCGGCATCGCGTTGACCTGCTCAAGGGTGGTAGCAGCGGTGTTGGTTTCCTGTTTCATTATCCGATCGCTCCTTCCATCTCGAGCTTGATCAGGTTGTTCATCTCGACGGCGTACTCCAGCGGCAGCTCCTTGGAGACCGGGTTGGCAAAGCCGTTGACGATCATGGTGCGGGCCTCTTCCTCCGAGATGCCGCGGCTCATCAGGTAGAACACCTTGTCGTCGCCGATGCGGCCGATGGTGGCCTCGTGGCCGATGTCGACGTTCTTGGCGCGGATGTCCATGGCCGGAATAGTGTCGGAGCGGCTCTGGTCGTCGAGCATCAGCGACTGGCAGCTCACGGTTGCCTTGGAACCCTCGGCCTTGGGCGTGGCCACGATGGAGCTGCGGAAGGTCTGAATGCCGCCGCTCTTGGAGATGCCCTTGGTCTCGACGGTTGCCGAGGTCTCGGGGGCGTTGAGCACGACCTTACAGCCGGTATCGAGGTTCTGCCCGGCGCCGGCAAAGGTGATGCCGGTAAAGCTCGACCGGGCGCGGCGGCCGTTGAGCACACTCATGGGGTAGAGGTAGCCCACGTGGCTGCCGAAGGAGCCACTGATCCACTCTATGTCGCCATCCTCGTCCACGCGCGCACGCTTGGTGTTGAGGTTGTACATGTTTTTGGACCAGTTCTCGATGGTCGAGTAGCGCAGGTGCGCACGCTTGCCCACAAAGAGCTCGACGGCGCCGGCGTGGAGGTTGGCAACGTTGTACTTGGGCGCGGAGCAACCCTCGATGAAGTGCAAGTCGGCGTCGTCCTCGACGATGATGAGCGTGTGCTCAAACTGGCCGGCGCCCTTGGCGTTAAGGCGGAAGTAGCTCTGCAGCGGGAAGTCCAACTTGGTGCCCTTGGGCACGTAGACAAACGAGCCGCCCGACCATACGGCGCCGTGCAGGGCCGCAAACTTGTGGTCGGTGGGCGGGATGAGCGTCATAAACTTCTCGTGGATGAGCGGCTCCCACTGCGGGTCGTGCAGGGCCTCCTCGATGCCGGAATAGACGATACCCATCTTGGACGCGGTGTCCTGCATGTTGTGGTAGACCAGCTCGGAGTCGTACTGCGCGCCGACGCCCGCCAGGTAGCTGCGCTCGGCCTCGGGGATGCCCAGGCGCTCAAAGGTGTTCTTGATGTCGTCGGGCACCGACTCCCAGTCGTGCTTTTGGTCGGTGTTGGGCTTGACGTAGGTGACGATGTTGTCCATGTCCAGGCCCTCGATCGAGGGGCCCCACGTCGGGTCGGGGAAGCGGTTGAAGATCTCGAGGGACTTTAAGCGCAGATCGAGCATCCACTGCGGCTCGTCCTTCTTGGCGCTGATCTCGCGCACGATGTCGGGCGTGATGCCGGCGTCGAGGCGCTCGAATCCCTCCTCGCCATAGGTGAAGTCGTAGAGGCTGCGGTCGATGTCCGCGACCTCGGTGCGGTTCTTGGTCATTGCGTCGCCCCTTTACGCCTGCTGCTCGGCAGCGGCGGCCTCGGCCTGGGCGCGCTGCTCGGCTGCCTCGCGCTCGAAGGTCTCAAAGCCGTTCTTGTCGATCCAGGGGATGAGCGAGGCGTCGTCCTCGCGCACGATGTGGCCCTTGACCATAACGTGTACGCGGTCGACATCCAGGTGCTCCAGGATGCGCGTGTTATGCGTGATGATGAGCATGGAGCCGTCGCAGCTCTTGCGGTAGGCGTCCATGCCGTGGCTGACGGTGGAAAGCGCGTCGACGTCCAAGCCCGAGTCGGTTTCGTCCAGGATGGCGAGCTTGGGCTGCAGCAGCAGGAGCTGGAGCATCTCGACCTTCTTCTTCTCGCCGCCCGAGAAGCCCACGCCCAGCTCGCGGTTGAGGTAGGCGGTGTCCATGTTGAGCTCGGCTGCGAGCTCCTTGACGCGACGACGGAACTCCTTGCCCTTCATCTCCAGGCCGGGGCGGCCGGCGATGCTGGCGCGCAAAAAGCTCGACAGCGGCACGCCCGGGATCTCGACCGGGGCCTGGAAGCTCAGGAACAGGCCGGCGCGCGAGCGCTTGTCGGTGGTGAGCTCGGTGATGTCCTGGCCGTCAAAGACGATACGTCCGTCGTTGACCGTGTAGACGGGGTCGCCCATGACCAGGTGGCCAAGGGTGGACTTGCCGGCGCCGTTGGGTCCCATCAGCACGTGGGTCTCGCCGGCGGCGACGTTAAGGTTGACGTTGTGGAGGATGGTCTTCTCGTCCACGGAGGCGGTCAGGCCTTCGATGGAAAGCAGCGGATTTGCGCTCATGCTGTCCCTCTCTGTATATGGTGTACTCATGGGTGTACGAAACCCTAGGAATCTTCTCGGAATAAAGTTACTATGGGTTCGGCTTTAGTCAAGGGAAAACCCGACTAATCCACTCGACTTTTCAAATTCTGGGACATAATAACCTGTTGTGTTTGTCCCACTTACTTAAGAAATGGGACAAACAAACCTGGTTATGTTGTCCCGGATGTGATGGGAGGGTAGGTATGCTCATTTCTTCTAAGGGCCGCTATGCCCTCCGACTGATGATCTATATCGCGGCGCTCGGTGACGCCGAGGGCAAGATTGCTCTGCGCGAGGTTGCCGACCGCGAGCGCATTTCGCAGAAGTATCTGGAACAGCTGGTTCGTCCGCTTATGAAGGCTGGCCTGCTTAAGAGCGTGCGCGGCAAGGGCGGCGGCTACATGATGGCCAAGGATCCCTCCGAGGTGCGTGCTGGCGACATCCTGCGCGCTGTCGAGGGCAGTACTGCTCCGGTGGCGTGCGATGGTATCGACAACAGCTGCGCCCGCAGCGATCTCTGCTCGACCGTCAAATTCTGGCGTGGTCTGGACGACGTGATCGAAAAGTACGTCGACGGCGTGACGTTAGCCGACCTTGCTGCCGTCCCCGAGATTAACTTTGACATCAGGCTGTAGGTTGAGCGCAATTCCTTAAGATTTCGCGGAGGGTTGTTGCCGTTTACCGAGGGGTTGTTGTGCAACAACGGGCGAGCTGCAATACTTATTTCTATCTTTGCAAACTGCACTTTAACTACACCAATGCAGGGAGGATCTTATGCAGCCCAAGCATTCTGCTATTGTCGCGGGCCTGACGCTGGCGCTTTCGTTTGGCGCCGTTACCGCACCCGCACCCGCTGCCGCCGAGGAGCCCACACCGGGCGTTGCCTCGGATGCGACCGATATCGATAAGGGTCTCTATACCCAGCAGTCCTTCTCGGGCGTGCTGAGGTCGGTCCAGGGCGTTTCGTTTGTTAACGTGACCCCCGAGATGAAGTACTTTACCAAGTACGAGAGCCATGGCAACTATAACCAGGGCTTTTCGTATGGCGACGGCTATAACGCGCTGGGTTATTACCAGTTCGACCGTCGATGGTCGCTCATCCCGTTTATGAAGCAGGCCTACAACTACAACCCCGAAAAATACAGCATGCTCAAGGATGCGATTGATCGCGGCAGCGAGATTTCCAACACGAGCAATGCCATGTACGAGAACGGCCAGCTCACCGAGTTGGGCCGTATTGCGCAGGAGGCCTTCCAAGGTGCTTATAACACCGACCCTGTTGAGTTCTCGGCTCTGCAGGATGCGTATGCGTACAACTCGTACTATGCGGTGACCGAGGCGTGGCTCAAGAGTGGCCTGGGTATTGATATTTCGGGCCGTGCCGATTGCGTTAAGGGCATGGTGTGGAGCATCACCAACATGTGCGGCACCGGTGGTTGCAGGGACTTCTTCCGCTGGGCGAATCTCTCCAACGATATGTCCAACCGCGAGTTTGTGACGGCGCTTTCCAACAGTGTGGTCAATAACGTGGCGACCAAGTATTCGAGCCAGCCCCAGTATCATGAGGGCTGGAAGAACCGCTACCGCAACGAGCTGAAGGACTGCTTGGTTTATATCGCCGAGGACGAGGCAGCCGCTGCGACGCCCGTGCAGCCCGAGCCTACGCCGGCGCCCTCGCCGACACCTGATTCGAATGACGACTCGAGTGACGATGCCAACGATGACAGGATGGATGCGCCCTCGACCGATGCTGACGGTAATGGCTCTGCTGGTGGCACTACCAACGACGGCTCTACCCCGAACGGCTCCAATTTGAACGGCTCTGCTGCGGGCGATTCGCCTTCAAGCTCTGCCGGCAATACGGACAGCGACGCTTCTGGTTCGACTGGCGCTGACACCTCTAACTCATCTACCGGCTCGAGCGATTCGTCCGTTGGCACCGGCTCTAACAACGGCTCCGGCTCTGACGCAGCCCCTGATTCCGATGCTTCCAAGGACGACTCGAATAAGGCGCCGGACGCTCCCGTTGCTTCGCCGGACAAGAAGCCTTCTTTCTCCGTGCAGCTTGGTTCTACGCTGGGCTCTTCGCTGATGGCTGGCGTCAATAACGGCTCGACCCAGAACAAGGGCAACTCTGATCAGGTTTCCACGGAAAAGATCGAAGCCGCAAAGGGCGACTCCAAGGACAAGGCTTCCGAGAAGACCGAATCCGATAAGGGTTCTAGCTCTGAGGAGAAGAGCGACAAGTCCGAACAGAAGAAGGACGAGGATAAGAAGTCTGAATCTGAGGAGAAGGACAAGAGCAAGGCCGGGGGCGAAAAGAAGCAGTCCGAAGACGACGACAAGAGCGGTGCCGACAACCAGGCCCAGGAGCAGAATGACTCCAAAATGGTGACCACTACAACCACGACGACTACAACTACCAAGTCATCTGGCGGCAATATGCCCAAGACGGGCGATTTGATTGTGATGGCGAGCCTTGCCAGTGCAAGCTTGGCCACGCTGGGCGCCACGTCTATTGTGAGTGGCAAGCATAAACTCGATCAGCAGAACAAGGCTTCAGGGGAGGACGGCTCGGAGGAGTAATCTTCCAGATCGTTTTCTATAAGAGTTTGGGACGGGGTCCGGTGCGGCGGCATCGGGCCCCGTTTTTGTTGTGCAACGATTTGTTATGCCCCCTCGGGGGTCTGTTGCTACCGTTGCCCGAAACGTTTGCATGTCGATATTGTTGCGCTCTACCCGCTCGCTACAATGGGCATCGTGCTGCGTTAGAAGGAGAGTTTACGGTGTCTGAACAGGAGAATTATGGTGTTGCTCATGCGTTTGGCGCACGGTTGCTCAATCATGCGGATAACGCAGCTCTGCCGGTTGATGCACACGACTTTTCCGATGCAATCAATCGGTGTTTACTCGTCGATAAGACTATGTTTATTGCCGATATATTGGACGGCGAAGCGCCTGTTGCGCTTTGTTGTCGGCCCAAGGGTTTTGGCAAGAGCATGAACCTATCGATGCTCAAATGCTATTTGGAACGACCTGATTGCCGGCGGCCGGATCGAAGTCCGTTCGTCGGCACCCAGATCTGGCAGGCGGGCGGCGGTCGCTATCGTGATGAGCACGCGTGTTATCCGGTCATCACGCTTGACTTTTCAACTGCCGCTGTGAGGTGTGACGCTGATGCTGCGGCGGCTATTCGCAGCGCTGTTGCACACGAGTGCGCCCGATTGCTGCCGCTGCTTGCCGCGCCTGATCTGTCAAGACGTGAGGTTCGTCTTATCGAGAGGGCGGCGCGTGGGGTGGCCAGCGATAAGGAGATCGATGCGGCGACTGGCATGCTTATTAAACTGCTCCAGACGGCTTTTGATGAGCAGGTTGTTCTTCTGATTGACGACTACGACGCGGTATGTCCAAAGTGTTTGGACGCTAAGGACGACGGTAACGTGGATTCCCTAGAGTCGCTCAGCCGGATGTTGTTCGACACCATTGCCGACGCCGGCGACTCGTTACGATTGACGTGTCTGATGGGCGAGCACCCTGGTCCTGCCGAGCTTGCGTTGTCCCAACGTGGGGTTTCCTATCGGTCGGCGACACCGCTGTCGAGTTGGTGTGATCGATGGTTCGGTTTTTCGGACGACGAAGTCCGGATGCTGCTGGATCGCATCGGGCGCAACGGCTGTCTGGATGACGCGCGCGAGTGGCTCGAGGGCTATCTGCTTGGTGGTTTTTATTGCTCGAGCCCGGAGCGTGTGGTGGACTACGCACATCGCGGTTGCGTCGCGCCCGTTCGGGCGGATCTGTATGGTTACGCCGACCGTCTGAGCGCATGCGTCGGTGACTGGAATCTCATGCGCCTGTCCGCATTGTTTGATTTGGTTGAGCCGCATGGGTTTATTGAGGCGCCAGTGCGCGTGCGTGCCGAGGAGGCCGATGCCGCCAAGCCCGAAGATATCTGGACTGCGCTGTATCTGTCTGGATTTCTTACGACGGACATGACGGGGCATTCGGAGGACGGCGCGTGCTTTCGTTCCCTGCGTCTGCCTAACAACGAAGTGCGTCAAGCGCTCCGTCTTGTAATTCTGGAATGGTTTGAGTGCGCCGTTGAGGATGTTGGAGTTATCGACTCGTTCCATGACGGGCTGTGTCGAGGAGACGAGGACACTGTAAAGCAAGCTTTGAGCTGTGCTATCGGCGATCTGGGCATCGATGTGGGCCAATCAGATGTGCCGACAGCCTATCATCTGGCGCTTCAGGGGCTCTGCTTTGGACTGCCCGGCTATTGCAATCCCAGCTCCAAGCGAAGTGGCGTCTCGGATCGCTGGGATATCCAGGTGATTCCCACCGGTCGGGTGTTTGACGTGGCCGACACGCTCGGCATGCTCGATGAGCGACCGCTGATAACGATCAACATGATGTACGACCCTGGCGTCGATGCCCTGGGCCTGGAACTGTTGGCGGTTCAGGCACTGCTCGACATAGAACGCGACGGCATCGATGATATCCGCGTGCCGCGCCCCGCCGTCGGGCGCATGCGTTGGGGCTTTGGTTTTGACGGTCAGCGTGTGTCCGTGGTGTGCCAACGACTGTAGCGGCGGGCGAAAGCCCTTTTACTGCTCGGCGTCCTTCAGGGGCGGCATGGGCTTCCAGTTGGGATCCTTAACAATCTTGCGGGCGTCCTTCATGCCACGGCGCAGCGCCGGAATACCGGTCTTAAAGCACTTGTCAACGGCGGCCAGGCGAATGAACTCCTTGCAGAAGGTCGCGGCGTTGCCCAAGCGGAACAGCACGGGATGATAGTCGCCGTAGATTTGCATGTAACGGGCCAAAAAGCCGCGGTTGCGCATGATGTAGTAACGGTTGGTGTCGCTCGTGGAGTTGAGCTGGCGTTTGCCGGCGATATCCCAGTTAGAGACGGCGCGAGCTCGCTTGAGCACCACGTCGGCAACAACGGCGGCGGGGAAGTGCTGGCTGGCTACGTAGCCATAACAGGCATCGTCGCCGTAGATAAAGAAGCGCGCGTCGGGCAGGCCGATCTTGTCGACCACGCGGCGCGAGAACATGCCGCCCTCAAAGCACAGCTGGTTCATGGCGCGGTAGCCCTCGGGACCCAAGTCCCACTTGGCGACAGGGTTGGGAATGCCGAGCGAAAGGATGAGTTGGTATTGCCAAAAGAAGGCGCCGCCATCGAAGTCCAGGCGCGAACCCTGGATAACATCGTAGCGGTCGGTCCACTTGGCCAGGCGCTCGATGCCTTCGGGGATGACGAGCACGTCGTCGTCCATCACCCAGAACCACTGGGCCCCCAGATCGTATGCGCATTTAGTGCCGGCGGAGAAGCCGCCCGCACCGCCGCCGTTTTCGAGTTGCGGGGCGTAGATGACACGGTCGGTGCCGCCCTGCGCGTCGGGCTGCTCGGTGTCGATGCCCCACAGGTTGGCCAGGCGCTCGTTGAATGCAGTGCACATGGCCTCGGTCTCGCGCGAATTCTCGTTATCGACAATCACGATGCGCCAGGGCGTTGCCGTGAGCTCGGTCATGGAGTCGAACAAGTTGGCCAGGAGTTCCTGGCGCTTGTACGTAACGACGACGATGGCGAGCTTATCGATGGGAGCGGGAAGGGTTGAAGGCATGGGGCAATATATCCTTTCACGCGCGGCGGGCATGCGCTGCACGGAAGCTATCGAATACGTCCTTGGGACTGTCCTATTGTAAAGGCACGGCGCACCTTGTCGGCAAGCTTTGAATAAAACGCAGGAACCTGCCACGGGTTTAGCGGCTTTGGCGTTTGACGGCAGCGTGTCTATTGCCGCTTGAGCTTGCGAGCGATAAGGCTTCTAACTGCATCGATGATGAGGAGCGCTAAGGCAAAGACTATGCTAATGACGACACCCGTGACGATACATATAACTGCCGGGCTGTTTTGGCTGACCAGTATGTTTGCGAGCAACGTATTGAAGACGGGACGCCACAGGCTACTGGTGAGCGACTGCATCACATAGAAACCGAGCGTGGCGGTCGATAAGGTGACGATGACACCTGCAGTCCGCGGATTGCCTGAGACGCTGCGTCGGGTTGCCGCAAAGAGCAAGGAGGCGGCAGCGAGGGCAAACGAGATCAACGAGGTTGATTTGTAGGTAAGGACTGCCATCGCCGTGAGGTTGCCGGTGAAGGAGAGTGCTCCTTCCAGGATGGTGGCGAGTACCAAAACCGTTTCGAGCGATCGCATGCCCAAGGCGCCCGCCCTGTCCGAATCCATGACATCGGTAACGTCGCGGAGCAGACCGCCGATCAAAAACGCGATAACGTACGTGACGGCGCTCATGAGCTTCTGGAGCCAAGAAAACTCGCCGGCGCTTGTCGCACTCATGGCGGCCAAATACCCGTTAACAGCAAATGCGAGGATGCCAACGGCGATGACCGTCGCCGTGTAGCTCTTCTGGGAGAGTCGACTCTTAGCCAGTCCAAACCATGGCGCCATGAAGACCGTGGCGGCATAGACCCAGATAAACTCAAGGCCTAGCGTGTACCAGTAGTGCGTGCTGAGGGTAACATCGGGAATGGGGGAGACGACCGTGGACCACGCGAGTGCCACGAGGCAATAAAACGCAGTGGGCATAACGACCTTGCCAAGGCGCTGCGCCGTCCGTTGCATTTGCGACTTCCACGTTGTCCCACCGTCCCAAGCACGCGCGGCTGAGGCGATGAGAAAATAGCCCGAGATCATAAAGAAGACCTCGTTGGCCCAGCAGCCCAGCAGGTTAATAAAACCGAGCACGCCGGAATAGGGGAACATCGCAAGCGGCACATATTCCACGACGCCGACGCAGGTCGCTTGGAAAGTCCACTGAAACGTGTGGAATACCGCGATGCCGGCGACCGCGATCAAGCGCAGCGCTTCGATGGATATATTGCGTGCGGCTTTGGGCTGCATGACGTCCTTTCGTACCGGTTTGCCTCTGCGGGCTCCATAGATTATATAAACGCCCGCTGGCGCGCTGACCCTTTGATACCATGAAACGACAGGTATTTCCTAAGGAGCACATTTGTCTACTAACGCCTCTGGCAGCCCTGTTCTGTCGCTGCTTATCCCCATTTACAATGTTCAGCGCTACCTGCGCGAGTGTCTCGATTCCGCCCTGGCGCAGACGCTCAAGGATATTGAGATCATCTGCATTAACGACGGATCGACCGACAACTCGCCGGCGATTATCCGCGAGTATATGGAGCGTGATGGGCGCGTCAAGATGATCGACAAGGCCAACAGCGGCTACGGCGACTCGATGAACCGCGGCCTGGAGATGGCGCGTGGCAAGTACGTTGGCATCTTGGAGTCCGATGACTTTATGGCGCCCGACGCACTCCAAAAGCTTGTCTCGGCCGCCGATACCAATAATGCCGACTTTGCGAAAGCGAACTTTGATTTCTACTGGTCTAAGCCCGAGGAGCGCCGTTCGCTGCACGAGATGTTTAGGCCTCAGGATTGCGGCAAGCCGGTGCACCCGAGCGATACGACGCAGTTCTTTAAGCAAAAGCCATCGATTTGGTCGGCTGTGTACCGTCGCGATTTTCTTGAGCGCAACGGCATTACGTTCCTTCCGACTCCGGGGGCATCCTTTCAGGACACGTCATTCGCCTTTAAGGTGATCGCGTGCGCCGATAAGGCTGTTTACCTGCATGATGCCGTTTTGTCGTATCGCCAGGACAACGAGAATTCCTCGGTCAATTCTTCGGCTAAGGTCTTTTGCGTCAATACCGAGTATGCCGAGATTGAGCGTTGGATTCGAGAGGATTATGCCCGCGACCACGCAAGTGATGACGTCGCGCGCATGCTCAAGTTCAATCAGCTCATTAAGTACGATTCGTATATGTGGAACTACGTGCGCCTGGCGCCTAAGTTCTATAAGGAGTTCCTGGTGCAGATGGCCAAGGAATTTCAGGCGGCCTTGGACGCGGGGGAGTTTTCGCTTGACGACCTCAAGCCGTGGAAGCGCGCGAATCTCGCTGCCATCCTCAAAGATCCTGAGGGCTGGGTTGACGAGCATCCGAGTTTTGCGACGGATGGTGCTTTGGGGCGTGCTAAGTATTACGCCTCGGTTGGAGGCCCGGGCGTGGTCGCCGCTTTCCTCATCGAATCGCTGAGGGGGTAGGTCGGCATGGGAGAGGCCTCGTGTCCTAAAGCTACCATTGTCGTCCCCGTTTATAACTCCGCGCGCTCCATTCAGCGATGCCTCGACTCGCTGTTGGCTCAGTCCGAGCGCTCGATTCAGGTTGTCTGCGTCAACGACGGTTCGACTGATGATTCGTTGAACGTGTTGCACCAGGTCGCGCAGGCCGACGATCGCGTACTGGTGATTGACCAGGAAAACGCGGGCGTCTCGTGTGCTCGAAATGCCGGTATCGATGCCGCCGAGGGCGAGACCGTCTTTTTTGTGGACGCCGACGATTACATCGATGTCCAGACGGTCGAGCGCGTGCTGCATGCCATGGAGCCTGCAGATGCCGAGGCCGCCGTTTTTGGCGGCGTCTGTGAACCAGCCGATGCTGCCCCCAAACGCGTCCAGCAGCTCATGAGCCCCAAAGCCGGTACCTTTGGCGCCCGTGATCCCCAACTGCTGTTTCATTCGAATGCGCAGCCCTATGCCTGCCGTGCGGCTTTTTCGCGCGAGCTGCTCAATCGCGAAGGCATTCGCTTCGCCCCCGGTTTGGCTTTGGGCGAGGACGTCGTCTTCCAATTTGCGGCTTATGCGCTTGCCCGCAAGACCGTCGTCATGCCGGACAAGTTCTACCACTACGTGATGGAGAGTGAATCGGCGACGCACGAGTTCAACAGTGCCGATGCTCGCGCCAAAAAGCTTGACGCCCACATGGGGATGCTCGAGGAGGTCTTGGAGGACTGGGCGGCCTACGGTCTTTTGGACCTGTGCCCCGGCGAGCTGATAACTTGGTTTTTAGACCTAATTGTGTTTGACCTAGCGCGCTTAGATGCCGACGACTTCCATCGCGTGGCGGCTCGCGTCAACATGGACCTCACGACGTTTTTGGGAACGGAGTGGGCGGATATGCCTGCTAAGGGCGCCGTTCGCCGTGTTGCCCACAAGCTCGTTGCGGCGACCTCGAGCGTTTCGATGGCAGACGCCACGCTGTTCTATCTTTCGACTCGCGGTCTCAAAGCCTGTCTGGAGCGCTTTCTCTAATTCCAAGCGCTGCAGCCCGCCGCAACTCGGCTGCTAAAATAACCCCTATTACACGCTATTCAACAGGAGGTTCTCTTGCAGAACTCTGATACCCCTAAAGTTTCGCTGCTTGTCCCCATTTGCAATGTCGAGCGCTACCTGCGCGATTGCCTCGATTCCGCCGTGGCGCAGACGCTCAGGGACATCGAGATCATCTGTATCAACGACGGCTCCACCGATAGCTCGCCGGATATCATCCGCGAGTACATGGAGCGCGACTCCCGCGTCAAGATGATCGACAAGGCCAACAGCGGCTACGGCGACTCGATGAACCGCGGCCTGGAGATGGCGCGCGGTGAGTACGTGGGTATTCTTGAGTCCGATGACTTTATGTTTGAGGATTCACTTCAAAAGCTGGTCGCCAAGGCCGATACCGAGCATGCCGATGTGGTAAAGGGCGACTTTTACCTGTATTGGTCCACGCCCAGCGAGCGCCGTGAGCTGTTTGGGATCATCGACGAGCATATGACGGGCGCCGCGTATCGCCCCGTCGATCGCCCAGGCATCTTCTACCGCAAACCTTCCATTTGGTCGGCTATCTATCGGCGCGAGTTCCTCAACGACAATCAGATTCGGTTCCTTCCCACGCCGGGTGCCTCGTATCAGGACGCAGGCTTTAACTTTAAGGTTTGGGCTTGCGCCGAGCGTGCCGCGTTTATTGCGGACCCCATTTTGTGCTATCGCCAAGATAACGAGAAGAGCTCCGTTAATTCGCCCAACAAGGTGTTTTGCGTTTGCGACGAATATGCCGAGATGCAGCGTTTTTTGGACGAGCGTCCCGAGCTTAAGGCTCAGCTTCAGGGTATTTTAATGCGCATGAAGGTCGATACGTACCGTTGGAATGATGAGCGTCTGGTCGATGAGCTGCGTGAGCAGTTTTGGGAGAAGGCCTCTCCCGAGCTCAAGGCCGACTGGGATGCCGGTCGCTTTGACCTGTCGCTGTTCGATCCGCGTGGCGAGACCGACTTGCGCCTGATGGTCAAGTCGCCCCGCGCCTATATCGATTCGCGCTTTGGCTTTAAGAAGCCGGGCAAGCTCAATACGTTTAAGCATTACTTTAAGATCGGCGGCTTGCCACTGGTCTGGCGCGTGCTGACGTATCAGCGCACCTACGGCGACAACCCGCATCCCGATGACGTTCCGGCCGCACAGTAGGAGCGAGTGACTATGGCTACCCCCAAGATTTCTGTTGTCGTTCCCATCTATAAGGTAGAGGAATGCCTGGCCTGGTGCCTGGACTCCCTGCTTGCGCAGGACATGCCCGATTGGGAAGGCGTGCTGGTCAACGATGGTTCGCCGGACGGTTCACGCGATATTGCGGCTGCCTATTGCGAAAAGGACGCGCGCTTTAGGCTGGTTGATAAGGAGAACGGCGGCCTGTCGAGTGCACGTAATGCAGGCATCGCTGCGTCCACGGCGTCTATCGTCGCGTTTTTGGATTCCGACGACCGCTTTACGCCCGATGCATGCCGCGTGATCGTCGATACCTTTGAGCGCGAGGACTGCGACGTTTTGACCTTTGGCGCGAATCCGTATCCGCTGGAGGCGGGGTATCCGTGGCTTAACTATGTGCTGAGCCCGCGCGATATGTCGTTTGAAGGCTATAGCTCCGACCTGCTGTTTAAGGAAGCTTCTCGCCCCTTTGCATGGCGCACTGCCTGCAAGCGTGAGTTTTTGCTGGGCAACGGGATCGTGTTCGACGAAACCGTTAAGTATGGCGAGGACCAGGTCTTCGATTTTGCCGTGTACGGTCGTTCGCGCAAGACCGCGCTTATCTCGAGCAAGCTGTATGACTACCGCGTGGCGCGCAAGGGTTCGCTCATGGATACCATGCGCTATGACGACGAGACGCGTCTGCTGGAGCATGTGAAGATTTACTCCGCTGTGCTGGCTGACTGGCAGCGCGACGGTCTCGATGTCCAGTATGCCGATGACCTGGCGTACTTCCTATGCGATCTGGTGCTGTACGATGCGCTCAGGTTGCTGGGTTCGGACTGCGGCAAGGTGTTTGCTGCCGTTGCCACGGCGCTTGCCGGTTCTGCCGTGGGCAGCGATGCTGCGCTCGCACAATGCGCTCCTTCTGTTGCTGCTATGGTGCGTGCGGCGCTTACCAGCAAGGCCCCCAATGCCCGTGCATGTAAAAAGCTCATGTTCGATTACGACGTCTTGAGGTTTGGGCGCCTTGGTGCCTGCAAACGCATGGCAGCGAACGCCCTGGGAAAGCGAGAAGTGTAGATGAGTATCAAGCGTTTGGCACTTTGCCGTAGTCAGGGCCGTCTGTTTGTGCTGCTTCGTTTTGCCGGCCAGGATATCGCCGCGCTTATTGAGCGGGAGGGTTCTCAAGCGTTTGCCCATGCCACGACGAGCGGTTCTTGTGTGCCGTCGCTGGTGCTCCCGGTCGATCATGGCCGTGTGTTGGCGCTTTGCCCTTCCGTTTCCGATTACGAGCGCGAGCTCGCCGTCTTGGTGCTTCCCTTTTTGGACGGCTCTACGATTGACGTCACATTTGCATCCGGTGGCCAAAGGTTGGGCTCCATTCGCCTCGATAGCCGCGTGGCCAAGCTGGAATCCAAGGTTAACTACAAAGCAAAGCCTGCGCTGTGCGCGCTTATCCGCGATGCACAGCGTGGCGAATGCTGCGGTCGCTACGAGATCGATGCCATTCGCTATTTGCCGGCCGACGCTGGCGCGGTATGGCGCTATGAGGTTATCTGGGCGGGAGACCCCCAGTGTGCACCTGAGCTCCAGATCTTTGATACGTATATGAATGCCATCGATGCCACCGTGCATGTGTTTGAGTCGCAGGTCGATGTGCCACAGCGCAACGGTTGCCGCGTCAATAAAACGTATCTGAGCGTTGAGATACCTCAGGATATACGGGATTTTGTCGCGATTGTGAGCGATTCCACAGAGCAGATCCAGAGCGGGTTTTGCGCTATGGACGGTCGCCTGTACAACGGCATGGTCGACGACAGTTGGAGCCGCATGAAGGACGCGCGTGCAGACGACGCAGCTTATCGACGTTGGTTCGAGCAGCATCGCGCAAAGCCGGGCGATTTGGCGTGCCAGCGTGTCGCTTCGGCGGCCTTTGCCTATAGGCCGCTCGTGAGCATTGTGGTGCCGTGCTACAAGACTGATCGGGTCTACCTGCGCGAGCTGTTGGATTCGGTGCTAGCCCAGAGCTATGACAACTGGGAATTGCTGCTGATGGATGCCTCGCCTGAATGGGATGCGGTGGCCGACTTTGCGGCGGATGCCAATGACGAGCGCATCCGTCGCATTGAGCTGCCCGGCAACGGCGGCATTGTGGTCAACACCAACGCGGGTATCGAGCAAGCGACGGGCGACTACATCGCGTTCTTGGACCATGACGACATTCTGGAACCGGACGCGTTATTCCGCTATGTTGCCGCGCTGAACAAGGCTGCCGAGGACGAGCGTCCCCAGGTCCTGTTCTGCGACGAGGACATGTTCCAGAAAACGGGGGAGTGGGGTCAGCCGGTCTTTAAGACGCGGCTCAACGTCGACCTGCTCTATAGCCATAACTGCGTGACGCATTTTCTGATGGTGGAGAAGGCGCTCATCGATCGCATTGACATGTCGCAAGAAGACGTCGCGGGCGCCCAGGATTATGATCTGACGCTTCGCTGCCTTGCAGCCGGCGCGCGGTTTGAGCATGTTGCGCACGTGCTGTATCACTGGCGCGTTCATCCGGGATCGACCGCCGACGGTTCTGCCGATAGCAAACCGTATGCTATTGAAGCCGGGCGCCTTGCGCTTCAGCGTCACTTTAACGCGCTGGGCATTTGCGGAACGGTCGAGGAGACCGATACGCCGTTTGTCTACCGCATGCGCTATGCGCTGCCGGAGCCTGCGCCGCTGGTGAGCATTGTGATTCCCACCAAGGATCACATTGAGACGCTCGACGCCTGTGTGATGTCGATCGCCCAGAAGGCAACGTATGCCAACTACGAGATCGTCTTGGTGGAGAACAACAGCGAAGCCCCGGAGACGTTTGCGTATTACGAAACCCTGCCGGAGCGCGTGGCTGCGGCATCCGAAGGCAAGGGCATCGCGCGCGTTGTGTACTGGCCGGGCGAGTTCAATTACTCCCAGATCATCAACTTTGGTGTTGAGCATGCCAAGGGCGATTACCTGCTGCTGCTCAACAACGATACCGAGGTCATAAGCCCCGACTTTATTGAAGAGATGATGGGGTACCTGCAGCGTCCCGATGCGGGCGTGGTGGGTGCCAAGCTCTACTTTGCCGATCATATGGTGCAGCATGCCGGCATTTTGGTTGGCGTGCGCGGCGCACTTGCCCATGCCAACCAGGACTTCTCGGCAAAGCGCGAGGGCTATCTTGCCCGTGCCGTGCGCCCTGGCAGCTTTAGCGCCGTGACGGGTGCCTGCCAGATGGTGCGACGCGACGTATTTGAGCAGGTCGGAGGCTATAACGAGGAATTCGCCGTCGGTTTTAACGACGCAGACTTTTGCCTGCGCGTGTGGGAGGCGGGCTACCGCACCATCTTTACGCCCTATGCCGAGCTGTATCACTACGAGTTCACCTCGCGCGGCAGGGAAGAGGCCAACGAGGAAAAACTGCGTCGCTGGAAGCGCGAACAGGCACTGTTCATGCAACGCTGGCCGGAGTTCTTCCTCGATGGCGACCCGTGGTTGGGGCCGAACTTATCCGCTGAAAGTGAGTACTTCTCGTATTAAGGCAATGGTTTTAGGAAGTCCTAAACTTTCTTTCGCTATGAGCTTGGAAGAAAGCAACGTAGACAACTTACTAAGATAAATTACGAAAACTCGATACTTTCGCGATAAGTTTATACAAGCTTATACAGCTCGATATTATTCGATATAGTCTGCGATAATTATTTAAACGATGATTGACTGTTAATCGATTCCCTAGAAAGGTAAACAAGTAGAGGCGTCGCTCTCTATGGGCGATGGCTTTGTCGCGACTGGTTTGACCATAGAGGACAACCTTCTGTCGAGAGCCGCTAAGGCTACTAAGGGCTATGCCTATCTGGTGCAACTGGTCGGTTATTCCATTTGGCAGCGCGCCAACTTGCATCGTGACAAAAGTGCCATTGTGAGCGAGCGCGACGTCACCGAAGGCATTGCGCTGGCAGAGGCTCGTTTTCACGATGTTGTTCACGAGCTCGCGATTTCTGGACTGGGACTTAACGAAATCAAATACCTTTTGGCGATGTGCGAGGACAAGCAGCAGTCCAAATCATCCGAGATTGCTAGGCGCATGGGTAAAAAGACCAATGAGGTCAGCTCTATTAGGGCAAAATTGCTACAAAGAGAGATTATTCAGGCACCACAGAGGGGCTACGTGCAGTTTGCCGTGCCGGACCTAGATATCTATCTGCGAGAGAACGCCGAGGAGATTCCCGAACGGTTCTAAATCGAGTGAGGGCGACGTCATATTCTTTAAGACTGCTCTCAGCGTCGATTGCCATATCGGGTTTTTCTGGGCCGTCAATCCCCGTGATAATAGAGATGTGGCACTCTTCGTCGCCCGCTAATCAGATTTCGTCTATCTATAGCATTGCGTGTTTTAATTTGTAGCAACAAAGATACCATTCGCAAAGCGCAAGGGCTATCGCTGTCACGAGCTCAAGGCGAGATGGGCGGCGGCGTGCCATGATGTATTTGCATGAGCGTCCGGCTGTTTAATAGGTATTTACAGTTAGGATAAAATTAGATTTGTTATTTCATCAAATACGCTGGAGAGCGCAATGAATAGTCCTATTCGTCAACAAGATATGTGCGATCAAAAGCCTTGGCTTACTCCTTGGGAACAAGTCTCCCATCTTAAGAGCAAGGGTGTCCGTTTCCGCTATATGAGCGAGGCAGAGGCGGTCGAGTATCTGACGAAGAACAACAATTACTTTCGCTTGCGCTCGTACCGCACCGGATTTCCAAAGGTTTCTGATGGAAAACGCAAGGGTGAATATGTCAACTTAGATTTCAAGATGCTTGTTGACCTTTCGATTATTGATATGTTGCTTCGAAACGAGATGATTTCGCTCACTCTTGATATTGAGCACTTCTGCAAAGTTGACTTGCTGGGCAGGATAGAACAGCATGCCGAGGACGGTTACGAAATCGTTCAAGACTATTTAAGCGAGCAGGATACATTTGATAGCAAGGGGAATGTGACCAACTGGGTTAAAAAAGAGATTTCACGTTGTGAGTCGAGTGCCTATTCTGCAGGCATTCTTGCAAAATACAGTGGTTTTAATATGCCTGTCTGGGCCTTTCTGGAAGTTATTACCTTTGGCGCCTTTAATTCATTCATTTTGTTTTGCGCCAAACGGTTTGACGATGATGAGCTTCGCGATAGGTTTTATTTGCTTCGCGCGGCAAAAGATCTCCGCAACGCGTGTGCTCACAATAGTTGCATTCTTAACGGTCTTGCTTCGGGTGAGAATGCCCGAAGGGCAAATAACGGTGTTATGAAGGCATTGAGCAAAATAGATGGGGTTGGCTCTTATCAGCGTAAGGCAAGGATGAGCAATGAGCGAATACGCCAGATTGTCACAACGCTATATCTGCACAAAGAGGTGTCGTCTAAAGGCGTTATTAAGCACAAAGCACAATCGCTTTCCAAGTTTATTTCTAGGGCAAATCGCAACATCAACTACTATAAAGGTGCGGAGGTCATAACTTCCTCCTTCTCGTTTTTGTCGAAAGTGATCGGCGCATGGTATTTGTGTGACGCTGAAGATATGCCTTCTTGCGATTCCTAGGCATCTGGTGCAAAATATTTCCCACTTCGAAAAGCGGTTCGGCCGTTTTGCAAGGGGGCTTCTCTTTATGGGACGCCCTCTATTTTTTTATGCCGCGCAAATCGGAAGATATTACGTTTTCGGCTACTGTATTTTTTTCAATCCCCAACGGTTGTAGATCAATACCTACCGCTCGCACTTGTTGCTTAACAAATGGCGAGGTTGGTGGGCTAAGTTAGTGACAGTGTTTTGTTGGAGGAGGGCAAATGCCCTATGCCGAGCTGTGCCACTACGAGTTCACCTCGCGCGGCAGGGAAGAGGCCAATGAGGAAAGACTGCGCCGCTGGAAACGCGAGCAGGCACTGTTCATGCAGCGCTCGCCGGAGTTTTTCCTCAACGGTGATCCGTGGTTGGGGCCGAACCTATCTGCCGAGAGCGAGTACTTGTCGCTTTAGTGCGAAGTAATGCCAAGTTCCGGCAAAGTATCCTCAAGAGCTGCAAGAGCGGTGGGGTTCAAGTACTCCTCGTCCAAGTGGCTCTTGTCATATCGAAAACGTGCGTCAGGATTTTTACAGGTGGTTGTATTAAATTGGTCCGCTTATGTGCTCGGTTTGACTCAGAGGCTATTTGGCGTAACGGTTGAGGTGTGGTGACTCATATTTAAATTGCAGCTGCAAAGATACGTTTTATCGATTTCCTGTTGAAAAACTGAATTGATAGTTTAAAAATAACTTTAGAGAGCCTTAAATCTCGGAGAAAGGATGTCGTATGAAAAACCTTCGAGAAAGATGGCACGGACTAACAGTGCTGGGGGTTGTTGCATTTGCTGCTGCCTGCATGACGGTTGCCCCGGCGCCCTCATTTGCTGATATTGCTGGCGGTGGCGGAGGCGGTGGACCGATTACGGAATGGTGTTCCGACGGTCGTCCGATTTCTTACTGGGGCTATGACGGTTGGAACGGCACTCAAAATGAACAGACGTCTGACCCTCTTACGCGGTATAGCGTTGAGTGCAATGCTGGGGGGACTGCTCACAGGGATTTTCTAGTAGGCTTAAACTCAATTGATCAGAGCGCCTCGAGGACCGATTCTTCTGTAGTTACGTCACGTCCCGCAGGTACATACTATTTCAACAAAGATGGTTTCATGAAGACCGGACTCGTCTGGTGCGAGGACGGCAAACTTCGCTATTTCGATCCGAAAACTGGCGCTATGGTCGCGAACCAGTGGCATAACGATTACGAAGCCGTCTGGTACTATTTTGGCGCTGACGGGACCGCAGTTTCGGGCTGGCAGTCTATCGGTGGGGACAAGTACTACTTCTACCCCGAAAGCCATGATATGGCATACGGCCGAGTTCAAATTGACGTCAAGAATTACTTCCTGAACACCCCTGGCGCCAACGCCGATGGCCGCATGCAGCATGGCGGCTGGTTCTACGACTCCGTCTACGGAAAGTGGTCCTATGCGACCTCCGACGGTGAGCTATTGACCGGTTGGCATAATCTCGGCGGGGCTTGGTACTATTTCAACGAATCTGGGGTCATGCTGACTGGCTGGATCAACGATTCGGGTACCTGGTACTACACTAATGCCTCCGGTGCGATGGTCACTGGCTGGCTCAACATCGGCGGTACTTGGTTCTACCTCGACGGCTCGGGCGCCATGGTCGCTAACAGCTGGCGCAGCCTCGGCGGCTCCTGGTACTGGTTCGGCGACTCCGGTGCAATGGCCACTGGCTGGTTCTTGGCAGACGGCTCTTGGTACTATGCGAGCGGTTCGGGCGCCATGGCAACCGGCTGGCTCAGCAATGGCGGCACGTGGTATTGGCTCGGAGGTTCGGGTGCTATGGCCTCTAACTCTTGGGCTAACGTTGGTGGAGTTTGGTACTGGTTCGACGATTCCGGTGCGATGGCCACCGGCTGGCGTCAGGTCGGCGGCGCCTGGTACTACTTTAGCGGTTCCGGCGCTATGGCCCACGACGCCTGGGTCGGCGACTACTACCTCCAGTCTTCCGGCGCCATGGCTACGAATGCCTGGGTTGGCTCCTACTATGTCGGCGAGGACGGCAAGTGGATTCCGGGCTACGGTTTAGTTTGGTATAAGAGCGGTAGCGATGTTTACCATACGCATAAGTGTCGTACCGTTGGCAAGGACGCAAAGGGCTATTCGCGGATCTCTATCCAGGAGGCCCAGAAGCGCGGTGCTATACGAGAGTGCAAGAACTGCCAACAAATTGGCTAACGCATTATTGAGCTAGTTTTGATTGAGGCCCCGTTGCCCTGAGGTGACGGGGTCGCTGCGTGATTGGATACCATGCTGCTATGAAGAAATGCTCATTCGGGGTGTTGGTTTTTTCTGGCCTTGTTTCTTTGGGTCTCCTTTTGGGTTCGCCCTCGATGTTATACGCCCTTGATTCGGATAACACTGACGAAGGTCCCGCATCTAACGTTGCTATTGCTTCTGCCGAGTCAGGCGTTGATGCTCAGCGCGAATCGACCTTCGCTGTCGAGCAGAACTCTCAGGTGGATAATGAGACCCCTTCTGAGGTTTCGAATCAAATTGTTTGGCATCAGGGGTGGATATCACCCGAAGAAGGGGCTGGTTATTGGCGTTGGGGCTTGTCCGACGGAACAATCGCTGTTTCTTCTTGGAGACACATAAACGGTAGCTGGTACTGGTTCGACGACGAAGGTCGAATGGCTCAGGATGGATTGGTTCAAGTCGGGGGTGCGACTTATGGATTCTCCTCTTCGGGTGCAATGCGTGTCGGCTGGTACCTAGATTCTACAGGCTCCACTTCTGCTTGGCGTTATTTCTCCGGTTCTGGCGCCATGGTAAAAGGCTGGCTTTCAGACGGCAGCAACTGGTATTGGCTGGATGATGAGGGCAAGATGGTCCACGACTCGATGCTGCGGATCGGGGGAGCCATGTATGGATTCTCTTCTTCTGGTGCAATGCTTATCGGATGGCATCTTGACGCTTCCGTTTGGCGTTATTTCTCCGGCTCTGGCGCCCTGGTAAAGGGCTGGCTCTCGGATGGGGGTCGTTGGTACTGGCTTGATCCTGCAGACGGTTCTATGGCCACCGGGCTGAAAGAATGTAATGGCACCCCTTATATCTTTAACAGTTCAGGGGTCATGCTCTCCTCCCAGTGGGCGCTTATTGACAACAACTGGTATTACGCTGACTCCAACGGCTTGCTGCATGGAGGCTGGTTACTTCTGGGGAATTCTTGGTATTACCTGGATCCAGGAAGCCATATTATGCTCACGGGCTTTGTGCAAGTGGGCTCGTCCACCTATTTTCTTACGAGTTCAGGTGCCATGGCAACAGGCTGGGCACTTGCTGATGGTACTTGGTATTACACCGCATCAAACGGAGCTATTCAACGAGGGCGATGGATAAAGTCCGGAAGCGCCTGGTATTACTTTGATGATGTATCCGGTGCAATGCGTACTGGTGAATATACGGTAGGCGACACGCGCTATTATTCTTTTGACTCCGGTGCGATGGCTTCTTCGTGTTGGATCAACTTGAGCGACGGGATGTCATGGGCGGATTCTTCTGGTGCGTTGAATGATCCATTGCCTATTGCACCCGACGGGTCCCCTGTAGCATCGGGCTGCGTCGACTCGTCTTCGTTGCCGGGTATCATTCATATTGGAGACTCGGTTTTCTATGCGGATGCGAATGGTGCCATTAACGTGGCGTCTGGTTGGATTTTGTCGAAAGACGCTTTTGGCGAAAGTGGCAATACTTGGTACTACGCATCTTCCAATGGTGTCCTTAAGTCTGGTTGGCAATATGTCAACGGTGCGTGGTATTGGATGGACCCTTTCACATTCAAGATGAAAACTGGATGGCTTAATGACGGCGGTACGTGGTACTGGCTCCAGCCTTCGGGCGCCATGTTTGCTAACGGGTGGCTGAAAATCGATGGCGTTGACTATTACTTCAATGCAAGTGGTGCATGGCTGAATACGTCTGGTTCTGTTTTAGGGGTTAATAGGTCCAGCCTGGTCAATTGGCTTATGAGCCACGAGAACGATGGCTATTACCGTGGAACACGCTATGATACGCATCTTAGCCAAGAAACATGCATGTATCCAAAGGGTGATCCTCGTTGGGACGGGTATACCGGTATGAACTGCGGCGGATTTGTATCGCATGCATATATGAAAGCGGGCGGGAATTTAGCTCCAATTGCCGCCGAGCAGAGCCATTCCCCTTGGAGTGGTGGTCCCGGAAGGGGCGGCTGCGTTAACGCTTATCGTTGGTACGGCTACGCTATCGATACGTGCGCAAACGTGACTTATTTCAACTCTATTGATGAGTTGTTACGTAGCGGTTTGGCTCGTAAGGGGGACATTGTGTTCTTCAATCCTTACAACCCATATGCGGACGATAGCCACATTGGTTTTTTCTGGGGCAATTCGCCGAGCGAAAACTTGTTTTGGCATAGTGACGGTTATGGAAACCGTATTTCTGGTTTGACTGCTTTGGGTCCATCGAAAGTAATATTGATTCGTTAGAATTCCGAGTTGTAGGGGACTCTCTGCGCCCCCTACCTATTTGACATCTGGTTTGAAAGCTAACTGATGTCGGCATTCTTTGGGCAAAGAGTAGGGACCAAGAGTCCTTGGTTTTACCCTGCTGGGAAGTTCTTGTTTACATTGTGGTATTGCGTGCAGTTATTTGTCGTCCTAGATGGCGCCTTGTCCAGTTGGATGTTCGGGAATCTTTCACAGCCATGCTGTAAGCTAGACGCAAACAAGAACGAATGACGAGGTTTACATGAGCAAACATCTTAAGTTATTTTCGGCATTGTTGGTGCTGATGGTCCTTGCGCCCATTTCTGTGTTTGTTTTCCCCTCGAACGCGGAAGCTGCGCGGTCCCTAGTTGAGAATTCCTGGCGTTATGAGGATGGACAATTGGTCGCAGAGGATGCTTCTTCCGAAGAAGATGGAATAGCCTTATTGTCCATGGACATTCTTCCCGATGGGGCTACGGCGCAGGGCATCGATGTCAGTGAGCATCAAGGACGTATTGACTGGAATGCTGTTAAGACTTCTGGTATCGATTTCGCTATTCTGCGTGTTGGGTTTGGCGCTCCATCTTGGGGCGGTCGAGTTGACTATCAATTTAATCGAAATATTTCTGAGTGCGAACGACTCGGAATTCCCTACGGCGTCTATATCTATTCATATGCTTTTGATAATCAGCAGGCAGCTGATGAGGCATCAATGGTGATCAATTGCCTTTCTGGGCATAATCCAAGATTGCCGGTGTATTACGATCTTGAGGATAACTCGATAATTGCAAATGGACGTCAAACCGGAATTGCATCGAGGGCGCAGGTTTTTTGTAATAGGATTTCTGCCGCAGGATATGAGCCTGGTATTTATGCAAATTTAAATTGGTTTAACAACATTTTGACTGACTCTGTATTTAAGAGTAGCTCTTGGGATCATTGGATTGCTCAATATAACTCGCAATGTGACTATACCGGCAATTACAGTTTTTGGCAGTATAAGAGCAACGGAAAAGTCCCTGGAATCAACGGCAACGTTGATATGAACTACGCGTATGTTGATGTCTCCCTTTATCATTGGCAACTAATTGACAGCACCTGGTATTATGCAGCCTCCAACGGCAAGGCGTATACCGGATGGTTGTTTCAGAGTGGCACGTGGTACTGGCTCGAGCCCGACGCGGGCGGTGCCATGGCTACCGGCCTTCACGAGTGCAACGGCTCCATGTACTGGTTCAACGGCTCCGGCGCCATGGCGACCGGGTGGGTCCTCGACGGCGGGACCTGGTACTACGCG
>CATYEN010000028.1 GCA_958405565.1 uncultured Collinsella sp. | reverse complement strand
AACTGCGGGAACGGCCTATTAGCTCAATGTGTTCGGCTGAGATCGGAAATCAACCCAGCCGCGAAGCGGCGAGGACGTTGCCGTGAAAACCCCGCAGGGGGCGGGTTCCGAACGGCAAAGATTACGAGCGAACCTCGCCGTTTACGCCCTTGCACACCTTGGTGACGATCTTCTGGTGCGCCTTCTCGACCTCTTCGCTAGTAAGCGTGTGGTCGTCCGAGCGATACGTGAGCGCAAAGGCCATGGACTTCTTGCCCTTGCCGATACGAACCGGATCGCGGTAGACATCGAACAGGCGCACGCCCTCGAGCAGCTTGCCGCCGGCGCTGGTAATACGGCGCTCAAGATCCTCGCAGGTCACGGCATTGTCGACCACAATGGCAAGGTCGTGCTCAACGGCCGGGTACTGCGAGAACTCGCGGTAGTTCTCCTGGTTGCGGGCGCCCTTGATCAGCTTGTCCAGGTCAAGCTCAAAGGCAACGACAACCTCGTCGATGCCGCAGGCCTCGCGCGCCTCGGGGTGGATCTCGCCGACCCAACCCAGCACGGTGCCGCCGGACAGAACCTCGGCCGCACGACCCGGCTGCAAAAAGGCATAGCCCTCGCCCTCAACGGGACGGAAGCGAACCTTCTCGATGCGCAGCTGGGCGAGCAGCTCCTCGACGATACCCTTGCCAAAGAAGAAACGCAGTTTACGGTACTTCATGTTCCAAGACTGCTCGCTCCACTGGCCCGAGAGCACACCCGCGACGGACTTGGTCTCCTTGGGCAGGCTGGCGTTCTCGCGACCGTGGAACAGGCTGCCGACCTCGTACAGGTGCACGTTGGGCGTACCGTGCGCCTCGTTGTAGGCCACGGACTGCAGCAGGCCCGGCAGCAGCGAACGACGCATCTCGGTCTGCTCGGCCACCAGCGGGTTCATGAGCACCACGGGGCAGCCGCGACCCTCGGTGGGCATGCCGATCTTCTCCAGGTCGCCCGGGGCGGCAAAGCCAAAGGTCGTGGTCTCGTTGAGGCCGCAGGCGCGCAGGATCTCGCCGACCTTGCGGGTGAGCTTCTGCTCGCGGGTCAGGCCGCCGATGTGGTTCTTGGCAGCCGGGATGGTCGCCGTCACACGGCCCATGCCCCATAGGCGCAGGACCTCCTCGATCAGGTCGATCTCGCGCGGCAGGTCGGGACGGAAGCTCGGCGGGGTAACCATAAAGTCCTCGCCGTCGCGCTCGACGGTGCAGCCCAGACGGGTAAGCGAACGCTCGATAAAATCGGGCTCGATGTCGGCACCGCAGATGGCATGCACGCGGGCCAGGCGCAGCTTGATGCTGTCGATGGTCTTGGGCGCGGGGAAAACATCGACATAGCCGGGAGCAACCTCGCCGCCGGCGATCTCCTCGATGAGCGCGCAGGTAACGTTGGCGACATCCACGCAGCCAGTCTCGTCAACCTGGCGCTCAAAGCGAATGGAGGCGTCGGAGATCAGCGACAGATCGCGGCTGGTGTGCGAGGTGCGACCGGCGTTGAAGCAAGCGCTCTCGACCATCACGTCGACGGTGTCGTCCTCGATCTCGGAATCCATGCCGCCCATAACGCCGGCCAACGCCACGGGGCGCTCGCCGTCGGTGATAAGGCCCATGCCGGCGTCGAGCACGCGCTCTTCGCCATCGAGCGTCGTGAATTTCTCATCCTGCTGGGCGGCGCGAACCACCACGCGACGGTGGCCATCGCGCTCGGCAAAGGTGTCCAGGTCAAAGGCGTGCAGCGGCTGACCGGTGAGCATCATCACGTAGTTGGTGATGTCGACGATGTTGTTGTGCGGACGCACGCCCAGGGCGTTAAGGCGCTTGACCATCCAGTCGGGCGACGGGCCGACCTTCACGTTGCGCACGATGCGGGCGACATAGCGGTCGCACAGGCCCTCGTCGGCAATCTCGACGGAAAGCTCGTCGTCGGTCGCGCGGCCAGTCTCCGCCTTGATGGCGGGCAGCTCCACGTGGAAATCGCGGTCGAAAATGGCACCGGTCTCGCGGGCCATGCCGATCATGGACAGGCAATCGGGACGGTTGGGCGTGATCTCGCAGTCGAGCACAGTATCACTCGAGCCCACGTACTCGGCAAACGGCATACCGCAGGGCGTGTCCTCGGGCAGAATCATGATGCCGGAGTGGTCGCCACCCAGGCCGAGCTCGCGCGCAGAGCAGTTCATGCCCATGGACACGACGCCGCGAAGCTTGCTCTTCTTGATCTTGACGTCGCCGGGCAGGACAGCGCCGATCATGGCCGTGACGATGTGGTCGCCGGCCTCGAAGTTCTGCGCGCCGCAGACGATCTGCAGCGGAGCGGGATTGCCGTCGGCATCGAGGTTCTTGTCGCCCACATCGACCGAGCACACATACATGTGGTCGCTATCGGGGTGCGGGGTCTTGGTGAGCACCTTGGCGGTCACCACGTGGTCGAAGGACTCGCCCACGGTGTCGATCGCCTCGACCTCGGTGCCGGTACGGATATATTCGTCCGAAAGGGTCTTGGGATCCTCCGGAATATCGATCATGGTCTTGAGCCAGTCGTAAGAAACACGCATCTAGCTCTCCTTTCATACTGAAAGCCTGCGAAGAGATGCAGGTGGAAACTTCAACTTTGTGAACATTCCTTACAAAGCGAGGGTTGTCCAAGTGCGGCAGATCGGCCCGAAAGAGGAGTGCCGCGTACTTTGGTACGCAAGCGACGAATGAGCGCCGAGGTGCCGTGCTTGGGCAAGCCGCAGCCTAGAACTGATTCAAGAAACGCATATCGCCTGTCATGAGCGTTCTGAGGTCCGGCAGGTCGTAGCGCAGGGCCGCGACGCGCTCGGCGCCAATGCCAAAGGCGAAGCCGGTGTACTTCTCGGGATCGATGCCGCAGTTGATCAGGACGTTGGGGTCGACCATGCCGCAGCCCAAGATCTCGATCCAGCCGCTGTGCTTGCAGAAGTTGCAGCCCTTGCCGCCGCACACGTGGCAGCTCACGTCCACCTCGCAGCTGGGCTCGGTGAAGGGGAAGAAGTGCGGGCGGTAACGCGTCTTGCGATCCTCGCCAAACATGCACTTAACAAAGTAGTCGAGCGTGCCCTTCAGGTCGCCAAAGGTGATGCCCTCGTCGACGACCAGGCCCTCGATCTGGTTGAACTGCGGCAGGTGGCAGGCATCGGCCGTGTCGGGACGGTAGACGGTGCCCGGGCAGATCATGTAGATGGGCGGCTTCTGCGACTCCATAGTGTGGATCTGCACGCCCGAAGTCTGGGTGCGCAGCAGCACGTCGGACTCGCCGTGGGCGTGAGCCTCGGGGTGCGCGACGCTGCCGGGGTTGTTGTCGACCACGTAGAAGGTATCGCGGGCCGAGCGGCTCGGGTGATCCATGGGAGCGTTGAGCGCGGTGAAGTTGTAGTAAGAGGTGTCGACCATGGGGCCGGACTCGACGGTGTAGCCGATGCCGCAGAAGATGTCCTCGGCCTCCTCGATGATTTGCTTGATCAGGTGCTGGTGGCCGATCTGCGGACGGATGCCCGGCAGCGTGATGTCGACGGCGTCGTGCTCGAGTGCGCGCTTGAGGGCGGCGGCCTTCATCTCGGTGTTTCGCTCGTCGAGCATGCCCTCGATCAGCTGGCGCATCTCGTTGGCGCGCTTGCCCATCACGGGACGATCCTCGGGGGCGAGCTTGCCCATCATGCGCATCAAGCCGGTGATACGACCCTTGCGACCGAGCAGCTCAACACGCGCAGCCTCGAGCTTGGCGGCGTCATCGGCGCCTGCGACGAGCTCCTTGGCCTCTTCCTCGAGTTTGACCAGATCATCAATCAGACTCATGTCTTCCCTTTCGTCTCTCGCGCATCCACTTGCCGCGGCGGCTGGAGCCACCCGGAGCTGCGGATGTGCGGCCCGGTTCGGTAACAAAAAAACCGCCCTCGGGCATGTGCATTGCCCAAGGACGGTTGAATTCCGCGGTACCACCTTGTTTGACCCGGCGGATGTCTGGCCCGCCGCGCCCACTCTGTGCCCCTTGTCGCGAGGCTCACGGCTTCCCTACTGGGGCTTCGCCGCCGCTGGCCGCGTGCCCGTTGAGGTCGCTGCTCGGGAGTGAACGCTTGGCCCTTGTCACCGCAGGAAGGCTCGCAGCCCATGACCTTCCCTCTCTTGCCGGCGACGCGGCGGGCAAAACCCTCTCCGTCAACGCATTGGGCTATAGGATAACACATTCTGCGTGTGCATCGCCGCGTTCCGTTTTGTTCGCACTGGGTACAAGGCAGGTAGCTGTGCAAACTGGCCGCGCGCCCACCCGAAGCGCTCGGCTCACGAGATCAAGGATATGGTATGGGAAAGAAACTCGATAAGAAGGCCGAGCCTGCAGCGGGCAAGACATCCAAAGGCATGAAGGTCGATAAGGCCGTCAAAAAATTCCGCAAGCTCGAAGGCAAGCTGTGGACTCGTGAGTACCTGCTCAAGATTGCCGAGTTTGACGGCGCGACCATTGCCCCCGCCAACGGCGCAGCAGCGCGTGCCGACGCCATGGGCACGCTTGCCGGCGAGCATCACAAGCTGCTGACCAGCGAGAAGTCCGTTGAGCTCGTACGCTCGTTAGCGCGCGAGACCGTCGCCGGCGGCAAAATCGACGACCCTCAGCTGCTCGACGAGATCCGTGTGCTCGGCCGCGATCAACGTGAGGCCAGTGCCATCCCCACCGAAGAAGCCGAGGCCTGGACCAGGCTCACCTGCGAGGCGGACGCCGTGTGGCGCAAGGCCAAGGCAGCCAACGACTGGGCGAGCTTTGAGACCTATGTGGATAGAATCGTCGCCCAACTTAAGCATCAGGCCGAGCTCATGGACCCCAAGCGCGATCCATACGACGTTTGGCTCGACCAGTACGAGCGCGGCCTTTCCGCCAAGAGCTTCGACGCGTTTTGCGACGAGGTCAAGGCCACGGTCGTGCCGCTCGTGCACGCCATCGGCGAGCGCGGCCAGCAGCCGGCTGCCGACTTTTTGCACGCCCACGTGCCCGAGGCTGCCCAGCGCGCCATGAGCTTCGACCTTATGAAGCTTGTCGGCCTGGACCTGGACGACACCACGCTTGCCTTTACCGAGCATCCGTTTAGCGAGGGCTTTGCCGTGGGTGATGCGCGCATCGCGACGCACATCTACGAGGACGACTGCATCTCCAACGTCTACAGCATCATCCACGAGGCGGGGCACACCATGTACGAGCTGGGCGTCAATCCCGCCTACGCGCGCACCTGCCTGGAGGGCGGCACCTCCATGGGCATCCACGAGAGCCAGAGCCGCTTTTTCGAGAACACCGTGGGTCGCAGCCGCGCCTTTATGGGCCCGCTGCTCGAGGTGCTGCGTCGTCACGCGCCCGAGGTCTACGGCGACGTCGACGAAGACACGCTCTACCGCGCCGTGAACATCGCGCAGCCGTCGTTGATCCGCACCGAGGCCGACGAGCTCACCTATCCGCTGCATATTATGGTGCGCTACCAGATTGAGCGTATGCTGTTTGCCGGCGAGGCTGCGGCCAAGGACATCCCCGCGCTTTGGAACCGCTTTATGGACGAGTACCTGGGCATTCCCGTTCCCGACGACACGCACGGCTGCCTGCAGGATACGCATTGGAGCGGCGGTTCGTTTGGCTACTTCCCCACGTATGCGCTGGGTAGCGCCTACGATGCCATGTTTGTGCCGGCCATGTGCCGCGACGGCGTCGACCTTACCGGTGCCTGCGCGAGCGGCGATCTGGCGCCCGTCCGCGCCTGGCTGGGCGAGCACATTTGGCAGTGGGGCCGCGCCAAAGACGCGCCGGAACTCATCAAGGGCGCCTGCGGCATGGCCTTCGACGCCCGCTACTACTGCAGCTACCTCCAGGACAAGTTCACCACGCTGTACGAGCTGTAAGGATTGACCAGCACGCCATCGCCAACGTCAACCATGTTGACGCCAATGTCTTGGCAACGTCAGCGAAAACGACCCTAAGCGAGCAAGGTGACGTGAAATGAAAGGGCGCTGACCTTCTGGCCGCGCCCTTGAAATTGAACGTCAGATTGCCGCTTGGGGCCGCTTGCAGCGTCGAGTAGTTACGCGGTTTGGTAAAACCGCGTAACTACAGAGCTTCCAACGCGTTGGCGATGCGCTTCATGGCGGCGTCGGCGGATGCTTGGTCGGGCGCCTCGGCCAGCACGCGGATAACCGACTCGGTTCCGCTCTTGCGCACCAGCACGCGGCCCTCGTCCGCCAGCGACGCCTCGGCCTCGGCGATGGCGGCCTGCACGCCCATGTTCTCGAGCGCGGCGTCCTTGTCCGCCACGCGCACAGCCACCTGCGCCTGCGGTAACAGCTTGCACGGAGCCGTGAGCTGCGAGAGCGTCTCGCGCTCGGCGCGGATCACTTCCATCACGCGCAGCGAGGTCATAATGCCGTCGCCCGTGCGCTCGATATCGCCAAAGATCGTATGGCCCGTCTGCTCGCCGCCCAGGCTGTAACCGCCCTCGCGCATCTTGGCATACACGTGACGGTCGCCCACACCGCTGGTCACGGCGCTCAGGCCGGCAAGCTCCAACGACTTGATCAGGCCAAAGTTGCTGGCAATCGTCGGAACCACGGTACCGCCCGAAAGGCGACCGTGCTTGTTCAGGTACACGCCGCACACGTACAGGATCTGGTCGCCATCGACCACGCGGCCGCGCTCGTCCACGGCCAGGCAGCGGTCGGCATCGCCGTCGTAGGCAAAGCCCACGTCCAGGCCCTGCTCCACCACGTGGCGCTGCAGACGCTCCATATGCGTGGAGCCGCAGTCGACGTTGATGTTAAAACCATCAGGCGCGGCATTGATCACGCGCACGTCGGCGCCCAGCGCGTCGAACACCGGCTTGGCGACCGAGGACGCCGAGCCGTTGGCGCAGTCCAGGCCAATCTTGACGCCCTGCAGCGAAAAGTTCGCGCTCGCGATGAGCGAGGCGATGTAGCGGTTGCGGCCCTGCATGTAGTCCACCGTGGCGCCAATGTGGTTGCCCGTGGCCAGCGGTACCTCGCTCTTGCCATCGATGTAGTCCTCGATGAGCTCCAGCACGTCCTCGTCCATCTTAAAGCCGTCGCTGTTGACGAGCTTGATACCGTTATCGCAAAACGGGTTGTGGCTCGCGCTGATCATGATGCCACAGTCGAAGCAGCCCTCGACCGTCTGATGCGCCACGCCCGGCGTCGGGATCACGTGCAGCATGTAGGCGTCCGCGCCGCTCGCGACCAGGCCACTCACCAGCGCCGCCTCGAACATATAGCTGGATCGACGCGTGTCCTTACCTACGATGACGCGTGCCTTGCGCTCGCGATTGGCGCCGTAATACCAGCCCACAAAACGACCGATCTTATAGGCGTGCTCTACCGTCAGCCCAACGTTGGCCTCGCCGCGAAAGCCGTCGGTGCCAAAGTACTTCATGCGCTCTCCTTATAAAAATGGGGCGAACAGATTATCCGTCCGCCCCAAAATGGTACTCGATTATCTGAACTACCAGAAAAACCCTACGCCGAAGCGCTGTCGCGAGCCGCCTGGCACGTGGGGGTCTGGCGCAGCGCAAGCGGCTTGTCTCCCGCCTCGGCCGACGTGGTCAGCGTATAGGCGATCGTCGTCGTCTCACCCGCGTGCAAGTCAACGGTTCCCGAATAGAAGGGAATGCCATGCCACGTGGCAGCGCCAAGCCCAAACTGGGTGCCCTCGACGGTAAGGTCCGAGATGTTGCCACCCGTCGGGGCGAACAGCGAGACATTCAGGCGCTCGTCATCACGCGCGGCATCGGGTGCGCTCGCTGCAACGTAGTCGGGCAGCTTGCCGGCCTCTTCCTGCGTCATGATGTTCGTCAGGGTGACGGTGATGCGATAGGAGCACGTGCCGTCGCCATTCTTGACGCCCTGGCCAATCTGCGTATCAGCGTTCAGGTACCAGTCGAGCTTGGAAAAGCTCAGGTTGTTAAAGTAAACGCCGGCAACGGGATCGGCACTCGGATCATCCGGATCGGGTAGCGAAGCGTCAATGCCCGTCTCTTTGATGGCATTCTGCTCATCATCGTTTCTCATCCAAGCAATCAGACGGCCCTCTTCGGCACCGCGCTCGAATGCACCGACAAGCTTTGTAACGTCGACGTCACCGATGCCACCGAGAATCTTGTCGAAGGCGGCGCTGGCAACAGCCGCAAAGATGCCGTCCGATTCCTCGACCGGATAGTTCCAATACACATCGTGCATGAGAACCTTCGCCGCGTTGGTACCGTCGACGACCGTACCATCGGGCAGCGAGACATTACCGACAAGGCCCAGCAGGTACTGCAAGAACACAGGATCGATGCCGACGACGCCATCAACGTCCTGCCCATATTGGGACTTCCACAGCGCGGCGACACGCTGCGAGTTGCGGGGCCAATCGGGCGAATAGGTATTGCCCGAGTTGTACAGGTTACTGTGGTTGCCGAACAGCGCCTCATCCTCTTCGTCGACGCTCTCGACTGCCTCATCCTCGCTGAGTCCAATGCGGGGAACAAACTCGCCAATCGACATCTGGCCGTCGGTAACCGAAATCAGACCCTGCGAGCCGCCAAAGCCGCCGCAGGCACGAATCTCAACATTGTTCATGGCATACACGAGGTAGTTGCGCGTCTGGCCGTTGGCGCCGAGCATCTGGGGAAGGACGGGGGCGACCTTCTCCGCCGCGTCAACCGCGCCGTTGAGGGTGGCAAAGCCGTCCTTGGCCTTATCGACCAGCTCGGTCACCTGGGAAATATGAGTATCGCCAATGCCCTGGATCTTCTCGTTGGCGCTCTTGAACACCTTCGAGCTGCTGGAAAGCGAATCGGCGACCGCCTGCAGCGCGGACACGTTAATCATGCCGTCCTGAAACAGCTTGCCGGGCGTGGCCTGCGAAAGGTTATCGGCCATGGGAACCAGCGCATTGCTCGAGACATCGGACAGGGCGTCGATCATGGTGCGGGCCGCATTGATGTCGCTGCCATACACCGGGATAAACGAAGCCGCCGTCCACAGCGGGCTCGAGGTCTCCGCCTTCATGCTGTCGCAAAGCTCATCGATCTTCTTCGCGTCGTCAGGCAGCGTCGAAAAATCGCCCGACGTGACCTTGTCCTTAAGGCCACCGACGATCTCGACAGCCTCCTTCGCTTCGCTCTTTACGGTCTTTGCCGAGTTAAGCAGCATAAAGCCGCTTGCGCCAAGCACAACGAGAAGCACCGCGACTACAGCGGCAATAATGGCGCCGGTGTGACGCTTTTTGCGCTCGCCCTTGCGATGGCGATGACGGACCAGACCGTCAGAGGTCGAACTCGACGAAGCGTCGCTACCGTAGTTCAAGCCAAAATCGTAATAATCTTCCTTGGAACCCGAGCCCGCAAACTCGGCACCGCTATCATCCAGGCGGGCGAACGTGCCAGTCTCGGAGGCGCCGGTGTAAATCGTGCCAAGGTTACCCGTAAGCCCCGCGCCACCGGCAGAGGGAGTATTGTTGGCGGCCTTGCCGGCATTAACGTTGCCGGCGGCATTCGCGGCGTTGGTAGCACCTGCGTTGTTCGCGGGTACCGAAGGAGCCCCGCTCGGCTGCGATGTGGGGGTCGCACCGCCCGCAAAGACATTCCCTTTTGCTCGACCGGTCTTTTTGGCCTTCTGAGACTGCTCATACAGAGCGGTAAACATCGCCGTCTCGCCCGGGGACGTGCGCTTACCGGCACTGTTCTGACCAGCTCCGCTCGGCATGCCGGCTTTTCCAGTCCCGTTCGAACGCGGCGGAACCGCAGGACGGCCGCTGTCGCTGCCCTTAAAGTGATTACCAGCCATAAAGAAATCCTCGCAATTGAGTCGCAATGAAAAAGTCCATAACGTTACTAGTTTATGGCATATTGGGCATCGACAGCTAAACTCCAGACACGGATATCAATTGGCGAAAATGTGGCGCAACACCTTATCTGTCTTGGCGGCGCCAGCTACACCGTAAGGAACATCATCACGATGATCATGGCAAAGCCGATAAGGTCGGTCGGCAAAAATACCGTGCCCAGCATAACGGCACTAGTGATAGTCGCCGAAACCGGCTCCACGGTTCCGATGAGGCTCGCACGCACCGAGCCGATGTCCTTAACGCCCTGCATATAAAGCATGTAGGCAAAAAACGAACCGATGACCACGAACACCGCGAGCGCCTCGATACCGGCAGCGTCGAGCGCAGGCATATGCGCCCAGGGCTGTACGAAGATGCACGAGACCACACCCGCCGTGAGCATAGCCGAACCCGTGACGATGGAGCTGCCGTATTCGGGCAGAATCTTAGCGGGGATCACTGCCATGCAGGTGGCGCTGACCGCACACATAAGGCCCGCGATCAGGCCGAGCGGCGAGATGCTCAGGCTGGTGGGGTCCCCGCCGGTAGCGATCAAAAACGTACCGCCCAGAGCCAGGCCAATGCCGATAACCTCGCGCGGACGCGGCATACGGCGATCGATGACGCAGGTGTATCCCATGATGATGACCAGCTGCAGGCATTGGAGCACCGTCGCGGTTCCGGCGTTCGTCAGGCGCACGGCCGAAAGATAGCAAAACTGGTTGAACAGCAGACCAAAGGCGGTAAAGAGCAGCAGCTGCTTGCGGTCGGCAGGCGTGGTCCACAGCTTGACCAGGCGCGCGCGATCGCGCGCGACGACCACGACCATAAACAGCAGGCCGGCGAGAATCTGACGTACGCTCATGAGCCACAGGGTATCGACGTGGTAGGTATCGAACAGAAAGCTCGCGCTGGTACCCGAGAAGCCCCAAAACGAACCACCCACCAGCGTGGCCAGAACGCCCGTGATCATCTTGCGCGTCGAGGCGCTGTTAAGGCGGTCGCGCCACGCGCGACGGGTGTTGCGGCTGAGCTCGTCGGTGCCCTCGGGCACGTCAATGTTCGATATATCGGTCATCGGCACCGAAGCCCCTGCGCCTTCGGCCTGCTCGACACGCTCTTTGCTCATTCCACTCCCCCGAAGCAGCCTGGAAACAATTCGGCTTACCTTACCACGGCGAAGGCACCAGCTGGAGGCTTGTCCGCTTATCGGTAGGACAATTCCGCAGGCGTCTTTCCATAGCTCGATACCGCAATGGCCTTGCATTGCGCGACAGCCAAATCGCGGCAGCAGGCTCTTTTGAAATGGATATGACAAAGCCCCCGAATTCCACAATGTAAGCGATTTTTAAAAATGTTCTTGCCACCGAGTTCAGGCTCCGTTATATTATCCCTTGCGCGCTTGCGCACCCTTGATCGGGCGTTTAGCTCAGGGGGAGAGCGCTTCCCTGACACGGAAGAGGTCAGAAGTTCAAATCTTCTAACGCCCACCAAATGTTCGCAGCTCAGAGGCTATGTATCTGGGCTGTTTTGTTTTATGTCGCTAAATCCGCTGGCAGCTCCAACCGTCATCGCAACGTAACATCAATTCACCTGACAAATGGCAGCCAAACAAATTCAATACCCCAACATCAACAATAGCCAGGCACAAAACTGCGCCGCAAGCTGCTCCAGCCGCCCAACTGGCCAAAAGCCGACCATCTACTTGCCGATCTATCCATCGGCATAACCAATCAGTCCGCACCGCAACTTCTCAGCAAAACGCCGCGATGTCTGCGCCCTGCGGTATCCTTGAGCCACTCGCACCTGCAGCACCAAGGAGCCGCCATGCGCACCGAGCTCGATGTCCCCTTTTCGCACAAAGAAGAAGCCAAGGCGCTGGGCGCCAAATGGGACCGGACCAAGAAGATCTGGTATGTACCCAGCGGCGTCAACCCCGAGCCCTTTGCCGAGTGGCTGCCCGGTGTTGACCGATCCGACCCCTCAGCGCCGTATATATATCTAGTACTGGGCAAGCGCGAGTGCTGGAAATGCCACGAAGAGACCTCGGTCGCGGCCTTCGGCATTCCCTATCGAACCGATGACGGCAAGGGCATCGCCATTGCGCACGCGCCCAACGAAGCCGGGCACATTACCATCGACACAGCCAATGCCAACGCGCTCGCCATTGTTCCCGCTCTTGGCTGCGTCCCGGGCGAGATCCGCGACTATCTTTCTAAGCGCTGTGGCTACAAACCCGTAGGCGCACGAGCCTCCAAAGCCCCGTCGCTCGGCAACACGTGCACCAGTTGCGACGCGCTGCAAGGCAGCCGCTATCTGTTCGAAGAACCCACGTCCCCGTTTGCCCTCACCGCCATCAACAAGCTGCCGGCACTGGAGTTTGTGCGTGTCGAAGTTGCCGGCGTCTTTGGCGTCCCGGCCACGCGCACCGACTTTGACCAGGCACTCTTTACTTGGGCACGCGACCATCACGCCGAGTTCCACAAGCAGCTCGGTGAGGGGATTTATTTGTAGAGATGGCATCGAGGAGCAGAAGCTCGATCGTTAAACAATCCCAAAACGCTACAGCCCCAGAATGTGCTCCAGGTAGCCCTTGTTGAACCAGAACGATTGCTTCGTCATCCAGCGCCCGTCGGGCAGTTCGTAAGCATTACTTGCGATGTCACCGACCTCTGTTCCATCGGCAAACTTGTAAGCCGCTTTTGACGTATGCGGGCGAACGTGAACAATTGGGTTGTCCGCCAACCCGGGCAGATTGTTAGTCACTTTGAGCTTTCCGCTCGCATCCCGATACGGATTGAGCTCAACGCCCTCACGTATTACCTTTCGCGTCTCATCCCAACAAGCTTTCGCAGGACCTTCGATTTCGTTTTCTCCCATCGCCCAGAACAAACAACGGTCGAGGCGCAGCACGCCATCGTGGCCCTCACGGAACACAACGAAGAAGAAGCGATTGGTCTCAAGGCACGCATGAAGAGGCGACGTCTCCCAGTCTTCTTCAATCAAACGCTTGAACTCAAACGGCGGGAACGACATAGCCTGCTCGATGTGCCCCCTGCTGTTAACTCGAACAGTTCGAACGGAAATGCCTGCCTTGACGAATTCCTCGGCAGCATTGTTTTTGATTCCGAGCATGCGATAGACGAGTGTTGTCCACTGCGCCTTATTGCCCGTGTACTCCAGCCCGTATTGCTCCGCAATCTGGCGATCAGTTTCGCCATAGTGTTGCTCGATCAGTCCAGTTACGTAGCTTTCGAAATCAATGGACTCGTCGTCGCCTCGAACGATGCTCTCGCCGATACGCGGGGCACCGAGAACATAGGCGTGAAGCACATAGTCCATGTACGAGCGTTTGAGAGAAAAGGCGCGACGCTTCGCGCGACGGCGTTCGATCTCGCCCGTATCGGTATTGAAGTACTCGTAGTACTGGTCGACCCACATTGTCGCTTCGGTTGCGCCCTTTGTGCAGGCGCCCAAGTAGGTGGTCATGCCCTCCGACAGCTCGTCTGCGCGACCATCCTGAATGTACGAAATGATTTTCTCGTAGTCGGCGCGAATGATCTTCATATCCTCTTCGGGCAGACGAACCATGACTGCACGCTCAATGCGCTGGTCGTATTTGTCGATGGAGCGATCACGGCCGTAATAAATCAGCAGGATATTGCTGAGCTTGGTCTTGAGATGCGAGCTTTCATAGTCGAGCGAAACAGGACGGTCATAAGGAATCATTGTCAGAACGAGACGCTCGCCGGCAGATTTACGGCCGTCTTTGAGTACGTCAAAACACGTTGCCTTGAGTTCAACGCCCGCCTCAGGAAAGTCGGGGCGATCGTCGCTATTGGCCTTGTAGCCAAAGTAGCGCTCCTCGATAAGAGTACCCATACCGCCTTTGTACTTTTTGGAGCCAAAGTCCTTGGGCGCACTCTCCCCTTCCGGCGCAATACCGAGCTCGAGAATATCGCGGAACGTCATGCCATCGAGATTGGCAGCATAGCGCTCGATGCTTGAGGGGTCAGAAAAATCAGTATCGTCAAGCATGCGCTTGAAGTCGAGGTGCTTCTTGGACATGGCAAATCCTCTCGAAATAAGACATGATTTAATACGTATGCTACTGTAAATTCGGGTTATACCGTGAAGATCCCCTAAGGGATCTTCCATTTGCAACCCGATTTCTGTACCCTTGATCTTTGCATTTGCAGCGATTTGGGGGAGCGTGTATGTCAGAGGTCAAAATCGCCGAGCTTTTTGCTGGCGTCGGCGGATTCCGTTTGGGCCTCGAAGGCTACGCTGACCCTCGTTATCCAGATTTCTACATGAACCCCGCCGGGCCCTTTCGCACCATTTGGGCCAACCAGTGGGAACCGCCCGGAACCAAGGCGCGTCAGTTTGCGGCACGTTGTTACATGGACCGCTTTGGCGAAGATTCCGTTGTCAACGAAGATATCAATAAGGTCTTGGAGCAGGCTGAAGCCGGCGAAATTAAAATCCCCGACGTGCAAATGGTCGTCGGTGGCTTTCCCTGCCAAGACTACTCTGTCGCGCGTCCTCTCAATCAGGCACACGGCATCGAGGGCAAGAAGGGTGTCCTCTGGTGGGACATCTATCACTTCCTCGAAATGAAGAAGCCCAAGTTCGGTCTCTTTGAGAACGTCGACCGCCTGCTCAAGTCGCCCGCGTCTCAACGCGGTCGCGACTTCGCCATCATCCTAAGCTGTCTTGCCGACCTCGACTACACGGTCGAATGGCGCGTGGTCAACTCTGCCGAATACGGTTTCCCCCAGCGTCGCAAGCGTGTTTATATCTTCTGCGAAAAGGACGCTGGCAAGGTTGATCTCGTTGATCGCATGCACAACGGCGTCATGGCTAAAGCCTTCCCCGCCATCTATCCCGACGAGATGTCCGAACTCGACGTTTTACCCGACCCCTACGAGAACTCAACTCGTTTTGGCGTCGGCCAAAAGACCTCTCAATTCAAGAATGCTGGCGTCATGCAGGGCTGTCATGTTCTGACCTGCGACTTTGCCGAGGACTATCACGGTGAGCGCCACGTGCTTGGCGACGTGCTTGTCGACGAGGCTTATGTCCCGGAGCAGTTCTACATCTCCGACGAAAAGCTTCCCGACTGGCGCTACCTTAAGGGCAGCAAGCGCGAAGAGCGCACTAACAAAAAGACAGGCTTTACGTACACGTATTCCGAAGGAGCCATGAGCTTCCCGGATGCCACCGACAAGCCGAGCCGCACCATCCTCACAGGAGAAGGCGGCACGGGAGCGAGCCGCTTCAAGCACGTCATCGAATGTCCCGATGGCCGTTTCCGCCGTCTTGTTCCCGACGAGCTCGATCAGCTTCAGGGATTCCCGAAAGGCTGGACCGATACGGGCATGACTGACGGTCATCGAGCCTTCTGCATGGGCAACGCACTCGTCACCGGCGTGCCCCATCGCATTGGCGAAGCTATGGTCGAAGTGTACGGCCTCTAAGGCAAGCAATCCGGAGCCGGCAGCTCACGCTGTCGACTCCGTTTTTTCCATCCCACTCCCCTGTATACTGATGTAGCACGTGTTTCATCCGGGCTTGTTGGGCCGGATTGTTCATGGGAGGGTCTTATGGCTGCTTCGAATCCGCCTAAGGGGAGCGTTTCTTCTTCGTCCATCAAGCCGGTTACGCGCAAGGCCGTGCGTTGCCAGCGCGAGGTCGCTTGGCTTGTCACGCAGGCGGCGGGCAGGCTTGTGGCGACCACTCAGGACGTCAATGCGCCTACGCCGAGCTTTGTGTTAGCGGCGGCGCTGGATTTTGTGCGCCAATTGGAGCTTGCCGCACAGGACGCCAGCGGCCACCTCGACTACCAGCATGTTATGGCGCCCGACCTGCAAACGTTCTGCCACATGGCCAGGTTGCCCGCCGCACCCAATGCGCTTTCGGACGCAGGCTACATGTTTACGCTTTCGGGCGCGGACCTTATCCGCGATATCTACGCATACTGCAGCGAGCTCGCCGAGCGTCACGTCTTTGGCACGGCTGAAGTCAAACCGGGAAATGTCATCAAGCTGGTTCTTAGGCTGTTCTTGATGGACGGGTTCGGGGCCATGCCGGCGTAAGCCGAGTCTTTAGCATCACCGTCGACTGAGCAACAACCGCTTTACCTTAGTGGGTCGCCTCGTCCACTAACGCATTTATTCCACGCGCTCTGACAGTCGATACTTGCGGTTGCGGCTCGTCGCCGGCGCCGTGGGCTCAAGCTCGCCTTGAGCAATGAGTGCATTGACGCGCGACCTAACCTGGGAAATTGTAAGCCCCGTGCGTTCTGCCAGCTCACGCGTCCCCAGCTCGCCGTAGTGTTTGAGTGCCGTCACAATTATGCCCCCGCCATGATCGACCGGCTCGATCTTTGAACGGTAAAGTACGACCTTGAACCGATCGAACCCCGGGCAGAACAGGGGCTCGGCCAGACCATGCGCGCGCATGGCATCGATCATCATCGGGATGCCCGAGCCATTGCCCTCAGCCGGCGAACCTGCGCCATCCGGAAGCGGGACAATCGACATGAGTTTCACGAGCGTCGCGTTACGGCATCGGGAGCTGCCGTCAAACAAGTTCTCGCGAGTCTTTCCCCCGTAAAGGCCGCCAGGATTCGTCACCTCGACACGATCGTCAAAGACGTCGACGGCAATCGATTGTCCACAGAACCGATCCCCGTATTCTCGATGGATTACGGCGTTGGCGATTGCCTCGCGCAGAACCTCCTCGGGAATCTCCAGCGAGTCGACACGCGAGACGCCTTGGACGGTCGAGATGCGGCGCAGGTTTTTGGCGACAGCCGCGACAGTATCCGAAATCATCTCGCCCAGAGTGCCCTCGCAGACTGTGCGGTCCATAAACCTTAGTGGCCCCGCAGCTCCCTTTTGAGTTCCCACGTGGACAGCCACATCAATGAAGAGCTTGGGATAGAACTGCTGGGGGTAAACGCCCGCGGCAAGGAGGCCGGCCTTGGTAACATTGCCCTGGAAGTCGAGGAAATTCAGACGCTCCATCTTTGTCTTCTTGTCCGCCGCACCGCGCATCGCTCGAGGCGTCAACGAATAGGCACGCTCTATCGTGCGGTCGACCAGCGACTCGTCGAGATCGCCCACACTCGTGCCGGGCACCGCATCGCGATCGCTAGGACTCGTCCGTTCATATGACGACAGTGCCAAAACCTCGGTCGACGAAAGCGGGACATCTTTGTCATCGACGCGCTTGTAGCTGCCGCCCTGGGCGCCCCGCTCTATTACATAGCAAGGCTTGCTCGACGGGTCGAGCTCCTCAATCGTGATAACGAGAACAACGGTACCCCGAAGCCCCACGCGCTCAATGGTGTATTTGGGCGGATTGGCCAGCTTTCCGCGACCGCCAGCATCGCCCATGCCCGCCACGAATTGGTTGAGCACTTTCTCGGTCTCAAAGTTTGCAACTGGGACAAAACCCGCGCGCTCGCTCACTCCGAGTACGATGATGCCGCCGGCGGTGTTTGCGAAAGCGCTGACCGTTTCCCATACGTCGTGGGAAAGCGTCGTGGCGCTCTCCTTCACTTCGACGTTAAGATCGTCCGAGCCCATGCGCCTTAAAGACTCGAGCAAACCGGTCAGTTCGTTTTCGTTCACCTGCACGTCCTTTCGCTCGGTTCTGCGAAGAATGCCGCGAATAGATTTCCTTCGTCTCTCAGTTATCTCTCGTAATTATCTCTCATCTTTCTGTTATGTCTCATATTAGAGATGAGCGAGAGATGAAAGATAAGATGTCTGTCATCTGTTTCATATAAACATGTTTTTACTTGTAAAACAATCAGTATTGAGATAATTCCATGATTGCTTGTCTCTCTGCTGCTCAGTTATCTCTCATATTTATCTCTCGTCTTTCTGCTATCTCTCGTATTAGTGACGAATGAGAGATGAGAGATACGTGAGTGATGGACGAGCGTGGATTATTGGACAGTCAGAAAATGAGCGTGGATATTTGGACGGTTTTTGGGCTTTTGGCGGTCGATTTCGTCCGAAAATCCACGCTCATTTGGCGGGCGTCCGAATTTCCACGCTCGTGTGTCCGAAAATCCACGCTCATCCGGCAGATTGGTCGAGGGCCCCATATGGGTATACTCTCGGGGATTCGACTCGATTCGCCCCCGCTGGGGCGTCAAAGGAGACTGCATATGCCCACCACCTCAACCGACCCGCGCGCCGCTGCCGCCGCGCTGCTGGTGCCCGGCACCACCTGCCATGGCTTTGCCGTCGAGCGCTGCGAGACCGTGCCCGAGCTCGACTCGGACGCCTACGTGCTTCGCCACACCGCCTCGGGCGCTCGCCTGCTGTACCTGGCATGCGACGACGAAAACAAGGCCTTTGCCATTGGCTTTAAGACGCCGCCGGCCGATTCCACCGGCGTGTTCCATATTCTTGAGCACTCGGTGCTGTGCGGATCGGCCAAGTTCCCCGTCAAGGAGCCGTTTGTCGACCTGATCAAGAGCTCCATGCAGACGTTCCTCAACGCCATGACCTACCCCGACAAGACCATCTACCCCGTTGCCACCACCAACGAGCAGGACCTGTACAACCTGATGGACGTGTACCTGGACGCGGTGTTCAACCCGGCTATCTATACCAAGCCCACTATTTTTGAGCAGGAGGGCTGGCACTACGAGCTGGACCTGCCGGAGGGCGTCGAGATCGAGAGCGGCGACAGCTCCGCGAGCCTGCGTGAGGGCACGCTGCGCTATAACGGCGTGGTGTTCAACGAGATGAAGGGCGCGCTGTCCGACCCCATGAGCGTGCTTGACGACGCCGTCAACGCCGCGCTCTATCCCGACACCGCCTATGCGCACGAGAGCGGTGGCGACCCGCGCGCGATTCCTGCGCTCACCTACGAGCAGTTCCTGGACACGCACGCACGCCACTACAATCCTTCCAACTCCTATATCACGCTTTACGGCGACCTGGACGTGGACCGCGCACTGGCCTTTTTGGACGAGCGTTATCTGTCGCAGCCAAGCGCCGCAAGCCGGCGCATGGACGCAGCCGTTGCCGCCGGCGAGGACCCATCCACGCTGGCGCCCAATCCGCTGGGCGTGCAGGCGCCCGTGACCTGCGAGTATAAGCGCGTCGAGATGGCCACTACGCCCGAAAACGCCCTGGTGGGCCTGGGCCTGGTGCTGGGCAGCGCACTCGACCGCAAGCGCACGATCGCGGCGGACATCTTGTTTGAGGCGCTGCTGGGCTCCAACGAAGCGCCGGTTAAGAAGGCCATTCTGGCCGCCGGCCTGGGCGGCAACGTGGTGAGCTACACCGCGGCCGAGAGTCTGCAGCCCTACGAGCTCATCATGCTGCAAAACGCGCAGCCCGGCGTGGCGCGCGAGCTGCGCCGCGTGTTCCAGGACGCCTGCCGCGACCTATGCGAGCATGGCGTTCCGCGCGAGCGCCTGGAAGCCATCATCAGTAGCAACGAATACGACCTGCGCCAGCGCGACTACGGTATCGCCGACGGCGTGGCCATTGCGTGCGACGCGCTGAGCACGTGGCTCTACGATGACGACGCCGCGACGCTGGCGCTCAAGTACGGCCCGGTGTACGAGGAGCTGCGCGGCGACCTGGACGGCAGCTATTTTGAGGGCCTACTGCGCGAACTGGTGCTGCAGAACGATCACATGGCACTGGTTGAGCTGGTGCCGGTGGACGCCGCCGAGGGTTCGGAGGGTGCCGAGGCCGCCGAGCTGGCAGCCAAACGCGATGCCATGACCGATGCCGAGCTGGCCGACGTGGTCGAGCGCACGGCCGCGCTGCGTGCCGCGCAGGAGGCGGAAGACACGCCCGAGGCCAAGGCCACGCTGCCGCGCCTGCGCGTGTCCGACATTGGCGAGGCGCGTCCCGAGCCGCCGCTGATCGTGGACACGACCGCGCCCATCCCCTGCCTGCGCCACGGCATCCCCACCAACCGTCTGGCCTACGCCATGCAGTATTTCGACCTGAGTTGCGTCGCGTTTGAGGACCTGCCCTATGTGACACTGCTCTGCCGCCTGCTTAAGCAGCTGCCCACGCGCGAGCACTCGGCCGAGGAACTCGACAACTTGCTCGCCGGCAAGCTCGGCTTTTTGAGTTTTACGACCGAAGTCATGACGCAGCCCGAAGTGGACGGCGTGCGCCCCTACCTGTTGGTGAGCGCCGGCGCCCTGTCCGAGAAGATCGATGCGCTGGCGAGCCTGCCGCGCGAGGTATGGTCGAGCACGCTGCTGGCGGACGCCGACGCCGACCGCGTGCGCGATGTGCTCACGCAGATTCGCATTGGGCTCGAGCAGGGCTTTATCAACAACGGACACTCGGCGGCGCTCGGTCGCGCTATGAGCTACAGCTCGCCTTCGGCCGTGGTACGCGAGCAGCTTTCGGGCGTGGACTTCTACCTGTTCCTGCGCGATCTGCTCGACCACTTTGACGAGCGCCTGGACGGCCTGCGCGCCAAGCTTGCCGCGCTGGTAAACCGCATCTTTGTGGCCGACGGCTGCCTGGCGAGCTTTACCGGCAGTGACGAGGACTTTGACGCGTACTGGGATGCCGCGGGCGACCTGGGGCTTGGCGCGGGCGACGGCGCTGCCAGCGGCACGCTCGTGGTGCCGGAGCCGCGCGACCGCCACGAGGCTTTCGTGATCCCCAGCGACATCTGCTTTGCCGCGCGTGCGTGCGACCCGCGTCGCCTGGGCATCGACGTGACGGGCGCTTGGGCCGTGGCTGCCAACGCGCTCTCCTACGACTACCTGTGGAACGAGATCCGCGTGAAGGGCGGTGCGTACGGCTGCGGATTCCGCGCAGCCGGCGAGCGCCAGACGGCGTTCTACACCTACCGCGACCCGGCGATCGATCCTTCGATTGAGCGCGTGGAGCGCGCGGGTGCATGGCTCGGCAGCTTTGAGCCCGACGAGGCCGCCTTTGAGGGCTTTATCGTGAGCTGCGTAAGCGGCATGGACGCGCCGGTGAAGCCGTACGCGCTCACCAAGCGCCGCAACACGACCTACCTGGCCGGGCTCGATCCGCACGCACGCGAGGAGCGCCGCGCCCAGATGCTCGCTGCCACGCCCGGTGAGCTTCGCTCGCTCGGCGCCGACGTGACGCGCATCGCAGCCGAGTCGCCCACCTGCGTCTTTGGCGGCCGCGACGTCATCGCCAAGAGCAACGCCGGCTTTACCGTCATCGACCTGCTGGCTTAATGCACAAAGGTAGATTTTTGGGACATGCCTAAAAATCTACCTTTTTTCTGCGGTTTGAGCGGGGCGGCGCAGCCCACCGCGGCGATTTGTCTCAATCTGTAACATCTAGGTCCAATTTTGCCGAGTTACTGTTACAGATTGAGACAAACCGCCGCAGACGCCCACTCCACAGCACAGACCACCACAAAGGTGCCTGTCTCCTTCCTCAGTTGTGATTCGAACACTTGTTCTATACGCACACATGTTCTATAGTAGAGGTGCTTGCATCGAACTGAAATTGCAACTAGAATATAGTTGCAGAATGTGAGGCGGGATGACTCGATCCGATAAACTCATCGCCCAGCTGCTTAGCTGTCCTTCAACGTATAGATTCGCTGACTTTCTTAAAGTTATGGCTTCATATGGCTTTGAAATGGACAGCAAAGGCAAGACATCCGGATCGCGCGTTCGCTTCTACAGGCCATCAGATGGCAGGATGTTCGTAATGCACGCGCCTCATCCATCTGACGAATTGACAGCGGGGACCATTCGAAACATCGTTCGCTTTCTGCAAGATGTCGGAGGTAGTCATGAGTAACGTTTTGGCATACAAGGGTTATTTCGCCCCGGTCGAGTTCGATGCCGAACAGCATGTGCTAACAGGTATGGTCGCCGGCATTAGGGACGCAATCGTATTTGAAGGCTCCACGGCTGAAGAAGTGGAGCAATGCTTCCACGACGCCGTCGACGATTACCTTGAGTTTTGCGCCGAGAAGGGCAAGGAACCCGAGCGGGCTTTTAAGGGCTCGTTCAACGTAAGAACGGGCTCTGAGCTCCACAAGCAAGCAGCGCTGGCGGCGGCAAAGAAGGGTGAGTCACTCAATAAGTTTGTGACTGAAGCGATCGCTGCGGCGCTGTGAAGCCAACGTCGAGTCGAAGCCGCCACAAAGGGCGCCTTTGCGGCGGCTTCGACGTTTGCCCAGATAAAACCTGCCAAAATAAACCTGTCCCTTTTTGGCAGGTTTGTTAGAGGAGGCCGGGATGGATAAAGCTGAGTTGCGGCGGGCGGTGATTGCTCGGCGCGATGCTCTTGATTTGGATGTGCGGGCGGCAAAGTCTGCCGTTATCTGTGCGCGGCTGGTTGAGCTGTTTGATCGCTTGGGTGCCGCGGCGCCGCACACCGTTGCCGTCTATGCCGCGATGGGTTCCGAGGCAGATCCCGCCGCCTTTGCCGCTGCGGCCGCCGCGCGCGGCTGGCGCGTAGCCTATCCGTGCATGCTCTCGGCAATTGATGCCGCAGCTTGTGGCCAGCGCATGTGCATGCGGGCGGTCGCCGCCAGCGACGCGGCCGCGGCTCCGTTTATCACCCATCCTACGCGAACCTTCGCTGCCGCGGACATCGACAGTGACCGCTTCCCCATCGTGTCTGCCGAGGCTCTCGACATGATTGTTGTGCCGCTCGTGGCGTTCGATCGCACCGGCGCACGCCTGGGCTACGGCGGCGGCTGCTACGACCGCTACCTGCCCACGCTCTTGGCATCGTGCCACATCATCGGCATCGCCTTTGACGAGCAGCGCGTCGAGCATGTCCCCACCGACGCCCACGACCTGCCGCTACCCAACATCATCAGCGCCTAACCGCCGGCGCGTCTCTCGGCAGCCTAGCGCTCCTCGCCGGCTCGTGCTAGGTCGTAGGGCGTGGTCTGGTAGACGTAGTAGTTGAGCCAATTGGTATAGAACAGCTGAGCCTGGCTACGCCAGACGTTGCGCGGCTCGGCCGTGGGGTCATCACCCGGGAAATAATGCGCCGGCACCTCGGGGTTGAGCCCGCGGTTCACGTCGCGCTCGTACTCTAGGCGCAGCGTGTCGGTGTCGTACTCGGGATGGCCAAAGACAAAGAAGCGGCGGCTGTCGGTCGATTTGACGATGTACAGGCCCACCTCGTCGGACACGGCCACGACCTCGAGCTGCGGCTCGGCCTCCACGTCCTCGCGGCGCACGTCGGTGTTGCGCGAGTGCACGGCATAGAAGCGGTCGTCAAAGCCGCGGACCAGCGGGCTTTGCGGCTTCACCAGATGATGCTCAAACACGCCGCTCGCCTTAGCCGGCAAATCGTACTTCTGAATACCGTAATGGTGATACAGGCCCGCCTGCGCGCCCCAGCAAATGTGCAGCGTGGAGTGCACGTGCGTGGTGGACCAGTCCATGATCTGGCAGAGCTCGGGCCAGTAGTCGACTTCCTCGAACGGCATCTGCTCCACCGGCGCGCCCGTGATGATCAGGCCGTCGTAGTGGATGTCTCGGATGTCGTCGAACGTGCGGTAGAACGTCTCCAGATGGCCGGCGCTCACGTGCGTGGCCTCGTGCGTCTTGGTGCGCAGCAGGTCCACCTCCACCTGCAACGGCGTGTTGGAGAGCTTGCGCATGATCTGCGTCTCGGTGGCGATCTTGGTGGGCATGAGGTTGAGGATGAGCACGCGCAGCGGGCGGATGTCCTGATGCAGCGCGCGGTACTCGGTCATGACAAAGATGTTCTCGCTCTCGAGCTGCGCGGCGGCAGGGAGGGCGTCGGGGATGCGAATGGGCATGGATGCTCCTTACGAGTCAGTTGCAGCTATGGTACAACGAGCGGCCCCCTCCGCGCGAGCACATCGCCCCGCGATGCCGTCAGCGGCCCAAATCACTCCAAAAGTAGAGATTAAAGCATGTCCCAAAATTCTACGGCGCTTTAGCCTAGCAAAGTGGCAGCTGGACGCTACAATGGTTCGACGCGAAAAACTCGGCCGAAAGGATACATATATGTACCAGACGCGTAAGATCGGTGTGGTCGGCCAGGGCCACGTAGGAGCACATGTCGCCAACAGCCTGCTTATGCAGGGCATTGCCGACGAGCTGTACCTGTGCGATATCAACGAGGCCAAGGTGACGTCCGAGGTCCAGGACCTGCGCGACTCCCTTTCGTTTGTCCCGTATAACACCAAGATCGTCAACTGCTACGACCACTACGAGGAGCTGGCCTGCTGCGACGTCATCGTCAACGCCGCCGGCAAGGTCGCGCTGGCCGCCGGCAACCGCGACGGCGAGCTGTTCTTTACCACCGATGCCGCCCGCACCTTTGCCAAGCGCATCGTCGATGCCGGCTTCGACGGCATCTTCGTGAGCATCTCCAACCCCTGTGACGTCGTGTGCACCGAGCTGTGGCACCTGACCGGCTACGATCCCAAGAAGATCATCGGATCGGGCTGTGGTCTGGATTCCGCCCGTCTGCGCACCGAGATCTCCAAGAAGGTCGGCGTGAGCCCCAAGTCCATCGACGCCTACATGATCGGCGAGCACGGCTTTAGCCAGCTGGCCGCCTTTAAGGCCGCAACCATCGCCGGCAAGAGCCTCATCGAGCTTCAGGCCGAGAATCCCGACAAGTACGCCTTCGACCACATGGAGGTCGAAGAGCTCGCGCGCAAGGGCGGCTACGTGACCTACCAGGGCAAGCAGTGCACCGAGTACGCCGTCGCCAACTCCGCCGCGCGCGTCTGCGCTGCCGTGCTGCACAACGAGCACGCCGTGCTTTCTGCCTCCACGCTCATGACCGGCCAGTATGGCGAGGAGGGCATCTTCACCTCCCTGCCGTGCGTGATCGGCGCCGAGGGCGTCGAGGAGGTCTACACACTCGACCTGTCCGAGCACGAGCTCGAGGGCTTCCACAAGAGCTGCCAACACATCCGCGATAACATCGCCCAACTCGACTGGTGGGACGCCGAGGCCTACGACGCAAAGTAGGCCGTTGGCTGCCGCAACCTCACGAACTCAAGCGCCATGCAAAGCGGGCCGTACCGGAAATCCCCGGCACGGCCCGCTTTTTGACTCACGCAGCGCCCTTGCGAATCGAAGGTGAATACTTTTCCCGAGAAGTGAACGAGCAAAATCGGACCCCCGAAGCATCGACACTTTTGAGGCGCTGTTTCCTGCGGTTTCGCCGAAGTTTTCCTGCGGTTTTAGCGACAAAAAGTGTAGATGCTTCGGGGGTCCAAAATAGGTCGTTCACTTCTCGGGAAAAGTATTCACCTTCGTTTTCTGACAAACTGAAAGGGGCGCCGCAACGCAAAACGGGGCCTGCGCTTGGCGAAGGCCCCGTCGTGAAAAGCTGTTTCCCCGTTACTTAGTACTGCTCGACGCCCATGTAGCGGCGGAACTCGGGGCTGTGGTCGAAGACCTTACCACGGGCGGCGCGCAGCTCGCAGCTCATCGCGTAGAAGAAGATCGGCTCCAGGAACGAACGCACGCTGGCAGGCACCTCGCCCACGCCGTACTCGAGCGCATCGAGCACCATGATCGTGTCGGTGTGCGTGTTGAGGAACGCCAGTGCGCGCTCCTCCATGGGACGGCACTCGCCCGATCCGAGCTGCACAAAGTAGAACACGCCGGGCTCGGTGGCCTCGAAGGGGCCGTGGAAGTACTCACCGGAGTGGATGTAGCAGCAGTGCTGCCACTGCATCTCCATGAGCGAGCAGATGGCCATGGCATAGGTCTGGCTAAAGTTGGGACCGGAACCCAGGATGTAGAAGAACTCGTGCTGCTGGCAGAGCTCGGCAAAGCGGGCGCCCAGCTCGGCGTTGACCTTCTCGCGGGCGGCGGGCAGCAGCGCGTCCATCTGCTTGAGGCCCTCGTACATGTCGGCGAGCGCCTCGTAGCCCTCCTGCTGGTCGAGCAGCTCGGCGGCGATCAGAGCGCCGATGCCCTGCGGCACCTCGGCCTGCGACACGCCCTCGCCCCACGGGTAGACCCAGGTGGTCCACTTGCCGTTGTCGATCTTGGAGCCCTCGCAGTCGGTCATGGCGACGACCTCGGCGCCGGCGGCCAGCGCCATCTCGCAGCCGTCGACCACCTCCTGCGTGTTGCCGCTGTGGCTGCAGGCGATGACGAGCGACTTCTCGCCAAGGCTCTTGGGAGCCATCAGGCAGAACTCACGCGCGGTGTAGACCGTGGAGGTAAACGTGGTGGCCTCGCGCTTGAGCAGCTCGTTGGCAGGCATCAGGTCAATCATCGAACCGCCGCAGGCGATCCAAAAGACGTTCTCGATCTTACCCTTGCGCTCGATGATTTCCTGGACCAGATCATGTGCGTTCATGCTGATGTTCCTCCCTGTGTGACGGCCTTGAGCGACGGCGGCTCGTACCTGCGGTCGTTCTATGTTGTCCTATTTATACCACGCGAGCCATCGCAGGTGAAGCCATTTCGGCAAATTTGTTCTATGTTGTTCTATCTGTGGACGTTAGATGTCGAACACGTAGCGCGAGCCCACGATCTTTTGACGGCCGAGCAGCAGAGGTCGCTCATCAAAATCGGTAAAGTACGCCTCCATATAGAAGAGCGGCTCGCCAATCGGAACCTCGAGCAGCGGGGCCACCTGAGCATCGGCAAGCGCAATCTCCACCGTGCAGGGATCGGATTTGAGCGGCGAACGACCCGAGCGCTCGGCAACGAGCGCAAAGATCGAGTTGTCGGTAAGGTCCTCGTCGGCCAGCGTCTGCAGATACGGGTGATCAACCAACACAAAGGCGTTGTTCTCGAGCATGACGGGGATGCCGTCGGCCGTACGCACGCGCTCGACCACGATAAGCTCGCAGCCGGGTTCCACGCCAAAAAACGCCGCGTCTTCGCGCGTCGCCGCGACCACCGTGCGCGACACCAGACGCGCACCCGGCACCATGTCGTTGGCAGCACAACCCTCAGTAAAGCTCTGGACGTCACCCTTCTGGCGAATCTTGCGCTTGAGCTTGGGAGCGCACACAAAGGTACCCCTCCCCTGCTGGCGGTTGAGATACCCCGCACGCGACAGCTCCTCGATGGCGCGACGCACGGTGATGCGTCCCACGCCATAGGACTTCGCGAGCTCTATCTCGGAAGGAATGCGCGAGCCAGATACGTACACGCCGCGCGCGATCTCGCCCTTCAGGTCGTCCATGACCTGCTGGTACAGCGGCACGGCGGGCACGTCAGCGCGCTCGGTGCGCTCGGTTTTACTATCGGTTGCCATCGTTATGCTCCATCCCGTGCGTGCTCGGATTCAAACTCTTCAATCGCCGCCATAAACTGTTCGCCAAAGCTGTCGGCCTTTTTCTCGCCAATACCATTGACCTGGATAAGATCATCGCGTGTCTGCGGGCGCAGACGGCACAGACCGCGCAGGGCCTTGTCGGAGAAAACCATGTACGGTGCCATCTCGAGCTCGGTCGAGATATCCTTGCGCAGGGCGCGCAGGCGCTCGAACAGCTCGGCATCGTCGCCCACGCGAGGGCGCTGATCCATCTCGGCCTCCTCGCGCAGCAGATCCACCGCACGGCGGGCGCGGGCCGAGGCCTTGCGCTTGGACGCGCGACGCTTAACGGTAAAGGCGAACGCCTCGTCCTCGACCTCGCCAGCACGCGGGCCCAGCCCCACGACCGGGTACTGCCCCTGCGAGGTGGCCAAATAACCGCGGCCGCACAGCTGCCCGATGATGTCCTTGATGCGCCCGACCGATTCGCTCGACAGCTCACCGTAGCCGCGGTCCTCGTCCAGATGCATCTGGCGAATGCGCTCGGTGTTGCCGCCGTGGAGCACGTCGGCGATGAGCGACTTGCCAAAGCGCATGGGGCGCGTGGCGACGTAGCGCACGGCGGCGCGGGCCATATCGGTGACGTCCTCGACCTCGAACTGCGTGAGGCAGTTGCTGCAGTTGCCGCAGCCCTCGGCCTCGTCCGTGGCGGCGCCACCCGCACCAGCTGCGGTCGCATGCTCGGCTGCGGCCTCGTCGCCAAAGTAGCGCAGCATGTATTCGCGCAGACAGCCGGTGGTATTGCAGTAGCCCTCCATCTGGCTGAGCAGACGATATCGATTCTGAAGCGCCCACGCACGCTGCTCGTCGTCGAGCGCCTCGTCGGCAGCATCGCCGCGGTCGATCAAAAAGCGACGCATGCGAAAATCGTTGCCGTTCCACAGCAGGTGGCAGCTGGCCGGGTCGCCATCGCGGCCGGCGCGGCCCGCCTCCTGGTAGTAGGCCTCGATGCTCTCGGGCACGTTGTTGTGGATCACGTAGCGCACGTTGGGCTTGTCGATACCCATGCCAAAGGCATTGGTGGCAACCATCACCTGAATATCGTCGTCGATAAAGGCGCGCTGGCTTTGGCGACGGGCGTCGTTGCCCATACCGGCATGGTAGCGGCCAACGCGAATGCCGCTGGGACCCAGCGCCTCGGCAAGCTCACCTGCCAGTGCATCGACCGTCTTGCGGGTCGAGCAATACACGATGCCGCTCTCGCCCGAATGCGCGATCACATAGTCGCGCACCCACGCGGCCTTGGCCTTGTCGCCCATCTCCTCGCAGCCAAAGTAGAGGTTCTTGCGATCGAAGCCCGTCACCACCGTCGCAGGGTTTTGCAGGCCGAGCATCTGCTGAATGTCCGCGCGCACGCGCTCGGTCGCCGTAGCGGTAAAGGCCGCCACGATGGGGCGCTGCGGCAGGGAATCGATGAACTCGCGAATCTGAAGGTAGGCGGGGCGGAAATCCTGGCCCCATTGGCTTACGCAGTGGGCCTCGTCAATGGCCACGAGCGGCACGCCGATGCCGCCGTCCGCCGCGGCCTCCTGCGCAAAGGCTAAAAAGCGCGGCTCGAGCAGGCGCTCGGGCGCCACGTACATAAGCTGGTAGCGGCCCTCGCGTGCCCGCTTGAGCACGGTGTTTTGCTGGGCCGGAGTAAGGCTGGAGTTGAGATAGCTGGGGCGCGCACCCGCCGCGAGCAACGCACGGGTCTGGTCCTCCATAAGCGAGAGCAACGGACTCACCACAAAGGTGATGCCGGGCAGCATGAGCGCGGGCACCTGGTAGCAAATAGACTTGCCGGCGCCCGTGGGCATAACACCCAGCGCGTCGCAACCGGCAAGGATCGCATCGACCATGCGGTCCTGTCCCGGGCGAAACGAGGTGTAGCCAAAATAGGCGCCGAGCGTGTCGAGCGCCATCTGCTGCATGCTATCGGTCATGGTTTCCTAACGTCCAAGTCATCTGCCGCCGATTATACGCCGCCACGCGGACCGGTACCGCACGGCTGCCGGCCACGGGCGGCGCAATCCGAAAGGAACGAGCGTGGATTTTTGGACACTTTCCGGATGAGCGTGGATAATCTCCCACTTTGGGCCCGTCACCAAGCCAAAAACGGGAGATTATCCACGCTCATTCTGCGAGTAGTCATTGGGGACGTTCTTGAATGACTAGTCGTTTAAGAACGTCCCCAATGACTATCTTGACAAGCGCGAAAACGTCGCCGGTTGAGCATAATTCAGCGAAAACGCCCCTAAGCGAGCAAGGTGACGTGAAAGAGGAGGGAAGCGTACTTCGGTACGCGACCGACGATTGAACGTCAGATTGCCGCTTAGGGGCGTTTGCAGCGTCGAGCCGTTGCGCGGTTTGAAAAACCGCGCAAC
>CATYEN010000027.1 GCA_958405565.1 uncultured Collinsella sp. | reverse complement strand
ATACTCATGGAAAACCTCCCATTTCCCGATGTCCAAGAAATGGGAGGCAGTTCACAGGCACCTTTGTGGTGGTTTGGACCCGGCTTGTCTTGATCTGTAACAGCTAGGCCGTCAAAACCGGGTTTGGTGTTACAGATCGAGATTGTTCAGTCTGTCCCCTGCAGTTTGTCTCAATCTGTAACAGGTAGAAACGATTTAGCCCGCTAGATGTTACAGATCGAGACGGAAGATACTAGTCGCAGGTGATGTCGAGATTTTTAGGACAGGAGGCCACGAGTCGGGCCACCAGCCGCCAATCAATCGCACTCGCCAAGCGAGCGGCGCAGCGTGCGCACAGCGCCAAGCAAATTGGCATCGTTGCCGTTCTGTGCTGGCTTGATGCAGGGCCTCGGTATGATGGGAAGAACGTGAGCCTGATCCATCATGCGCTCAAATGCCTCAAACAGCTCGGGACGGGCGCTGATTCCGCCGCCGACCACGATGACCTCAGGGTCGATGACCGACTGCAACCCCATCAGCATGTTGTCGAAGACCAACGCGTATGCATCCAGACCGCGACGAGCGTCCTCATCCCCCTCTTCAATCCAAGAGAAAATCCGATATCCGTCGATATCATCGGTCGGATCAATCCCCTTCGCCGCACACACCTGGTCTCGGAGCGCCCGCCAGCTGGTGACATCACCGTACACCGACCCAAAGGTCACGGGCTTGCGCACATCGTTGCTCACAAAGCACACGGTGCCGGCGAGATTGTGCGCGCCTCGCAAGATGTGACCGTCAACAACGATGGCACCGCCGAGACCCGTACCGATCACCACCATCAACCCCAGGGAGACCCCCTTCAGCGCGCCGGCGGCATATTCTCCCAGTGCCGCGCACATCGCATCGTTCTCGATGGTTACGGGAAGCCCCGTGCTCTCGCGCAAGATGCGACCGAGCGGATATCCGTTCAAACAGTGAAGGGCGCCGCCTCCCCCAACCACGCCATCGAAATCGCCTTCGGAAAAGACTCCGGGCATACTTATTCCCACACCCCTCACCCGGGCGCGATGGGGCTCGATCACCGAGCGGAACGTTTCGATAACCTGGTCGGCGGGCGAGGTGCATGTTGGGATACTTCCGTGCTCCTCAATGTGGTAGTCGGCGTTCACCACCGCCCATTTCACCTGAGTGCCGCCCGCATCTATACCGAAATAGCAGTCCATAATCTTATCCCCTGTCCCATAGGGTTAGTCCAGGTCCTCGCCGTTGCTCTCGATGACCTTCTTGTACCAATAGAAGCTGTCCTTGCGGCTGCGCGCGAGCGTGCCCTTGCCCTCGTCGTCGCGGTCGACGTAGACGAAGCCGTAGCGCTTGCGCATCTCGCCCGTGCCGGCGCTGACCAGGTCGATGCAACCCCACATGGTGTAGCCCATGAGGTCCACGCCGTCGAGTTCCACGGCATCTTTCATGCTCTGGATGTTCTTGCGCAGGTAGTCGATGCGGTAGCCGTCATGGATGGAGCCGTCGGCCTTCACCTCGTCGCTCCAGCCGATACCGTTCTCCACGATCCAAAGCGGCTTGTGATAGCGGTCGTAGAGCTCGTTCAAGGCGATGCGCAGGCAGTACGGATCGGACGCCCAGCCCCAGGCGTTGGTCTCGAGGTAGGGGTTTTTCACCATGCCGAAAGCGAGATTGCCGGACGCGACCTCGAGCTCCTTCTGGCGCAACGATACCGTCGAGCCTCCGTAGCACGAGAACGACAGGAAATCTGCCGGATAGGTTGCGAGAAGCTCGAGGTCGTTCTCGCCCATTTCCAGCTTGATGCCCGCGCGCTCCATCTCCCTCAAGCGATAGGCGGGATAGTGGCCGCCCACCTGCACGTCGGCATACCACAGCGCGTCACGCTCGCGTTCCATGGCGAGCAGATGATCGGCGGGGTCGGCGGAATAGGAGTAGATGGGGTTGTACGCGAGCATCTGACCCACCATGATCTTAGGGGAGATTTGGTGCGCCGACCGAACCGTAAGGGCAGACGCCACGAACTGGTTGTGCGCCGCCTGGGCCTTCGCATGGGGGCTCCCATCCGTAAGCCCGCCCGCCATGAAGCTCCCCATGCTCATCATGTTGATCTCGTTGAAGGTGAGCCAGTACTTCACTTTGCCCTGATAGTGCTTCATGACGCAGGTGGCGTAGCGCACGAACAGGTCGATGAGCTCGCGGCTCTTCCAACCGCCGTACTTGTTCACGAGCGCGAGCGGGGTCTCGTAGTGCGAGAGCGTCACGAGCGGTTCGATGCCGTACTTAGCGCACTCGTCAAACACGGCGTCGTAGAACGCTAGACCCTCGGTGTTGGGCTCAGCCTCCTCGCCCGTGGGGAAGATGCGCGCCCAGTTCATGGACAGGCGGAAGCACTTGAAGCCCATCTCGCCCATGAGGGCGATGTCCTCGGCGTAGTGGTGGTAGAAGTCGGTGGCCGTGTGGCTGGGATAGTAGTAGCCATCAACCACCGCCACCTCCAGCCCTTCAGGAAGTCCCTCCTCGCAAACCGCATACACGGGAAGCGCGCCGGTTTCCCCTGTCGCGGTATTACGCCACGTTATCTGCCGTGACACCGTATGGCTACCGCTGGTCATGGCGTCCGAGGTGTTCGGTCCCTTGCCGCCCTCTTCCCAGCCGCCCTCATACTGGTTGGCGGCGGTGGCGCCACCCCACAGGAAACCTTCCGGAAATGCCATTGGGTACCTCCTCGATCGTGAAAACATCTTCATGAAACGGGAAGACGGGCTGCATGGCAGTCCCGGCTTCCCGTCAGATAATCAGTTAGGCGCTTGCACCCATGCGTTGATAGACCGTGATGAAGCGCTCGGCAAGGATACGGAAGCCCTCAGCGCTCATGAGCTGATCCTCCGCATGCAGCAAGATGATGCGAAACGGCAGCTCCTCGCCGCTGGCCTCTTGCTGAAGCAGTTTCATGTGAGCGTCGTGGCCTGCGTTGAACACCACGTTGCCCTCGTCGATAAGTTTCCGGGCGGCCTCAAAATCACCATTCTCGGCACAGGTTATCGCTTCGAGGTAGCAGCTGCGCGCGCTCCCCACCTGAGCGACGATAGAGAAGCACGTCATTTCAAACTGATCGATCGCTTCTTGTTTGATCTCTGACATGGCTATGCCCCCAGCAACTTTCGAGCCTGTTTGAGCACGGCCTCGCCGTTCATTGTCCCATACGCTGTCATATCAATCGGCTCCACCGGACAGTTCACTTGATTCTTCACCTTGTTGAGTTCAAAGCGAACCTGCGGTCCCAGCAGGATAACGTCGCTATCCGCATATTCCGCCGCTTGGTTGACAGGGTGCGCCTCGATGGTGCACGCGAAACCGTCTTTTTCAGCCGCCTGTTGCATGCGCCGTACCAGCATGCTCGTCGAAGCGCCCGCGGCGCACATAAGTACGATATGTTTCATCCTACGCTCCCAACCTCATGGAAAATGATGGTGTGAATATGATAATCCCTATGCGGCCGATTCCTCGAGAGCGGCCTGCTCCTCTCGCAACGCCTGGCGATCAGCCATAAGGGTGAAGGGGGTATACATGAGCACCGACACCGCCAAAACCGCAACCGAGATCACCAGGCACCCGATGCCGCCCTGCATGAATGCGATGACCGGCTGGGGAAGCACCCAGGGAAGCTGAATCGTGGGATTGAACGCAGCCCCAAGACCGAGGGCGTAAAGCGCCTGGACCACGATGGCGCAGACCGGGATGTTCAGCACGAACGGGATGAAGTACGCGGGATTCAGCACGACCGGCAGACCGAACATGAGCGGCTCGGAGATATTGAAAAGCGACGGAACAAGCGCGATGCCGCGAATCGCCTTGAAGCGCTCGGACTTGGTGAAGAGCAGCGAGATGCTGATGCCCAGGGCGTTAGCCTGGCCACCGATGGCGGTGCCGAGCGCGACGACGGCCCAAGCGCCATAGGGCAGTGCCTGGCCCGCGATGATGGCCTCGGCGTTAGCAGCGCTGCAAGCCATGATTACCGGAGCGTAGAAGTTGAGCATCACGTTGGGGTGGACACCGAAGAACCAGAAGATCGACTGCAGCGAGCACACGATGATATATGCCAAAGGAGAGGCACCGACCATCGTGACCGGCGTGCCGATCAAGGTGTTGATCATATCGAACAGGTTGCCCCACGGGGTGAAAGAAAGACCCCACTTGGCGAACCACACCGCAGTGAATAGCACGATGGCGGCAAACATCGGCGACAGCGAGTCTGCAACCATGGGCGGAACCATATCGGGGAGCTTGATTTCAAGCTTGCTCATCAAAATGGCTGTCACCTTCGGCACGATCAGGCCAAGCAGAATGGCGACGAAGATGCCGTTCGATCCCATGTACGACGTGTTGATGAAACTCGCCATGGGAATATCCTCGAACGATTGCTGCGGCATGAATGCCAAAAACACCGCGCCGCTCACGATGCCACCGGTATAACCGCTAAGGCCGCATACCTTACCCCACCTCAAACCGATGAAGAAGGAGATGTATATACCCATCATGTTCATGGTAACGGTGAGGATGGAGTTGCCGGTCGCCATGAGACCGCTCGAAACCACCCAATCGGAGAACCCCGGAATGGGGAAGTTGATGAGAATCGCGATAACACAGACGCCAAGGGTCATGGGCAGCGTGCACATCATGCCGCCCATGAGGGCGTCGAGCATCTTGCTGTCAGCAACCTTGCTTGCCACAGGTGCGATTGTCTTATCCATTATGTTTTGGATCTTGTCGAATACCGACATATTTCAGCTCCAATCTTTGCAGTGAACTCTATCGATGCCCGTGTGCGGCATCTTCCCCTCTAGATAGCGCATCCACCTCTCTTCAAAATCACAACGACGTGCTTCAGGCAGTACGCCATTCAGCGTGAATTGGCGAGATTGCCCCAGCGGACGCTTACGTCAGGTCTGCGTACGTCACGAGCCCCACGTCCTGCTCTGCAAGCCATGCGGCGACATCAGGGTCGACAAGCATCGCGGCTTCCCGGATGCGGGCCTCGAGCATGGTCGAGTTATCTCGCAAGTACGCGTCGATATAACCTGGGTGAAACACCATGAGACGGCATAACCCTTCCGGTGTCGTTTCAAGCGCCTCTCGAAGCGCCGCAAAGGGATCCGCTTCATATGACGAGAAATCCTTGGGAACATAGGAAAGCACCGGCGTCGAGCGAAAGGTGACTGGCTCGCCCGGAGCACCCATCGCGAAATAGGGCAGGCCGTGACGCTCGGCAACGATCTCAAGGCCGCGGAAGAACATGGGGCTTGCGACCGCATGTCCCTCGAAGTAATCGGGCTCACGCCCGACGAGCTCAAGGAATCGCCGATACTGCGCCTCGATTTCGATAATGACCTCGTCAAGCACCACGAAGTCCTCCCCAGCCCGCGCGGCGGCGCGATATGCTGAGCTCCGCTTGAAATTGCCATCATCGTCAACGATGCTCGAGATGAGCGAGGAATCGCTGAGGGGCCTACCCGTGCAGATATTGGTGTGCTGACCCAAGCAGAGATCCTTGATTTGCAGGCGCGCCAAACCGCTTTCTGCAAGCGGCATGTTGGTCATGACGCCCACCGAGCGAATGAGCCCCGCTTGGACCGCGGCCGCTATCCCGCAATTAACACCGTCGCTGTAACCTAAATCGTCGGCGCGCAGCAATAACCGCTTCATCCGATCCTCCTCAACCGATATCTCGTCGAGCGGCAAAGCAACGAAGCGATGCCCTGTGTAGAGCCGATGCCGTGTTCCGGCGGGGCGGCAAGCTTCGTCGTCTCTTCTTGCATTAAGATAACGCCGGCTATATCCAAAATCGGTTACATGCTGTGCCACAAGGTTGCGAGATGGCTACGCGAGTTTCATAACGTGAAACTCCGCAGGAATACCGGCATGTTTGAGCTATAGTTTGGTCAAATGAGGCCCTCTTATTCGGGCCACTGAGCATAAAGGGGACAGCCATCATGGAAAAATCCATCTCGATGGGATCGGTTGCCGAACGGTTGCTTGACTACATCGACACCGCAATGCAGCACGACACCAACTACGAGATAGCGACCACGCTGGTGAAAAACTACAGCAAGCTGAGCGAGCTCTCGATTGGAGAAATCGCCGACATGTGCTTCGTCTCGAAGGCTTCAGTGTCGCGATTCTGCCGGTTTATGGGTTTCGCTGATTTCAAGGACCTGCGCAACCAGCTTGAACATGACGTCCTCAAAACCGGGTTGTTTCCACATGCCTTTGTAGAACAGCTGTCAAACGACACGGAAGGCGCTCTGGCATCCTACCGGGAGGCGATCCTGCTCAATATCGAAACGACCATCTCGGCGGCAAACATCGCGAAACTGCCCGCCATTGTCGATGATTTGCACGACAGCGGGCATGTCGCGTTCTTCTCCCACCACTTCCTCTGGGACGTGGGCCGCTACTTCCAAAGCAGGCTCACCATCATGAACCGCCCCATCGAGCTTTACCTCGATTATTCATCGCAGCTCGCCTGCGCGCAATCGCTCACCAAATCCAGCCTCGCCATCATTTGCAGCATAGGGGGAACATACCCCATTCGTTATCCAGAAATCGTCAACGCACTCGCCGCCTCCGGCTGTCGTCTTCTCGCCATCACACAAAACACCTCAAGCGCCTACTGGAACCATGCCTCCTGCATACTGAGCTGCGGAGTGACCAACAACATCGACACGGGCAAGTTCGGTGCGCTTGCCGCCATCGACTTGATAGTCATGGAATACCTGAGGCGTTATGGAGCCGATTCCGGTACTGGCGAGTAATCTCGTCGGACCACCGACGCTCAGCAGGGCAAGCCGTTTTCTCTAATCACGTCCTGATACCAGAAGAAGCTGTCCTTCCTGAAACGAGCGCATTGCTTCGCATCGGTTTCCGTGCGATCGACATACAGAAGGCCGTAGCGCTTAGTGAACCCCTGATGACTTGAGCATAGATCCATGAGGCTCCAAACGCAGTAGCCGAAGACGGGATAGCCTTCGCGAATGAGCTCCTCGACCTCGCCCAAATGTCGTGAAAGGTATTCGATGCGCACGGCATCATGCACCCTGTTCTCCTCGTCAAGTGACTCGGAAAGCGCCATGCCGTTCTCCGTGACGATCATCGGAAGCTGGTAGCGATCGTAGAGCTTGCGCATGCCCACGCGAAGCCCAAGGGGGTCGATGCCGTTCGACATCCACTCGGTCGGCGCGATCGCAGGGTTATCGCAGAGTTCGAAATCCCCGCCCGACCACGGAGGGAACCGGTCGAAGCGGATGGGCTCCGTGCGCTCATGCGCACAATTGCTGAAATAGTAGTTCACCCCAAGAAAATCGGGCCTCGTCGCGACCAGGATGTCGTGGTCCCCGCACTCAACAACAGGGTAGAAACCTTCGCGCTCCAGGTAATAGCGCGCATAAGGCGAGATGTCGCCGCGCACACTCAGGTCGAGCAGGTAGTTCTGCATCATCTCCTCGGCGTTCATGGCCGCAAGCACATCCGCCGAAGCGCTCGTCCGCGGGTTGACCACCTGCATGGCGACAACGGGGCCGATCTGCGCATCGGGGTCGATCTGTCGCAGGCACGCGATGGCGCGATGCTCGGCAAGAGCGACATGATAGCTCATCTGGTAGGCGTTCTTCTGCCGTTGGCGCGGATCGGTTTCGGTGTCACCCGTGTTGCTGGGCGCGGAGGTCGCAATTAGCTGTTCATTCACGGTAACCCAGCGCTTGACGCGCCCCTTGAAGTGCGTGAAGCAGATTTCGGCATAGCGCACATAGAAGTCGATCATCTTACGGCTCTTCCAGCCGCCGAAGGCCTCGACCAACGCACTCGGACATTCGAAGTGATACAGGGTGACCAAGGGCTCGATCCCTCGCTCCAGCAGGTAGTCAATCAGCTGGTCATAAAACGCCAAGCCCTCAGGATTGGGATCCCCCGAGGCATCGGGCATGATGCGGCTCCAAGCGAAACCCATCCGGTAGACCTTGATGCCGAGCTCGGCCATGAGGTCGACATCCTCACGCCAGTGATGATAGTGGTCCGAGGCGATCTTGTTATCGGCGATGCCGGGACACCCCGGGCCGCAATCGGTGGTTGCCGGACCTTTGCCTCCTTCATCATACCCACCCTCAACCTGAAAAGCGCTGGTGGAAGCACCCCAGAGGAAACCTTCGGGAAACCGGTGCTGAGTCATGAGTTCAACCTCTCGTCACGGATGTCACTTCTTGCAACTCCCGTTATAACGGATGTACGAACCAAAGCCTGTTACTCATTCCCGGGCAATGTTTCACGATTTGAAAACGGCCGTGCCATCATGCACCGCAAACTCTAAAGAACATGCCGTCACGAAGGCCAAGCCTCATGCCCGCCACCGTCACGTGCCGGCGCCGCACACCGCCAAGCCGCTACTCCCCGTCGCGGAAGGTCAGGAGGTCGCGGTAGTCCGTGTCGCGCGTGCTGCCCGTCTTCGAGAACGGGTTCACCGAAGCAGGACACCTCATCCTCAAGATCTACCTCCTCGACGAAACCAAGGTCGATTTAGGAGACGCAACGTTACTACAGCGCAGGGAAAACGGCCCGCCGAATAAAATCGGATCGATCCCCCGTCTTCCGGTCGATTGCCACCACCATGGATGCCGGAAAGCGCACGGTAACTGCAACAAGCGGCTCATCAGCAACAACGCCAGGCCTGACATGGATGCGCTCAAGACGACCCGTCCAAGTCTCTTGCTCAAACTCTACGCTCTCGCGCTCGATTTTTGCCGATGAGACCCCCGCAGCCGCCTTCGCCGGCGGGATATTTGACTGAATAGGAAAGAAAGGAAAAAATAGGAAAAAAAGGAAAGGAGACTCATGACTGAAACCATCTTCTCCCCTTCATTCGGAAATCGCCCGTCCTATCTGGTTGGACGCGGGAACGTGATTTCGACATTCATCTCCGGCCTTGAGCAGGAGCCGGGCAATCGCGACCGAGCCACGCTCATGCTTGGGCAGCGAGGCAGCGGTAAGACGGTTCTTCTGTGGGAACTCGCCGACCGCGCACGCAAGCTCGGCTTTGTTGTCGCCACGCCCACCGTAGCCTCCGAGGATATGCTCGAGCGCATTGTTGAAAAAATCCAAGAGGCTGGCGAGCCCTATGTCAGCAAGCGTCATCTCCCCAAACTTTCCGGCGGCAGCTTGAGCGTCTTCGGTTTCTCAGCGGGCCTTGAGTTCACACGCGATGTGCAGGAGACCAAGAGTTTCCAGTTCAAACTCACGCAGCTGGCGCGTAAGCTGACCGAGCAGGGGCACGGCATCCTCATCCTTATCGATGAGCTCCAAGCTAATTCACCTGAGATTAGACAGCTCGTCACCGCCTACCAAGAGCTGGTCGGCGAGCGGCTTAACGTCGCACTCGTTATGGCGGGTCTTCCGGGAGCAGTTTCGGCGACACTCAACGACCGCGTACTGACATTTCTCAACCGCGCACGTAAGGTCACGCTTGAACCGCTTTCAGTCGGAGACGTCGACGCCTATTATCAACGGGCTTTTGATGAGCTCAGCCTTGATATTCCAAGCGATCTTCGCCTACGCGCCGCTCGCGCAACCCAAGGCTCACCCTATATGTTGCAGCTCATTGGCTACAACATCGCCAATCGCTGCAAAGCCGGAGAGCGCGTAACGCCAGAGCAAGTCGACGGAGCCATTGAGGCATCGAAGGTTGATTTCGAAAACGACGTGTGCGAGACGACACTTGCCGCGCTATCGGATCAAGACGTCGCGTTTCTCGCCGCGATGGCTGATGACAAAGACGACGTGTCACGCATTTCCAATGTGGCTGAGCGCATGTCGGTCACACCCGACTACGCGCAAAAATATCGCCGGCGCCTCATCGACGCCGGCGTAATCGAACAGGCGCGCCGCGGTTACGTGCGTTTCGCCGTTCCATATATGGCTGACTATCTGCGCAGCCAGCTCTAGGCAACCACCACAAAGGGGCACCTTTGTGGTGGTTCGGGCCGTTTGTCTCATTCTGTAACAGTTAGGCCGCCAAAACCGGGCTTGGTGTTACAGATCGAGATTGTTCAGTCTGTCCCCTGCAGTTTGTCTAAATCTGTAACAGGTAGAGACGATTTAGCCCGCTAGATGTTACAGATCGAGACAGACCGGAAGCCCCTAGTCCACGGTGATGTCGAGGTTCTTGCCGATGAGGCCTACGTAGCCGCCTTCGGCTGCCTTGGGGCTGTCAGCATGGCAGAGGACCCACTTGTCGGCCTTCCAGTAGCAGTAAGCGTCACCGGCGGCAGGCATGTCGGATGCAGCCTCGGGGCGCGGACCATTGGTGCCGGCGGGAAGCGCGACCATCACCTGGAAGCCGCCTTCATCGACCATGCAGGGCGTGTAGTGGAGCGTGGTGTTGAAGACTTCGACGACCGTACCCGCCGGCACGCGGAACGCCTTGACGCACGCGGTGTCGAGCTTGCCGTCCTCGATCTCCCAGCGATGCGCCACGAACAGGATAAAGTCGCGAGCGCCCAGGTTAAACTCGCTGGCGCGGTGATACTCCAGGCAGTTGAGCTGCGTGTTGTGGCCGTTACACCAGCCAAGCTGGAAGGGTCGGCCGCCAAACATGAGAAAGCCCAGTTTATCGGCATCCTTGACGCCCTCGAGCTCCGGCGCGCTTGCTACGTACTTGCTGCCCTCGGGGATGGGCGTGGAGGCAAGTGCCTCGAGCACGGGCGACGTAAGCTCGGACGGGACGTTATCCCAAACGTTGCCATAGGGCTTGAACTCGGGATCGTTGACAGAGTAGATATGCATGTTCGCTCCTGTTCGTTTATGTGACTATACGAACATTCTAGAACAAACAAATACTATTTTGAGCGCTCAACGTGAAAAAGCGTCCCCGAAAAAACGGGGACGCCTCCGGTGCAAACGGTCGTTTCGTAGACAGCTCTTACGCCTGCTGATAGTGCAGGTGCTTCTCGTCGATATCGGCCAGGTCGCGGTCGAGGTAGCGGCGCGCGAGCCAGTTAGCCATGGGAAGGTTCTGGTCCAGGTAGTTACCGCACTCATCGGGAGCAGCTCCGGGGACATCGCCCTCAAAGCCGGCGACAAACTCAAAGAGCTCACGCACGAGCGGCAGGATCTCCTCGCTCGTCACCTCGCCAAACACGACCAGGTAAAAGCCCGTGCGGCAGCCCATGGGACCAAAGTAGACGATGCGGCTCGACCACTCGGCATGATTGCGCAGGAACGTCGCACCCAAGTGCTCGATGGTATGGCGCTCGGCGGTATTCATGACCGGTTCCTTGTTGGGCGTGGTCAGGCGCAGGTCAAAGGTGGTGACGGCGGCACCGGTCGCCGGATCGCGGTCGATGCGGCTCACATACACGCCGGGCTCAAGCAGCAGATGGTCAACGGAAAAACTCGCAATGCGCTCCATGGCAGATCCTCTCGGTAGTCAATTTGGGACGGGGCTCTTTTAGCTGGTTTGAATGGCCGCACCAATCATACCAGTCAAAAAAGCCCCGTCCCAAATGAGCCACCTAGGACGGACGAGCTCATCGAGCATGAGATGACGGTCCGGAAGGAATCCAAGCGCGCAAGGCTGTTCAGGAAGGCGAAATTCCCCTGCGTGAAGTCGTTCGAAGGGCACGACTTCACGCAGGCAGCCTTTCCCGACAGCCATGGCGCGAACCACCCGAAATCGCTGTCGTTCGTCGAGGCAGCGCGGGACTTCACGTTCCATGGGCAGACGGGCCGAGGGAAGACCCACCTCGCGATAGCCGTCGGCCACGCATGCGTGATAGAAGGCAAGACGCGCGCCCCACTCGAGAGAGCGAGGCGCGGGTTATTTCAGGCTGCATCAATCATGGAGTTTCCCTCTAAAGGGGCAAAGGCTCAATGCTACTTGGCGTTTACCTGATCGAGCTCCTTCTTGCTAAAGCCGAAGAGATAGGTGCACACAGCTGCGACGACCAGGGAAATGAGGCTCGCGATGATACCCTGGATGAAGTTGGCGTTGGTGCCGCCCGCATAGCTCAGGACGGACAGGAAGTTCGCGGAGGTGATGACGTACTGGGTGAGATTGGCGATGCCAGCATACGCACCGCCGACAAAGCTACCGACCATCAAGGCACCAAAGCAGCGCACGTGAGACAGGCAGATACCATAGAGCACAGGCTCGGTAACGCCGCCCAAGATACCGGACACGAAGGCGCCGAAGGCGTTGCCGCCTTCCGCCTTGCCCCTGAGTCGAAGAGCCGCACCGAGGGCGACGCCGAAGCACGCCCACGTGGCGAAGCTACCCGCGAGCATGACACCGGTCATCTCGCCAGTCTCGAAGAACGAGGCCATCATGGGCATCATAAGGGCCAGATGCATACCGCTCATGACGAGGAACTCCCAAAGGGCGGCGATCACGCCGACACCGAAGAACCCGGTATTCATACCGAACCAAGCAAGGCCGCCGCTGATGGCGTTGCCCACAATCGTACCGAAGGGGGCGAGCAGGCACAGGATGAACGGCGAGGTAACAAGGAGGCTCAAAATGGGCGTGAATACGGTGGAGAGCACGTCGGGCAGGTGCTTGCCGACAAACTTATATACAACAGCGAACAGCGGAACGGACATCATGATGGGCAGGACAGTCTGGGCATAGGCGGCAGAGGTGTTGCAGGGGATGCCGAAGACGGTAAACGCCTTACCCTCGGCGATGATTGCGGCGAAATCCGGCGACATGAGAATGCAGCCGATAAATCCGCCGAGCATACCGTTGATGCCAAACTGCTTCGCCGCGTTGACGCCCGCGAGGATAGGCATGAAGTACAGGGCGGCATCGTAGATGAAGTCGAAGAGCACGTAGATGTCGCTCTCCGCGGGGTACAGGCCCAGGAGCTGCGGACCGCACAGGGCATTGATCGCATTTGCGAGACCGCCCGTGAGCAGCACCGGGATCATCGGGGTCATGCAGCCCGCCATGTAACCGACGACGTTCTTCAGGATCTGCATGGGCGTAAGCTTCTTCTTGCCGACAAGCTCGACATCGGCGGCGGCAGCCTCGGCGTCCTCAACCGCCTCGAGCTCGTTGACGTTGGCAAGTGAGCAGAACTCCGCGTACACCCTGGGCACGTTCGTCCCCACGATGATCTGATACTGCTGACCGCCGTGAACAACGCCCATCACGCCGTCAACGGCCTTGACTTCGTCATCGTCGATGCTGGACTCGTCCTTGAGCACAAGGCGGAGCCTCGTCATGCAATGGGTCGCCGAAGTCACGTTCTTCGGGCCGCCCACCGCCTTGAGGATATCCTCGGCGATACGCTTGTTATCTGCCATGGTACTTCCCTTCCCGTTTCTTTCTATCCCCCGCCGGCGACTTCGCGCCAACCGGAAAACTTGCGTTTATTCAGGCAGCTGATTGCCCGCGATGACCTTCTGGTACCAATAGAAGCTGTCCTTGCGAATCCGGTCGCAAGTCCTGATGTCGTCATCGGTGCGATCCACGTATACAAGGCCATAGCGCTTGGCGAAGCCCTGATGGCTGGAGACCACATCGACAAAGCTCCACGGACAATACCCAAAGATGGGATAACCCTGCTCGATGAGCTCGCCGACCTGGGCGATATGCGCGGAGAGATAGGCGATGCGCTGCTCGTCGTGAATCGCGCCGGACTCATCGGGCTCCTCGCTCAAAGCCATGCCGTTCTCGGTGATGATCATAGGCAGGCCGTAGCGGTCATGCACCTTGCGCATGCCGATCGACAGCCCGATGGGGTCGAGGCCGTTGGGCATCCACTCGGTCTTCTCGAGCCTCGGGTTGTCGCAGAGGACGAAGTCGCCCGCGCCCCAAGGCGGGAAGCCACCGAATACGATGGGCTCGGTGCGCTCCTTGACGCAGCTGCTGGAGTAATAGTTGATGCCGATGAAATCGGGCGTCGACCCGTGCAGGACCGCATCGTCCTCGGGCTCGACCGCGGGATAGAACCCCTCGCGCTTGAGATAGCTCGCCGCATACGGGGAATACGATCCACGCACGCTCATGTCGAGCATGTAGAACTGCTCCATCTCCTCGGCATTGAGCGCCGCCATCACATCTGCAGGCGAGCTGCTGAGCGGATAGGTCACCTGGATGGCGCAGACCGGCCCGATCTTCGCCTCGGGATCGATTGAGTGCAAAAACTCGAAAGCACGGTGCTCTGCGAGAGACATGTGGTAACTCATCTGATAGGTATTGCCCTGGTGTCTCTTGGGGTCGGTCTCGGTATCCCCGGTGTTCACCGACGACGCCGTCGCGATAAGCTGCTCGTTGATAGTCGCCCACAGCTTTACACGGCCCTTAAAGTGCCTAAAGCAGACCTCGGCGTAGCGGGCGAAGGCATCGATCATCCTGCGATCTAACCATCCGCCGAACTCGTCGACGAGTGCTTGGGGGCACTCGAAGTGGTACAGCGTCACAAAGGGCTCGATGCCCTTTTCCAGAAGGTAATCGATCAGACCGTCGTAGAACGCCAGGGCTTCGGGATTCGGCTCGCAAGTCGCACCGGGCATAATGCGACACCACGAGAAGCTCATGCGATACGTCTTTAGTCCGAGTTCGGCCATGAGGTCGACATCCTCTTTCCAGCGATGGTAGTGGTCGGACGCCACGCTGCCATCTGTGATTCCGGGGATGCCGAAGCCGCGATCGGTCGTCGACTTGCCTCGGCCGCCCTCCCCCCAGGCGCCCTCTACCTGAAATGCGCTCGTCGACGCACCCCATAGGAATCCATCGGGAAACCCGTTTATCATACTTGCCACCTTTCTTCTTAGTTCAAATCGTCGTATGTCACCAACGCGATGTCCTGACTCGCCAGCCATTCACGGGTTGTGGGATCGCAAAGCATCGACGCCTCACGCGCCCGCGCTGTCGTCATGCTCGAGTGGTCCATGAGATAGGCATCAATATAACCCGGATGGAACACCATGAGGGTGCACGCGTCGTCGTTCGCATTCTCGACGGCGCCGCACACCGCCGAGAACGGATCCATCTCATAGGCGCGAAAATCTGTGGGCATGTACGCAGCGACACGCGTGCTCTTGAACGTGACCGCCTCCCCCGGCGCACCCATCGGGAACAGCGGCAGTCCGTGGCGCTCCGCCACGATCTCCAACCCCTTAAAAAACGCCGGGCTCGCCACCGCATGACCCTCAAAGTAGGAGGGTTCTCTACCCACAAGCGCTACGAACTTTCGATACTGAGCCTCGATCTCCAAGACGACCTCATCGAGCACCACGAAGTCGATTCCCCGCTTCATGGCGTCCCGATACGCCCCGCTCGGCTTGAACATGCCATCCGGTCCACAGAGACTCGGAATGAGCGCAGGGTCGGTAAGCGGCCTGCCGACTCAGATGTTCGTGTGCTGGCCAAGGCACACGTCAAGCCCGTCGAGCAATTCGAGGCAGTGGTCCACGGATTCCATGTTGGTCATGACCCCGACTGACCCGACGAGTCCGCCGCGGACCGAATCGACGATGCCGTAGTTGACGCCCCGAGAGTAGCCAAGGTCGTCGGCGCGTATCAGCAGGCGCTTCATCGGGCATCACCGATCTCGACGCAGGCACCGTTACAGCGCGCTATGCTTCCCAGGTGCGTAGCGCTTGGCTTTACGGTGCGGCGTTGTGTCTCGCGGTCGACGGAAATGATCCCGTACTTCGGGCCATACCCGAAAACCCACTCGAAATTGTCAAACGCGGACCAGCAGGTGTATCCCAAAACCGGGATACCGTCGCGGACGCAACGCCCCACACCGGCGACAGCTCGATCCAAAAAGCGCTCTCTCTGCTCGTCATCCTCGGAAGCTATGCCGTTTTCGGTGACGAACAGAGGCGTGCCCGACTGGTCCCAAGCAGCTCGCAGGCTCTCCTCGATGGCCTCGGGATAAAACTCCTCATCGCGCTGGGTGAGCTCCACGCCGGCAGGCGGGTCAACCGGGCCATCCGCGCCGTACCACGAGCGCGAGTACGTCTGGATACCCACGAAATCATCGCCTGCGGAAGCACGGCAAAAGCGATCGCAAATCTCCTCGCGGGCAGCTGCGGCGCGTTCCTCGCCACCGGGAGCCGCCTTAAAGGGGCTTCCCACGAGCGTCCAACCTGCCGGGAGATCGGGACGGATTGCATGCACGGCGTCAACGGCAGCCTTGTGAGCGGCGAGCTTCACATCGAACGCCCGCTCGGTGGCTGCGAACTGGAATTGGGCCAGGGATGCCGGCTCGACTCCCAACGCCTTGGCGACGCTGCGGAACATGGGGGCCTCAGCGCGATCGGAGGCGTTGCGCGACGTGGCCCCGACATCAGCCAAGAGCCATGCCAGGTTTGGCTCGTTCATGGTGCATGCGTAGTCCATCAAATCGCCCATCTCCTCGACCACACGCGCGCAGTACCGCGCGAAAAGGGAGGGAGTCTCGGGCGACTCCCAGCCGCCTTGGGCAAGCAGCCAGATCGGCGACGTGAAATGATGGAGTGTGACGATCGTCTTGAGACCGTTGTCACGGCAGCACTGGAGCACTTCGCGATAGTGCGCGAGCTCTGCTTTGGAGAACAGGCCGCGCGCCGGCTCGATGCGCGACCACTCGACACTCAGACGATAGGAGGTGAGGCCAAGAGATGCGATAAGGGCGATATCCTCGCGGAAACGATGGTAGTGGTCCATCGCGTCGCCAGAAGGCTCCATGAACGCCGTGTCCTCAACATTCTCGAACAGCCACGTGTCGCTGTTCACGTTGTTGCCTTCAACCTGGTGCGCAGCGGTCGCGACGCCCCAGAGAAACGTCTCGGGAAATACCGAAGTCGACTGATGTGCCATGCAATCTCCCTTTCATGTATCCGCATCCGGGCTTAATCGCCCGGCTCCTGTTACCATTGAGTACAACACGAATGCACAGGGTTTTGCATTCCATCCTGGACACCGATGTTACAGAATGGAGACATGAGTTTCACGATATTTGCAATCTCGCCGCGGACCCGCACGCGACGTTTCTTGAATATGCGAGGGAAGCTCAGCAAAACATCGCCGCGACCATTTCCGAGAAAAACCTGGCCGAACTTCCGAAAATCGCCTATGCGATTCATAATTGCCGCCGAGTCGCGTTCTTTTCCCATCATTTTCTTTGGGATACCGGACGATACCTTCAGAACAAGCTGTTTTCCATGGGAAAGGTCATGGACCTGTATCTGGATCAAGCCTCCCAGCTTGCATGTGCCCAATCCCTCCAGCCCGAGGACCTGGCGATCATCTGCAGCGTTGGGGGCAGCTATCCCATTCGATATGTCGATGTCTGCAACAGCATCAGGGATAGCAAGTGCTCCATGCTGGCAATCACGCAAAACGCCTCGAACCCATATTGGAATCAGGCCGCCTTCATCATGCAGTGCGGCGAGTCGAATGCCAACGACACGGGCAAATACGGGGCGCTCGCGGCAATTGACCTCGTCGTTCAGCAGTATCTGCTCCAATATGGAAGCGATGCCTTCCCGAGCGCGCCCAATCGCCCGTACGACGACATGCCGGGGCGCTAGAGTCGCTCACAATTGAAGCAGCGTCCCTCCCGCGAGCCGCGAGCTTTTCGCCATGGAAAGGTATTGATCGAGGCGGTTGCCGCATCCTACCGATGATTTTTTAATCCCCGTCCCAGAAAGCCAGATGAGATTCAGGGAATAGCCTGCGGCACTTGGGCGCCGCGCAGCCGCCTAGGCCGTGTATGCAATCGTTGATTTCACGGCGTGGCGCCAGCCGGCGATCTTTTTGGCTCGCTCGTCGGCGGGCATCGACGGCTCCACGATGCCGCGGGCGCCGTAGACGTCGACGACATCGCGCGTGTACATGTCCAGCGCAATGCCGCAGGCCCAGGCCGCACCCAGGCCGCTCATCTCGTCGTTGCTCGCGATGCGGATGGGCGAGCCAACCAGGTCGCTCTCAAACTGCATCAGGTACGCATCGCGCGTGGGACCGCCGTCAACACGAAGTTCGGCCAGCGCCGCGCCCGAATCCTCGACCATCGCATCAATCACGTCAAAGATCTGATAGGCGATCGACTCGTCGGCGGCCTTCACGAACTCCGCGCGACCCGTGGTGCGCGTCATGCCAAAGACGCAGCCCTCGGCGTCACTCGCCCAGTGCGGCGCGCCCAGACCGGTAAACGCCGGCACAAAGTAGACGCGGCTCGCCGGATTGGCGGCGTAGCACAGGTCGGTAACTTCCTCGGGGTTATTGATGAGCTCCAGATCGTCGCGCAGCCACGTCTTGACGGCGCCGGCGTAGCTCACGTTGCCCTCGAGCACGTACTCGGTCACGCCGTCCATGCGCCATGCGAGCGAGCTCGAAAGCCCGTGCGAGCTGGCGACGAACTCGTCGCCGACGTTCATCATGACCGAGCTGCCGGTGCCATAGGTCGCCTTGGCCATGCCGCGGCTATGGCAGCCCTGCGCAAACAAGGCGGCATGGCTGTCGCCGAGCACGCCGTGAATGGGCACGGGTGCCGGCAAAAAGCCGCCCAGGTCCGTCATGCCGAACAGGCCATCGGAATCGGTCACCTGCGGCAGGCAGGCCACGTCAACACCAAAGGCCTCGCACACCGGCTCGCTCCAGCAGCCACGGCGCAGGTCAAAGAGTTGCGTGCGGCTGGCGTTGGACCAGTCGCAGCGGAACTCCGCGCCGCCCGTGAGCGTCCAGACCACCCAGGCATCGATGGTGCCCAGGCACAGCTCGCCCGCTGCAGCGGCCTCGGCAGCCGTGGGAACGTTTGCGAGAATCCAGGCCATCTTGCCCGCCGGATAGTAGGGCGAGAGCACCAAGCCTGTCGTGTCGCGCACCAGCTCGGCCACGCCCTCGCGGGCGGTCAGCTCGTCGCACAGCTCACGGGCGCGGGCGCACTGCCACACCACGGCGTCGCACAGCGGCTCGCCCGTCGTGCGGTTCCAGGCAACGGTGGTCTCGCGCTGGTTGGAAATGCCGATGCCGGCGACGTCGGCCGGGTTAACCCCGGTCTCCTCCACCACGGCACGCGCCACAGCCAGCACGTTGGCGGCGATCTCGGCCGGGTCATGGCTCACCCAGCCGGCCTCGTTGACGATCTGGCGATGTGAGCGGTCGGCACGATGGATCAGATGGCCGCCCTCATCCACCAGCAGCGCCTTGGTGCCCTGCGTGGACTGATCGATTCCGATGATGTAGCGGCCCATGGCCACCCCTTTCAAAATGAATGTGACAAAGGGACTGTCCCTTTGTCACATTCCAGCTACTCTGCGGGCAGGAAGTCCTTTACGGTCTTGGCGATGCCTTCGCCGGTAAGGCCATAGTGTGCGAAGACCTCAGGGCTCGTGCCGGTAATGACCGGCGCGTCGGGTAGGCTCAGGCACTTGACCGGACGCGGGCAATGCTCGCCCACAACCTGCGCGACCATGGAACCCAGGCCACCGAAGGGGCTGTGCTCCTCGACGGTCACGACGGCGCGCGTGGCACCGGCGGCCTCGATCACGGCCTCGGCGTCGAGCGGCTTGACGCAATACATGTCGAGCACCGTTGCCGAGATGCCCTGCTCGGCCAGCAGATCGGCGGCGTCCACGGCATGGCGGACCATCTCACCGGTGGCGACGATCGTCACATCGGTGCCGCGGCGCACCCAGGTGGCTCGGTCCATCTGGAACGGGCACTCGTCCTCGGTGTACACGTCCTCGACCGGGTTGCGGCCCACGCGGATGTAGGCAGGCTTGTTGTCGGCGACCAGGGCGCGCACGAGCTCGGCGGTCTGGAAGCGGTCGCTCGGCAGATACACGCGCATGTTGGGGATCGCGCTCATGGCGGCGATGTCCTGCGCGGAGTGGTGGCTCATACCCAGGGCGCCGTAGGACACGCCGCCCGAGATGCCGATGATCTTGACGTTGGTGTTGGAGTACGAAACGTCGACCTTACACTGCTCATACGAACGCGTGGTCACAAAGGACGCCGGCGAGGCGGCCCAGGCCTTCTTGCCGCACGAAGCCATGCCGGCGGCAATGCTCACCAGGTCCTGCTCGGCGATGCCGACCTCGACGGACTGCTGGGGATACTGATCGAAGAACGGCGTGAGCGACGCGGAGCCACGGGAGTCGGAGCACAGGACGACGATGTCCTTGTCGGTTGCGGCGGCCTCGAGCAGCGTGTCGCAGATAACCTTGCGGTTGGCGATCTTGTTAGCCATTGATGGCCTCCTTATGGGCAGCGAAATCGGCGATGATCCGGACATATTCCTCGTCGTTGGGCAGATGGTGATGCCAGCCGGCCTTGTCCTCCATGATGGGCGAGCCATAGCCCTTCACCGTGTTGAGGATGATGACCGTGGGCTTGCCCTTGGTCTCGGCGGCCAGCGTCAGCGCGGCGTCGATGGCCTGGACGTCGTTGCCCGGAATGGAGAGCACATTCCAACCGAAGGCGGCCCAGCGCTCCTCCTGCGAATCCTGCTTCATGACGTCCTCGGTGCTGCCGCTGATCTGCAGGCGGTTGCGGTCCACGAGCGCGCACAGGTTATCGAGCTGGTAGTTGCCGCCGCTCATGGCGCCCTCCCAGACCGAGCCCTCGGCAAGCTCGCCGTCGCCCATGATGGTGTAGACGCGGTAGTCGCGGCCATCCATCTTGCCGGCAAGCGCCATCCCGACGGCCACGGGCAGGCCGTGACCCAGCGAGCCCGAGTTCATCTCGATGCCCTTGAGCTTGTTGTTGGGGTGGCCGATGTAGGGGCTGCCGAACTTGGAGAAGCGGGCCTTGACGTCATCGAGGTCAAGATAGCCCTCGTGGCAGAGCACCGCGTAGTAGGCCTCCATGGCGTGGCCCTTGGAGAGCACGAAGCGATCGCGGTTGGGATCGTCGACGGTCTCGGGAGAAATGTTGAGGTGGTTGGCGTAGAGGGTCATCAGCGCATCGATGACCGACATGTCGCCGCCGATGTGCCCGCCGGCGCCAGCCATGATGATATCGACGCAATCGCGGCGAAGGTCCCAACGCAGGGATTCAAGCTCTTCGATAGTTGCCATTTCTACTCTCCTCGCAGGTAAGCTTTGACGTCTTCTTCGATGGGATCGTACAGGTCGGGGACAATGCCGATGTACTTGCACGCCTCGTACAGCACCGGCACCACGTTGGCGTGGATGGCCACGCAGTGGTGGATGTAGGGGCCCTCGACGATCTTGGCCTCGAGGCGCTTGAGGTTCTCGACCTCGACCCACAGGTAGGTGCCCATGCCGGCCGGGCCGTCGATGCCGCGGGCGTTGCCCAGCAGCAGCGAGTACTCGCCGTTGTCGCCGTCAAAGCGGGCAAGGGTGAGGTCGCCGTGCTTGGCCTCGGCCGTCAGCGCGCCGGGGTGATCGAAGGCCAGCGGATAGGTGAGCTTGGGCTTGACGGCCGCGCAGCTGCAGGGCCAGGGGCCGCAGTGCTGCAGCAGCTCGCCGTTCTCGTTGTCGGGATGGCGGACGGTCCAGTCGGCGAACATGCCGCGGTGACGGCCAAGATCGGCGGCCTCGACCATGAGCGCGGTGATGGCGCCGTGGATGTCGGTCTCGCAGACGACGGGGATACCCATCTCGTTGAGGATGGCGTTGGCGGCGCAGGGCATAATGCCCAGCTCGTCCTGCAGGGCGTTCCAGCACTGGATGGCGCCGGCGTTGCAGCCGTACTTCTCGACCAGGCGCTTCATGGCGATGGCGAGTCCAGCGACCGCGGGAACCTTGTCCTCGGGAATGCAAATCTCAAAGCTGTCGGCGATGTGGGCAAGCATGGCGGCCATGGCCTGCTCGTCGGCCTGGGCGTCGCGCACGGCCTGGACAAGCTCGGTCATGGGGATGGGCGAAAGCTGGATGTTGAACTTCTCGAGCAGCTCGCCCTCGTTACACATGGTCGACCAGAAGTCGAACGGACGGGTGGCCATCTGCAGGATGCGGGTGTGCTTGAAGGTCTTGACGACGTTGCACACGGCCAGGAAGTCCCAGACGCCGCGCTCGAACTCGGGATCGGTCAGGCGGCAGTTGGTCATGTAGGTGAAGGGTACCTGGAAGCGGCGCAGGACCTTGCCGGTCGCGAACAGGCCGCACTGGCTGTCGCGCAGGCGGGTGCCGTCGGGCTCGGGGCGCTCGTCGCGCGGGCCCCACAGCAGCACAGGCAGGCCGAGCTCGCGGGCAAGGCGGGCGCAGACGTACTCGGTGCCAAAGTTGGCGTGGCACAGCATGATGCCGTCGACGCCCTCGGCGCGGAACTTCTTGACGATGGGCTCGATATGGCTGTCGTCGAACAGCAGGCCCTCGTCGTTGATGTCGTCGATATCGACGATGTCGACACCGATCTCGCGCAGACGGTCAGCCGTCAGGCCGCGATACTTGATCGCGTCCGGCGCGCTAAAGATACTGCGGCGCGTAGGCACAAAACCGAGCTTGATCTTATCCATGTACGTCCTCCCCTAGTCACATGTTCAGTAAACAGACGCATGTTTCGTTTTGTTCTGTTTACTAAATGTTTTACTCTTCTGTTTAGAAGTTTAACGCGAAATACCCGTAAACGGTAGAGAAATCAGCCTAAACGGTATGTAAACAATCTGAACATACAAGGGGAACAAAAAAGAGGGCCCCGAAGGACCCTCTATCTGTGATGCTCTGTGTGTCCGCCGTAACGCGGGCGCATTTATCGCGAGTAGGCGGCGCTTTCGCCTAGAGCTCGCGCACGCTCTGGCGCTCGACAAAGTAGGTCGAGACGGCCGTCTTGCAGGTGTAGCTCTTGGGGTTGCGGATGTTGCCCACCAGGCGGCGCACCGCGATCTCGCCCACCTCGTGCTTGGGAACATGCACCGTGGTGAGCGGCGGATTGGAGAAGGCGCCCACGGACAGGTCGTCGAAGCCGATCATCGACACGTCGTCGGGAACGCGCACGCCGTGCTCGTTGAGGGCACGCATGGCGCCAACGGCGAGCACGTCATTCTCAGCAAAAAAGGCCGTCGGCAGGTCGTCGCGCGAGACGGTATCGAGCCAGGCGCCCATGTCGTGATAGGCGCCCTCGAGCGTGGTGCCCAACGTGATGTGCCATGCCGGGTTGGGCTCAAGGCCCGCGTCCTCAAGCGCCTGACGGTAGCCACGCTCGCGATCCTTAAAGTTGCGGATACGCAGGTCGCCGGCAAGATAGCCGATCTGCTTGTGGCCCTTTTCGATAAGATGGTCCACCGCGCGCAGCACTGAGTCGGTATTTGCGATGACCACGGCATCGAAGTACTGGCGGTCGCTCCAGCCGTCGAGCACGATCAGGTGGGCGGCAGCGTTGGCGAACAGGGCGTAGTCCTCCTCGCCCAGCTCGGTACCCATCAGCACGATGGCGGCCGACGGATCGGCGATCAGCCCCTCGACCTGCGGGCGCACGGCGTCCAGGTCGCTAAAGTCGAGCGTGACAAAGCTCGTGCTCATGCCATGGCGGCGCGCCTGGCGCTCCACGCCCTCGATAACCGCAGGGTGGAAGGTGCTCTCGTCCAGGATGGCACCCGTCTTGCGCGCAAGCACGAACTGGATACTCTCGAGTTGCGTCGACTGCTGGTAGCCGAGTGACTGCGCACACTCAAGGATGATCTTAGCGGTCTCTTCGCTCACGCTGCGCTTGCGGTTGAGCGCGTTGGACACGGTCGCGGGCGAAAAGCCGGTGATGCGGCTGATCTCGCGGACACTTGCTTTGGCCATCGTTTCTCCCTAGCGACGGTCGCGGCCGAGCTCATTGGCTCGGCAACTAAACGACCGAAAATTCAATCTAAACAGAATAGTAAATGTTTAGTAGCTAGTTTACCCTGTTGTCAAGCGTTGCGGCTCGACTATTCCCCCAACGGCCACTTTTTACCGGTAGCCAATTTGGGACGGGGCTTTTTTGACTACCTTTAGAGGCGCATGGCCTCCTGCACGGCTCCGTACAGGTTGGCATCGTTGCCGAGTTCGGCCACCTTAATCTGCGGCTCGGGGATGCCGGCAAAACCGCCCTCGTAGCCAGCGAGCGCGGCCGACATCTGGGCGCGAAGCGCATCAATGAGTTCGGGATGACACGAAATGCCACCCGCAATCACAAAGACCTCGGGGTCGAGCACGGCCTGCAGGTTTACGAGCTGGGCATCAAACGTACGCGCATAGCGGTCGAGAGCGCGCTGGGCCGCCTCGTCGCCGGCCTCGATCCACTCGAAGACGCGGCGCCCGTCCACGGCAGTATCTGCCGGCAGTCCTTTCTCCGCCACAGCAGCATCGCGCAGCGCGCGCCAGCCGCCTGTGCCGGCAAACACGTTGTCCATCGCCGCCGCACGCGTCACATCATTGCGCAGAAAGCTGAATTCGCCGGCAAAACCATGCGAGCCGCGAAGGACATGACCGTCGATAACGATGCCGCCGCCAATCCCGGTGCCAATGGCAAGTACCACGCCAATACGATGCTCACGTAGCGCGCCCGCCGCATATTCGCCAAGCGCACAGCATTTGCCGTCGTTATTGACAGACACCGGCATGCCAAGACGCTCGCGCAAGAGCCTTCCCAGCGGGCAACCGTCCATGTATGTCAAAGCGCCGCCGCGATGGATCGTGCCGTCCGCGTCGCCCTCGTAGATGCCGCCGGGCGCGCTTACGCCCACAGCGGAGACGCGCTCGCGATACGGCTCGACAAGGCCAATCAGGGTTTCGACCACTTCTTCGGCCGCGCTAAAACTAGTCGGCAGGCTACCGCGCTCTCGGATGGAGTAATCCTCACCCAGCACGGCCCACTTAACTGCCGTACCGCCCACGTCGATGCCAAAGAACTCTTTCATGCTGCCCCCACTTAAACGTACATGTGCCAATTATCTAGGCTTTCTTACCCATGCAACCACGAGGGCTTCGAGCGAACAATGGGTTTTAGGCTAACGGTCACGTTAATTCTATAAACGGTGTTCAATCTGTTTACGGCAGCTAGCTATATAGGCAAACCAACATAGTCGCCAATTTGGGACGCAGCTTTTTGACTGTTTTGCCACCCGATGATTTTTCTGGGACGGGGATTAAAAATCATCGCCAAAGTAGCTAAAAAAGCCCCGTCCCAAAATGACTACTTTGGGAACGGGGCGAGCGGGTCGCTTAGCCCAGGACACTGGCCATGCGGGATTTGAACTCGGCAAGGAAGCGCGGGGCGTCGACGGTCAGCGCCACAAGCGCGCTCTTGTCGGGGTCGGCCACGCGGCGCTCATCGCAGATAGTGCGGCCGCGATACTCGCCGAGCAGGTCCACGCGCAGGTTGCAGCCAAGTGCGCCCACGAGCGTGGGATCAATCGCCACGGCAACGGCCAACGGGTCGTGCAGCGCGCAGCCGCCCAGGTAGGGAGCGTTCATCTCGTACGAACCAATGTAGTGCTCGACCATGCTCGCATACGCGCAGCCTGCCATGGTGCCTGAGCCCGTCCAGCCGGCAATGTCGCGACGCGTGAGCACCACGCGGTGCGTCACATCCAAGCCCACCATGGTGAGCTTGCGACCTGAACGCAGCACGTCATCGGCCGCCTCGGGATCACTTGCCATATTGGCCTCGGCGCCCGCGCTCACGTTGCCGGGCACGGTAAGCGCACCGCCCATCACGACCACGCGGCCGATGGACATCATCGCCGCCGCATCGCGCTCCAGGGCAAGCGCCAGATTGGTGAGCGGGCCGGTCGCAACGTAGACCAGATCGGGCCCATAGGTACGCGCGGCATCAATCAGGTAATCGACCGCCGCATTGCCATCGGCCGATGTCGCCCCCACCGGCTCGTAGGGCGATGCGGGCACGCTCGCGCCGCCAATGCCGTTTTTACCATGGATGAGCGTGGTGGACGCCGGCGGCGTATAGGGCTCGTTCGCCTTAATGGGACGATCGGCGCCCAGGTACACCGGCACCTCGGGGCGGCCCAACAGGTCAAGCACCGCCAGACAGTTATGCGCCGACTGCTCGACGCGCACGTTGCCAAAGCACGTGGTGATACCGACGAGCTCCACCTCGGGGCTCGCGATGGCGTAGGCGAGCGCCATCGCGTCGTCCACGCCCATATCCAAATCAAGGATCAGCTTCTTGGTTGCCATTGTTCTACTCCGCTTCTCCGTCTAAACCATCTAAACCAAACTTATGTTCAACTTCGGCGCGCGTGGGAATCGATTGCTGAGCACCCAGGCGCGACACCGTCACTGCCGAGGCGCGAGCGCCCGCGGCCATGCACTCAAAGAGAGGCAAGCCCTGCAGCCGAGCCGCCGCAAGTGCGCCGATAAACGTATCGCCCGCAGCCGTGGTGTCGACCACCTCGCCCGAAAGCGCCGGCATGCGCAGCAGCCCTCCGTCATCGCCGAGCGTAACCGACCCGGATCCGCCCAGCGTGATGACCGCGGCACCGGCGCCCTTGGCGAGCAAAGCCCCAAGCGCGGCCACGCAGCTCGCGTCATCCGTGGGCAAGATGCCCGTCAGCGCCTGGCACTCGGTCTCGTTGGGACAAACCAAGTCGACCGCAGACCACGCTCCCGCCGGCAGGTCGCACGCCGGCGCCGGGTTAAAGACCGTATAGAACCCCAGCCTGTGGGCGCAAGAGAGCGCCGCGGCCGTGGCCATCAGGTCGCATTCGCCCTGGGCGATAAAGACGCCGCCGGCCGCCGGGGCGAGGTCGCAGATATTGGCGTCGAGCTCATCGGCCACCAGATAGCGCAGCGCGCAGGCAACGTCTTCGCCAGAAAGCGCATGGTTGGCGCCCGGCGATAACACGATGCGGTTGTCGTTCTCGCAGCGAATGATAGTCGCGGTGCCCGTCTCCACGTCGTCGCGACGCGCCACAAACTCAACGCCCACGCCAGCATCTTGGAGCCCCGCCACCAGTGCGTCACCAAATGTATCGCGCCCGACGGCGCCGATCATGCACGTGCGCGCACCCATGCGCGCGGCGGCGACAGCCTGGTTTGCACCCTTGCCGCCGGCGTTGGTGATAAAACCGCTTCCGCCGACGGTCTCGCCCGCACGCGGCATGCGCTCGCACGCCACCGAAAGGTCCATGTTCATGCTGCCGAACACCGCAACGATGCCGCGATCTGCCATGGAAACCTCCTCATCCGCGGGCTTTTTGCCCACCGTCGGCCGTCAATCGTATGCTTTCGCACCTCTATAACTTTAGTTCACTTTGATGTGAACGCGCGCTTGAGGTTGCGCCAGCAGCAAGCATTCACAGGAGCAGGCGGCTACAATGAATACGTGCTGATTATTCTCGTCATTGGATGATGTTTTATGGAACAATTCCCGCAATCGAGCTCACGCGGCCGACGCCGCACGGGCAACGAACCGGCGCCGCACGAACGTCCGCGGGCCGAGCGCCGCACCGGCGGCTCGCGACGCGCCCCGAGCCCTCATCGTGCGCCCGCCAACAAAGCGGACCATGCCAGCGACGCCACCGCAGACCAGACGCCCGCTCGTCCCAAATCCCGCTACATTCCCGCCCTCGACGGCCTGCGCACGCTCGCCGTTGTCGCGGTGGTGCTCTACCACCTCAACCTCACATGGGCGCAAGGCGGCTTGCTCGGCGTCACGATCTTTTTTGTGCTTTCGGGCTATCTGATCACGCGCCTGCTGCTCAACGAAGTCGCCAAGACCGGACGCATCGACCTCAAGAGCTTCTGGATTCGCCGCATCCGCCGCCTGTTCCCCGCCGTAGTGACCGTCGTGGTGGTGACCTGCGCGCTGTGCACGATCTTTAACCACGTGATGCTCACCAAGATGCGTCCCGACATCCTGCCGTCGCTGCTGTTCTTCAACAACTGGTGGCAGATTGCGCAGGACGTCTCGTACTTCAACGCCTTGGGCGATCCCTCGCCGCTCACGCACTTTTGGTCGCTCGCCATCGAGGAGCAGTTCTACCTGATTTGGCCGCCGCTGCTCCTTGCCATGGTATCCATGCATATGAGCAAGCCCAGCACGCGTCGCGTGGTTCTGGGCCTGGCTGCGGTTTCCGCCATCGCCATGATGGTGCTCTACAACCCTGCTGCCGACCCCAGCCGCGTGTACTACGGCACCGACACCCGCGTGTTCTCGCTGCTGTTGGGTGCCTGGATGGCCTTTATCCCCGATCGCGACCTAGCGCCCGTGCGCCTCGCGCGTCGCCTGGGGCTCGACCGCCTCGTCGCCAAGCACGGCAAGAATGCCGAGGACAAGCAGGACGCGAAGGCCGACAACGCAGCCGAAGCCGCCCCGGCCCAGCCGAGCGCGCTCGTGCGCTTTTGGTCCTCGCCCGCATCCATCGATGTGCTGGGCGTCGTGGGTCTGGTTGGCCTTGCCGCCATGGTCGCGTTCACCAACGGCTACACGGCGTTCCAGTATCGCGGCGGCACGCTGCTGTGCTCCATCCTCACGCTCATGGTCATCGCTGCCTGCGTGCAGCCCCAGGGAATGGTTGCCCGCGCGCTATCCGCCAAGCCGCTCGTATGGGTTGGCAAGCGCTCGTACAGCATCTACCTGTGGCACTATCCGCTGCTGCTGCTCATGAACCCGGTTGCCAACATCAACGATACGCCCTGGTGGCAGTATATTTTGCAGGTACTGCTGGTGGTAGCCGTGGCCGAATGCTCCTACCGCTTTATCGAGACGCCGTTTAGGAAGGGCGCCTTTGGGCGCACTGTCTCCGAGTTCCGCGATGGCACCACCACGCCCGCCAACTGGGTGCGCTCGCATATTCCTGCGTGTGCCACTTGCGGCATCGTGCTTGTCATCGCGCTGGGCGGCCTGGTCTTTGTGCCGGAAACCTCCGCGCTCAGTGGCGAGGGCGCCGAAGTCCTCAACAAGGAAGCTAAAAACGCCGCACCCACGGACCAACAGGCAGCCGACGACACCGACAAGGACAACGATGGCTTCCCCGATGGCTCCTACGACCTGCTCATGATCGGCGACTCCGTGTCGCTACGTGCCGTGGATTCCTTTGACGGCGTGTTCCCGCACAGCCACATCGATGCCGAAAAGGGCCGCCAGTTCGATGCGGGCCGCGCGACATTTGGGGGCTATATCCAGCAGAATCTTGCCGGCAAAATCGTGGTCTTTGCCCTGGGTACCAACGGCTTGGTGACCGATGACCAGATCGACGCCATCATGGCCGATGCGGGAGACAAGCGCATTGTCGTGTTTGTAAACACGCGCAGCCCGCAGCCGTGGGTTGGCTCGACCAACCAGGCCATTGCCAACGCCGCCACGCGCTACAAGAATGTGCGCGTTATCGACTGGTACGGATACAGCGCCAACCGAAATGACCTGTTCGATGGCGACGGCACGCACCTGTCGACCACCGGTGTGACCGAATACCTCAACTTGATTCACGACGCGGTCAAGAAGGACCTGCCCGTGCACCCCGAGGATCACGTCAACGACCCGCAGCCGGCAGCGGTGAAGTCCGCCACCGACGCGCTCGTCAATGCCCTCGCCTTCAAGCCGCACAAGCTGGGCACCGACAAGTAATCCGGCAGCTAGGGACGTTCCTTTTATGCCGACACCTTGGGACACTCCTTCGACAAGCGAAAGCCGCCCCTGGGCTGTCAATTCCAGTCCAGGGGCGGCTTCGTAACAACATGCCAAGGGGCTGTGGGCAAAAAAGGGCAAATATGAGTACTGTTGCCATTTTAGTAGCAGGCAAATCCGCCCAAAATGGCGCCTGAGCGATCCCTGTAAACCCCTAGAGCGGCCAACCTAGGGTCGCGCGCGCAGACGTGGTGTAAGAGCGTCCTGAGGTCCGTCGCTGCAAATC